>DASUPL010000205.1:0-2647 GCA_036281155.1 Solirubrobacteraceae bacterium | reverse complement strand
GTCGGCCCCGATTTTCAGAGCGCTCATGATGCCAAGCAGAGACGCGCGATCTTCACGGATTTCCTCAGCGAGGGTGCTGAGCGTTGGATAGTAGGCGTGGTTGTCGCGGTTGGAGCCC
Organism: Solirubrobacteraceae bacterium; assembly: GCA_036281155.1. Taxonomy (GTDB): domain Bacteria; phylum Actinomycetota; class Thermoleophilia; order Solirubrobacterales; family Solirubrobacteraceae; genus Palsa-744. The sequence continues at coordinate 2,529 of DASUPL010000205.1, read as the reverse complement.
GCGGCCCGTTGCGCGACGGCGGTCCCCGCGGTGGCGCCCGCAAGGTGGTCATTGAGATAGATCGCAAGCAGCTTGGTCCGCATCAAAGCGGTCTATACCCCACGAAGGCCCAGATGACACCTACCGCGCAACGGAGATTGAGTTGTGACCGGCTCGTGAGGGTGGGGGCGTCGCGCTCACGCCTCGGAGAAGCCGAGGCGCACGTACACACGGCGAAGCGGCTTCGGCGCCCACCAGTTCCAGTTCCCCAGCAGGCGCATCAGCGCGGGAACCAGCAGGCCGCGGACGACCGTCGCGTCGAGCACCACCCCCACCGCCATGCCGAGCGCGATCTGCTTCATGAAGAACACCGAACTCACGCCGAAGGCGATGAACACAACGGCGATCATCAGCGCCGCCGCGGTGATCACGCGGCCGGTGCGGGCGATGCCGATCGCGACCGCCTCGCGATTGCTCTCACCGAGGTCGTGCTGCTCCTTGATGCGCGCCATCACCAGCACCGCATAGTCGGTCGCGAGACCGAAGATCATCGCGAACATGAACACCAGGCTCGTCACCTCGATCGCGGCCGGACCCTTGTAGGAGAAAGGGCCGTCGAGCCAGCCCTCCTGGAACCCGAGCTTCACGACCCCCACCGTCGCCCCCAGCGTCATCGTGTTCATCAGCAGCGTCTTCAGCGGCAGCAGGATCGAGCCCGTGAGCAGGAACAGGAGGATCAGAGTGGTCGTCGCGATCAGTCCCGCCACGAGCGGCAGGTGGCCGAACAGACTCTGCTTCTGGTCGATGAAGCGGGCGGTGTTGCCTGACACGAGCGTGCTCGTCCCGCTCACGGAGCTCAACGCGCGGATCTCTTCCACGGCGTGCTCGGAAGCGGCGCTCAGCGCCTGCCCGCGCAGCGCGAAGTTCGCGTACGCCACCCTTGTCGAAGCGCGGGTGAACGGCGCCCCCTGCGCGACTTCGCCGATCGCGACGATCCGGCGATGTAGGTCCGCCAGCCGCGCGTCGCCCGTGCGGCCGTCGACGACGACCGTCACCGCCTCGTTCACCGCGCGCGGATAGTGCGTTTCCAGGTACGTGTTCGCTTCGTAGGAGGGAAGACCCGGGGGGACCGCCTGGGCGCTCGGGCCGGTCAGCCGCGTCGACAGCAGCGGCGTGCTCGCCGCCAGCAGCAGCGCCGCGCTCGCGATCGCCACGATCACCGGGTGGCGCATCACTCCCCGCGCCAGCCTGTACCAGCCGCCGGACTCGTCGGACACAGCCGGGCCGCGACGGATGGCGAGCGCGTCGATCCGCGTCCCAAGCAGCGCCAGCAGCGAGGGAACGACGAGCAGCGCGATCATCGCCGAGAGCAAACCCACCGCCGCTCCCGCGACGCCGATCGAGTACAGGAAGCGCTGCGGGAACGCCAACAGCGCCAGCATCGCCACGGCGACCGTGAAACCCGAGAAGGCCGCCGTGCGACCCGCCGTCTGGACCGTGCGCAGGTGCGCCTCGCGCGTGGCGCCGGCCCGGCCGATCTCCTCGCGGTAGCGAGACACCATCAGTAGGGCATAGTCCACGGCAAGCCCCAGGCTCAGGGCGGTGGTGATGTTGAGAGCGAACAGCGAAGTGTCGGTGAGCAGCGACATCACTCGCAGCACGAGCATCGTGCCGACGATCGAGATGCCCCCGATCAGCAGCGGAATCCCGGCCGCGATGACCCCTCGGAAGACGATCAGCAGCAACAGCCCCAGGAGGGGGAACGCGATCAGCTCGGCCTTTGTGAGATCGGTGCGGGTGCGGTCGTTGACTTCGTTGAAGCTCGCCGCGAAGCCGCCCATCGAGATGTCCAGCCCGCTCGATCGGATCAGCGTGCGGACGTGTTCCGCCGCGACCCCACCGGCGTCCTCGATTTCACTCGTCGACAGATGCCCCGAGATCACCAGCGAGCGTCCGTCGCGGGCTATCAGCGCCGCCCCCTCCCGCCGGTTGTGAAGCGGGTTGATCACGTGCCCGATGTTCTCCACGCGCGCCATCCCGTCGCTGAGGCGGTCGATCTCCTTGCGCACCGCCCCGTCGCTCAGATCGAGCTTGCCTCCTCGTGGACCGCGCACGACCAACGTGATCGCCGGGTTCGGGTCGTAGCCGAGCGCGCCGTCGAGCATCCTCGTCGCGCGCTCGCTCTCCGAGGCGCTGTCGGTGAAGCCCGCCGCCTTCAGGTGATGCTCGACGTCGTGGGCGAACCCGACCGAGAACAGGGCGAGAGCCGCGACGACCGCAAGCACGAGCTTGGGGCGCTTCCACGTGAGGTCTGCGATGCGTGCGTACATGCGTCGGCGAGACCGTACCATATTCCAAAGCGACACCTTTGAAAAGCCAACCAGCTGTTATCATCCCGCCATGACGCGGCGTGAATACAGCCAGCCGTGCAGCCTCGCCTGCGCGCTCGACAGCATCGGCGAGCGGTGGGCGCTGCTGGTCGTTCGCGAGCTCCTGCTCGGGCCCCTGCGCTTCTCCGAGCTCGCACGTGCCGTTGGCGGCGCACCCACC
>DASUPL010000204.1:0-8476 GCA_036281155.1 Solirubrobacteraceae bacterium | reverse complement strand
GCCGGCCTGCGAGCACGCTTGCTGCGTCAGGCCTGGAGCTGCGCCTCGGTCGGATCGACGAAGAAGTCCGGCGCAAACGAGCTCTGCCCTGGCCGCTGGCTGTAGGGCGCAAGGTCGGTGATTCCCTCCTCCGCGAGGAGGTCCTCGACGATCGCGGCGTTGCCGGTGTAGACGGCGGGATCGCGGCGCAGGACGATGGCAACGGCGTCGGCGACGATCCGCGGGGTGCGCGAACGAGCGACGATCTCCTCGCCGCCGAGCAGATTCGCGACGGCGGCGGTCGCGATCGCTGTCAGCGGCCAGAGGCAGTTACCGGCGACGCCTTGGTCCTGCTCGGTCCATGCGACGCCGAGCGTGACGATGGTCATCCCGTACTTCGAGACCATGTATGCCGCTGGCGCGAACCACTTCGGGTCGAGGTTCAACGGGGGCGAGAGCGTCAGCACGTGGGCGTGCTCGGAGCGCCGCAGATGTGGGAGGCAGGCCTGCGTCACCACGAACGTTCCGCGGACGTTGACCGACTGCAGCAGGTCGAAGCGCGCGACCGGGAGAGTCGCGACGTCGGCGAGGCCGAGCGCGCTCGCGTTGTTGATGCAGAAATCGATCCCGCCGAAGCGCTCCGCGGTGCGCGCGACGGCGTCGGCAACGCGCGCCTCGTCGCGGATGTCTCCGACGATCGGGAGCACGTCGGCGCCCAGCGCGCGCAGCTCCTCCGCTGCGTCATAGATCGTCCCGGGCAGCTTCGGGTGCGGGGTGTCGGTTTTCGCGATCAGCGCGATATTGGCACCCGCACGCGCGAGCGTCCGAGCGATCTCGAGGCCGATGCCGCGGCTGGCGCCGCTGATGAACGCGGTACGCCCCGCCACGGCGTCAGCGGTGCTCACGCTGTCAGCCCCAGCTCGCGCTGCACGATCTCGAACTGCGCCTTCATCGCCTAGACAGCGCGAGCGCGGCCGACAGCGGGCGCTCCATCACGACGAGCTCGTCGATGAGCCCGTCGCCGTCGACGCGCAGGAAGTCGCAGCCGTGGACCTCTCGATCGCCAACCCGGGCCTTGAAGAGCAGCGCGTGGTCGCGGCCGCTGGGATTGCCGATCTCGCGTTCGTAGCGGAAGTTCTCGAAGGCGCGGCCGGCGCCGCGCAAGATCGCCGCGACAAGCTCGCGACCCTCGTAGGGCGCGAACGCCACCGGGCTGTGGAACACCACATCCTCAGCCAGCAGCGCTGGGATGGCCTGCAGATCATCAGCTTCAACGGCAGCGCGGAACTGTTGCATCGGCTTCCTCTCTTTCGGTGGTCAAGGCGCGCTGGGAGCGGGCAGGCCGTGGGCCAGCAGTTCGTCGCGGCTGGTGAGTTTCACGCGCGGGCGGCCCTGCGCCTTGCCCGTCAGGCGCTCGTGTGCGTCGAGGCGCTCCCAGCCCGCGTAGTCGACGCGCTGCGGCGTGCGCTCGGCGAGCAGCCCGTCGAGGTGTTGCGCGGGGTGCCGGGGCTCGGCGAGCCGCCCGGCGGCGAGGTCCTCGAGCAGGTTGTCGACCGTCTCGTGCGCGCACTTCTTGTTCGTGCCGATCACGCCCGATGGGCCGCGCTTGATCCAGCCCGCGGCATAAGCGCCGGGCAGCGCGGAGCCACCCGGCTGGGCCAGCACGCGGCCGCGTTCGTTGAGGATCGTCCCCGAGCGCTCGTCGAACGGCAGGCCCTCGACGCCCGCGCCGCGGTAGCCCACCGCGCGCAGCACCAGACCGCAGTCGATGATCTCCTCGACGGCAGTGTGCTCTGCGCGGATGCGCCCCGTCTCGTCGGCGATCAATTCGTTGCGCACGACCCGCACGCCCTCGACGCGCTCGGCGCCGAGAACCTCGACCGGTGAGGCGAGGAAGCGCAGCACCACGCGCCGGCGGCGGTCAGCGGGCTCGCGTCCGGCGTACTCGCGGACGATCTCGACGTTCTCGCGGGTGCCGCGATCGGCGGCGTCGCTCTCAAGCCAGGCGCGGGTCGCTGCGTCGAGTTGCACGTCGGCCGAGTCGACGATCACGTCGGCGTCAATCAGCTCGCCGAGCTCGCGCAGCTCCGGTGTCGTGTAGGCGGCCTGCGCCGGGCCGCGGCGACCGAGCACCACGACCTCCTCGATCGAGCTCGCCGCCAGCGCCCTCAGCGCCTGGTCGGCGATGTCGGTGACCGCGAGCTCGTCGCGGGTCAGGACGAGCATCCGTGCGACGTCCAGCGCGACGTTCCCGTTGCCGATCACCACCGCGCGCCCGCAGTGGAGGTCGAACTCGCGGTCCACCGCGTCGGGGTGTCCGTTGTACCAGGCGACGAACTCCGTGGCGGGCACGCTGCCGGCAAGATCCTCTCCGGGGATCCCGAGCCGGCGATCCCGCGCAGCGCCGTAGCTGTAGATGACCGCGTGATGGTGGGCGAGCAACTCGTCGTGCGTGATGTCCGAGCCGACCGCGACATTGCCGTGGAAGCGAAAGCCCGGCAACGCCGCGGTCTTCTCATACACGCGCGAGACCGACTTGATCTTCGGATGATCTGGCGCCACCCCAGCACGCACCAACCCCCACGGCGTCGGCAACCGATCGAACATTTCGACCTCGACCTGACTGGCTGGATCCTTCAGCAGCCGCTCGGCAGCGTAGAAGCCCGCGGGGCCCGCCCCGATGATCGCCACCCGCGGATGACGCGTGGCTCTCGACGTAGACACCGCTACCCGACGCTGACGGGGATCGTGCGGTACTGGTTGAGGAACGTCGAGCTCATGCGCGTCGGCTCGCCGGCCAGCTGCAGATCGGGGAAGCGGCGCAACGTCTGCTGAAGCCAGAGCTTCATCTCCAGGCGAGCGAGGCCGGCGCCAAGGCAGAAGTGCCGTCCGCCGCCTCCGTAACCCTGGTGCTTGTTCGGGCTGCGCCGCACGTCGAAGTAATCGGCGTTCTCGAAGACGTCCTCGTCACGGTTACTCGAGACGTACCAGAGGAGCACCTTGTCGCCCTTGGCGATCGGCTGCCCCCCAACCTCGCTATCGCACATCGCGGTGCGTCGCATGTACGCGAAGGCGGGGTGGTAACGCACGAACTCCTCCACCGCGGATTCGTGCAGCTGGGGGCGCTCGCGCACGAGCGCCATCTGCTCGGGATCCTGCAGCAGGCTCAGCATCCCCGAGCAGAACGTCGCGCGGGTGCTGTCATTGCCGGCGACCATGAGCAGGAACCAGAACATGAGGATCTCCTCATGCTCCAGGTGCTCACCGTCGACCTGCGCCTGCACAAGCGCCGTCGTCAGGTCGTCGGTCGGTCTGACGCGGCGCTCCTCGACCATCGCGTTGACATACGCGAACACCTCGGCCACGGCCTGGAAGGTGTCCTCGGAGGTTGGCGCGACGCGCGGGTCTTCGAAGCCGGTGGTGCGATTCGTCCAGTCCACGAGCTTTTGGGCGTCCTCGCGCGGAGCGCCGAGCATGTCGCCGATCACCATTGCCGGCACGTACACACCGACGTCCTGGACGAGATCGATGACGCCGTCGGGATGACGCTCGAGCGCCCGGTCGTAGGCCAGGTTGATGATCGCCCGCATGCGGTCGCTGTGATCGAGTGCCCGCTTGGGCGTGAACGCCGCCTGCACCAGCGCCTTCAACCGGTCATGACGCGGAGGGTCCTGAGCGATCAGCATCTTGCGCGTGAGCTCAAGTGAGCTCGGCACGCCAGGGATGTCCCAGACCTTGTCGACGGCGATGATCCCGCCCTCTTCCGAGGAGAACGTGGAGTGGTCGCGGCCGACCGCAGCAACGTCCTCGTAGCGCGTGACCGACCAGAACCCCCGCTCGTTCGGGAAGCCGTTCAGCGGGCTCCAGTGCACGGGCTGCTCACGGCGCAGCCGCGCGAACAGCTCGTGGGGCGGGCCGTCCGCCCACAGGCTCAGGTCGCCAAGATCGAGGTCGGGGCTGATCAGTGTCACCGGAGGCTCGTTTCTTGTTGGGGTGGGCTCATCGCGGCGTGCGGGAGCGAGGGCTTGCGCGACAGAGCAGGGGTGGGCGCGCGTGTTGCCATCACCAAGCAGCTATCCAAGCGCCAGCTGTTCGTCGTGGGCCAGGCCCGGAAGGGCCGCCGATCCGCGGGGCGAGATCCGGCTCATCGCGTGCTCGGCCAGGGCGGTGATCGTGAGGCTCGGGTTGACGCCGGGATTGGCCGGAACGACGGAGCCGTCGCACACGAGAAGGTTCTCGTAGCCGAACATACGCAGCTGGCTGTCGACGACCCCGTCGCTCGGGCTCGCGGCGATGATCGCCCCACCGAGGATGTGCGCGGTGCTCGGGATGTTGGCGGCGGCCTCGAAGATGCTGCTCTGCGCGGTGCCCCCGATTCTTTGGGCGAGCCGCTCGGTGGCGTCGTTGGCAAGCGGTATGAACGTCGGGTTGGGTCGCTCGGGATCCTGGTCGGTCTGCAGTGACACGCCGAGCCCGAAGCGCCTGCGTCGCGCCCGCAGCGCCATCGCGCTGTCCGTCGTCTGCATCGTCAGGACCATGAGGGTCCTGCGCGACCATTCGACCGGCGAAAGCGTGCGAGCAAAACGGGCCGGGTGGCGCAGGATCTGTCCCAGCAGCCGCAATGGCCTGGTGAAGCGCGTTCCGTCGCCCGTGAGCAGTGTGTAGAGAAGGCTCATCGAGTCTCCCCCTCGGCCGTAGCTGACGGCCTCGATGTGTGTGTCGGCGTCGGGGTAGATGCTCGAGCCGATCGCGACCCCGGCCGAGAGGTCGGCGTCCTTGGCGTTGGCTGTCACCGCGCCGATCGACTCGCTGTTTGTTCGGACGCGCTCCCCGAGACGTGTCGAGATCCTGGGCAGCGAGCCCGAGAGTCGACACTGCTGCAGCAGCCGATTGGTTCCGAGCGTGCCCGCCGCCACCACGACGCCCCGCGCGGTCTGCGTGCGCCGGTCCTTGCGCAGCCAGGCACCGGAGCGCTCGCTGGTCACCGCATAGCCGCCGCGGCCGGCGCCATCCTTGAGCGGTCGGATATCCACCACGGTGCGCTCGGGCATCACCTCGGCCCCACCGCGCTCCGCGAACCACAAGTAGTTCTTCACGAGTGTGTTCTTGGCTCCGTGGCGACACCCGACCATGCACTGCGCGCAGCGCACGCACCCGGTGCGCTCGGGCCCGGCGCCGCCGAAGAACGGGTCGGGCACGGTCATCCCCTCGGCGCCGAGGTAGATGCCCACGCGCGAGCTTCGGAAGCTGTCGCCGACGCCAAGCTCCTCTCCGAGGCCGCGCAGGAGCTCGTCGGCCAAATCCTCCCGGTCGTAGGAGACGACGCCGAGCATGCGCTCTGCCTCAGCGATGTGCGGCGCGAGAAGGGTCTCCCAGTCCGCGAGCCCCGACCACTGGGGGCTCTCGTAAAAGGCCGCCGGCGGCGCGTACAGCGTGCTCGCATATCCCAGGCTGCCGCCCCCGACACCGCATCCGCTGGCGACCAGGACGTCCTTGAACAGCGTGAGTCGCAGGATGCCCCTCATGCCGAGCCGAGGCATCCACAGATAGCGGCGCGCGTCCCAGGTCGATCTCGCGAAATCCTCGTCCTCGAACCGCCGCCCACACTCCAGCACCCCGACGGAATATTCCTTGTCGGTAAGGCGCAACGCCGAGACGCTGCCGCCGAAGCCCGAACCGATGACGAGCCAGTCGAAGTCGAACTCGCCTTGGCCAGCCGACGTCGTCACCGGTCCGCCGCCCTGTCCGAGACCTGCGCGTGATGGCGGCTGAAGAGCTCGCGGCCGCCCGCGACGCCGACGAAGCCCGCGTCGACGACGAGGTGCGCAACAAAGACAGTGACGGACGCCATGGGGCGAAGTTAGGCCTCGTTGCCCCGCGCCGTGATGGCCTTAGCGCCCGCGCTGATGTGCGCTTCGCACATCAGGCGGAGCTCAGCACCGTGTCTCCGAGAGCCTCGACGAGCACCAGCGCGGCGAGCAGCTCGCTGCGATGCCGAGTCACGGGGCGGCCACGCAGTTCCTCGGCGCGCTGCAGGCGCTGGCGGGCAGTGTTGCGATGCACGCCGAGCGCCGCGGCGGCCGACGTGTGACTGTCGCCCGCGGTCAGGTAGAGGAGCATGAACTCCCGCAGCTCGCCGGCGCGCTCGTCGCGAGACGCCAGCCCGCCGAGCTCCGCCGCGACGAACGCCTGCGCGGCCGGTAGGTCGCACGACAGCAGATCGACCAGCGCCACGTCCTCGAATCGCGTGAGGCGCGGGGCACTTGGTGCGGCCAGCCGCGCGACCCGCCGCGCCCGCTGCGCCTCCTCGTGACTGGTCCGAAATCCCTGCAGGCCAGAGGTGACGCCACCGACCGCAACATGCACTCCGGCCGCCACCTGAGCGACGGCCGCGCTCAGGACCGCCGGCACAAGACGCTCGAGACGTGGTGCGGATACCCACCCGGCCAATTCGTCTGCGCCCTCGGAGATCAGCAGCCACCGGCTGCCCCCGACCGCGGCGATCACTGCCTCGGCCGCTGGCTCGAGCGCGCCAGGATCGTCGTCCGTCCAACAGATGAACGCGAACTGCGGACGTTGGAACGCGAATCCCAGCGTGAGCTCTGCCCGCGCCACGTCCACGTGCGCGCCGGCTAGGATGGCCTCGACGACCTCTTCGCGCTGGGCGGTCACGCGCCTCTGGCGCCGGTCGCGCTCGGCGAGCAGCTCTGCGCTGACCTCGCCGGAGATCACGTCCAGGAACCCGAACATGAAGGCGGAGACATCGCGCAGCAGCTCGATGAGTCGCACCCGGTCGTCGACCGCCGCGCCCGCCGCCTCCGCCCACCGCTCCCAGAAGTAGGCGTGCCCCAGCCGGTAGAAGCGCAGCGTTGCATTGATGCCCTCCCCGCGCGCCGCCATATGACGCGCATGCTCCAAGGCCGCGACCGGCGCGTGCGCCCGTTCGGCAGGGACCCCATGGGCAAGCATCCAAAGCCCGGCCTCCACAGTCGAGACGCAGGCCGCCATCGTCAACGCGCGGGTTTCCTCGTCCGCATTGACCTGGTCGAGTTGCGTGGCGACAAAGTCGAAGACCTCGGACGCCAGGACCGGAAGATCATTAGCCAGACGCGCGGCCAGGCGCCGGGTCTCCTCCGACCGCAGCGTGGAACCGCGCTCGACGCCGGGTGGGCGGTCTGGCATGGGCCCGACGTTAGACGATGCGCGCAGCAGCACAGCCTCACACGCCCGTCGTCATGTGGGACCGCCCCGGGCTCACGAGGCCCGCAGGTACCGCGAGACGGCCTCGGTCCGGTTGCCGGCCTTCAGCTTGCGCAAGATGTGACCAACATGAACCTTCACCGTAGCCGCGCTGATCACCAGCTCGGCACCGATCACACCGTTCGTCGCTCCCTCCGCGATGAGCTCCAGTACCTCGCGTTCCCGCGGTGTCAGCGGCTCGGCGCAGTCCAGCGTCGACGGATCGGCGCCTGCCATTGCCGCCGCGCGTCGCTCTTTGTCAGCGAGGATCTCGACCTTGGCCTGCGCGTCCTCACCGCACAGCGCCTCGGTCGACGCGACGGGCTGACGAACCTGGCTTTGCTCCCGTCGCAGGCGCTCGCGCAGGGTCGCTCGGCCGACCGCGGACCCGAGGCCTTTCGCGAACGCAAACAGGAGGTCTCGATCCACTTCGTCGGGCTCTCGGGCCGAGTAATACAGGTCGGCATGAAGGCAGCCGATCACGTGGCCCTCGGACATGACCGGCGCGGCGACATAAGCCGTCGACCGGGTGAGAGCCGTGAACTCGCGGTTCGCCCGCGGATGGTTCTGCGCGTCGAGAACGAGCAACGGACGGCATTGCCGCAACATGTCGGTCTCGACGGAATCACCCAGCTTGGGCCGCACGGTCTGGCCGAACGCGAGGACCTCATCCGCAAACGCCGGGTCGCGGGGAATGCAAACGCACTGAACAGCGACTCGCGAATTCTCGACGCGCGACACCATCGCGCGGTCGAACCCGCACCACTCGCAGACGGCCGCGGTACCGCGTGCCAAGACGGCGTCGACGCTCTCGGTCCCCCGTACGCGGCTCAGTGCGGTCTGGACCGCATCGCAACCGGCGCGGCGTCGCTCGAGTAGTTCGTCGCGGAGCTCGCTCAGCTCGATGATCGCGTTGCAAAGCCGCAGCGGCTCGTGGGAGCCGGCGATGATCAACTCGTGCCGCAGCCGTAATGAGAGCTCGGCGAGGGAGCTTGTCAGGACCGTCTCGTCGAGGCGCTTCCCGTCGCGGCGTGCGCGCAGCTCCTCGAGCTCTCGGGAGCGCTCGTAGCCGCTGTGCCGCGCGCTACCACCTGCTCGTAGTGAGTAGTACCCGAGCTCGTCCAACCGAACGTTCATTGATTCAGGTGGTCGTTGATGAACTTGGCCGACTTCTCGACGGCGACGTGCGCCTCCGGCATGGGGTACTGCGGGAAGACGTGCCACATGCCTTCGTAGACGTCGAGTTTCGCTGAGTGTC
>DASUPL010000203.1:0-13415 GCA_036281155.1 Solirubrobacteraceae bacterium | reverse complement strand
GACAGGATCACCGCTGTGAGCAGCGTTTCCGCCGCGCCGTACGCCCGCGTGCCGAGGTGGTGCGTGTACAGCGGCAGCGTCAGCAGCGCGAGGGCCTTCGCGAGGATGTCCCCGAACTGGTACGCCGCGCCGGTCGTGATCAGGCGCTTGAGGTAGCCGAGCACGGCTCAGAAGCTACTCAGGACGGGCGCTGGCCGGCGCGAGGCGGTGTCCTCAGTCGCTCGCGTGCGGAGCACGCCACGCTCCCTGCGTCCGTGCCTCGCTTGCCCAGCGCCCGTCCTGGCGCGCGAGGTTCACTCCGACAGCGAGTATCGCCCACGTGAACGGGTCCTCGAGGAAGTCCGCGTACGTCCACGTGTGCAGCACCAGCGCGGCGAAGCACGCCGCGAGCGCTGGGCGAAACGGGGATGCGAGCGGCAGGCGAGTGTCTCCCGGCTTCGGCGACGGCGATCGTCCGGCGTCGCGCAGGAGCACGAGGAAGGCGACGATCAGTAGCGCCACGTACATCGCCAGGCCGAGAACCCCCTGCTCGGCCGCGACGGTCACGGGGATCGTGTGCGACGCGGACGTGGCGTTCTCCGAGGTGCCGCCGCCGTGGCGCTTGTACTGCACTTCGAACGAGCCCGAGCCATAGCCCTCGAGCGGGCGTTTGGCGAACAGCTCCAGGCCACCGGAGATCAGCGCCGTGCGCCCGCTCGTGGCGTTGCTCGTGGAGCCGCCGCTGCCCTTCAGGCCGAAGTGCAGGCTCGTCGGCGCGAGCAGCACGATCGCGCCCGCGCAGGCCACCAGCACGGCCGCGACGGCGACCGTCGCGCGCACGTCCCAGCGCCACGCGGCGAGCACCGCCAGGCCGAGCAGCAGCGCGGCGAGGCTCGACTGCGAGAAGCTCGTCGCCAAGCCGGCGAGCAGCCACGCGAGGATGGCGCCGCCGAGCAGCGTGTCGCGGCGGCGCGTGCTCCACAGCACGACGGTCGTGAGCGCGATCATCACGAGCGCGAGGAAACGCCCGTAGATGCTCGGGTCGAAGAACAGCGAGTTGACGCGGAAGTAGTTGTCGTACTGGTTCGCCGCGACGACCTTCGGGTTGAGGAACAGATCCTTGCGCGCGTACTCCACGAAGCCGATCCCCGCGAAGACCACCGCGAGGGCGACGGCCACCCCCAGGCAGCGCAGCAGCAGCTCGCGCGTCCACTCCACCTCGCGCAGCAGCAGGAACAGCAGCGCGAAGGGGATGTAGAAGGCCGCGACGTTCTCGATCCCGCGCGTGTGGTCGCTCGAGTAGATCGTCTGCAGCGCATACAGGGCGACGGACGCGAACAGCAGCCACTCCAGGCCGCGGGGCGAGGTCCAGAAGGAGAGCGTGCGCGGGGAGCGCGCCGCCTCGCCACCGCCGCCCGGCCGCGTTGCGCCCGCACCGGCGCCCGCCAGCCGCCTCGACAGGTGCTCGAGCGTCCCGGCCACGACGACGAGATAGAGGGGGATCAGGAGGTTGACGGTGCGCCCGTCGGCGGAGATCGGCAGCCGGAACGGCAGTGCGAGCAGCGCCAGCAGCGGGAACGCTTCGCTCCAGCGGCGCATGGCGAGCACGAGCACCGTCACGAGCGCCCCCCCGCCGACAAGCGCGACGAGGATCGTCGAGGCGCTGGGCAGGCTCGTCGCGAGCGCCGATGTCATCGGCGGCCCACCAGCGTGAAGCTGTGCGGCGAAGACACCGTGTGGCCCTGTTCGATCAGGCTGACCTCGACGCGGTACTCGCCCGGCGGCGCGACGGGACCGTGGATCTTCGGCACGAGGATCGAGCGTCCGTGCGGGCTCTCGAGCAGCCGGTAGCCGTGGGCGCTCCCGCGACGACCGTTCCAGCGGAACGAGAACTGTTTGTAGCGGGCGACCGGGTGATCGACGAACAGCGTCGCGACGGTGTTGCCGGCGGCGTTGACGATCGTGACGGTGACGCCCTGCGCGCGCTCGAGCTTGAAGGAGATGCTCTCCTGGTTGTGACCCGCGGGGGCGTAGGGCGAGAAGCGGCCGGCGAGTTTGAATTTCTGCACCGCCGTCGGCGTGTGCTTGAGGCGCTGGGTGACGAAGAACGCCGCGAAGCAGGCGACCACGAGCGCCACGAAGACGATCTTCGCGAGGGGGTCTGGGTCTTTGGCTGCTGTCCCGGCTTGGCCCGCCTCGGGCGCGGGCCGCCCCGCTCCTGCGGACCGCTCGCCGGTCAATCCGCGCCGCCCAGCGCGAAGCGCTCGACCGTGTCCGAGCGCAGCCCGAGGCGCAGAGTCTCCAGTGAGATCACGTCCGCGGGGGCGATGTTGCCGAGGTTGCACTCCGTGCCGAAGTGCTTGAGCAGCCATACCTGCTGAGCCTGCTGGGGCGCGTCGAAGATCATGCGGCGGTGGTCGATCGAGTGGGCGATCTCCTCGATCAGTCCAGTTCGGGGCTCGCCGTTGGCGCGGTAGATGCCGGCCGTGCCGGACTCGCGCGCCTCGGCGATCACCTTCCACGCGCCCGCGTCGAGGTCGCGTTCGATCTGCTCGACCCACACGTACGGGGCCATGATGACGTCCACATCCTTGCTGCCAACCTCGGCGAACACGGTGAACTCGCGCGAGAGCCGTTCGATCAGATCGCGCTTGACCTCCGCCGCCAGCTCGATCGTGCCGTCGGAGATCTCCACATGGGAGAGACCCAGCTCGCGCAGCCAGGCGACGAGCCCCTCGACCCTACCCTGACGGATCGCCAGCTCGGTGAGCGTCCCGCCGAGGACCACCGGGATGTCGTGGCGCGCGTACAGCTCGAGCTTCGGCGCGAGATTCGCGCTCACGAGCGCCGTGCCCCAGCCGAGCTTGACGATGTCCACGGCCGCCCCAGCGACCTCGAGCAGGCCGTCGACCTCCGCCAACGACAGGCCGCGGTCGATCACGTGGGTGATGCCATGCTCGCGCGGCTTGACCGTGCGAGCGGGGATGTCGAGGAAGTCGGCTATGGCGACGTCGAGTCGGCGCCGACGACCACGACCACCTGCGCCGAGCCGGCGAGCGCGGCGACGGCCGATTCCAGCGGCTGCACCTGTTTGACCGACAGCTCGCGTGCGACGCCTTCGGCTTCGGTCTGGTGGCCGCTCGCGTACTCCACCACGGTGAGCTGGCCCGAGCCGGGGGGGTGCCCATTGAGCGCGTTCGCCTGCGAGTAGCCGCGCTGCTGCAGGGCCGTCGACACGCGGTGCGCGAGGCCCGTCGTTTCGGTGCCGTTGAGCACCGCGACCGTCGTTTCCGCCGCGTTCGCCGGCGGGTTGGCGGTGGAGCTCTGGCCCGATTTCCTCGCGTGCGTGGTCGAGGTTTTCTTGACCGTGCTCACGGCTGTACTCAACGACGAGGATTCGCTGCCTTTGTCGGAGGACGACCCTCCGAGCACCGTGACGGCGAGTACCACCACGACCACCACCAGCAGCACCCCGCCAAGGATCAGGGCTGTGGCGCGGCGCGGAGAGTTGCCCTCGGTGGCGAGCCGTGAGCGATCCCGCGGCGATCCCGCGCCTCCCCTGCGGGCCCCCTGCGTCGCGCTCCCGCGGGATGGAGCAGCGGTCGCGGCAGCGGTCGCGGTCGCGGCGGGAGGCGGGGCGGTACGTCTGGCGTCCCCCGGGCTGGGGGGCGGCGGGCGGCGGGCGACCGGCGGCATGGGCGGGTTGGGCGCGCGCGGCGATGCGCTCGCGGCGGCCGTAGCGGGCACCGACGGGCGGGCGACTGGAGGAGCGCCGGAGCCCGGCCCATTGGGCGATGGCGGGACGGCTGGCGGGGCGCTCTGCGCGGCCGCGGCCGCGGAGGCGGGGCTCGGAAGGGGCGCCTGTCCCGCCGGGGGCGCCGCCGATGCGGGCGGCGCTGGCAATGGAGAGCCCGGCGTGAGCGGTCGGCCCGGCGTGGGTGCCTGACCGGGGATGGGCGGGCGCGCCGCGGGCGTGGGTGGCTGGCCGGGCACTGGCGGGCGCGCGGCTGGCGTCGGTGGCTGGCCGGGGAGCACGGGCGGACGGGCCGCGGGCGTCGGCTGCGCGCCCGGAGTCTGCGGCTGGCTGGGGAGCGTTGGGCGGGGAGCGCCGGGGGTCCCGGGCGCCGCGACGCCTGGATGGGGCATCCCAGCCACACCGGGGGCGGCGGGAGCCTGCGCCGGTGTCCCCGCCGCGGTCAGGGGTTGGGACGCGGGCACGGCGCCCTGACCGATCGGCGCCGCGACGACGCGTGTGGCGGGGCCGGCGCCCGTGGCGGCGGCGGCGCGTGCGTGGATCGGCGCGGCGCGCGGGATCGGCTGGGCCTGCACGCCAGAGGGCTGCTGCACGCGTACGGCGGCCGCGGCGGTGACGCGCTGCTCCGTCTCGGCTGCGCGCTCGGGCGCACGCCCGGCCCACTCGCGCAGGCGCTTGATCTCACGAGCCTGAGAGAACACGAGCAGCGAGAGCACGGCGATCCCGACCAGCGCGGCGAAGGCGACGATCGCGCCGATCTGGGTGAAAGTGCTCGAAAGCGAGAGCGCGAGCGGCAGAGACGTCATGAATTGGGGGAGTGTACGAGGGGCGCAGGCGCATCGCGCAGGGTGTCTTCCTCGCGATGCTCGGCGGAGAGCTCGGAGACCTTGGCCGCGAGACCGGCGGCGTCTCCTTCGAGGACGAGCAGACCGATCTCGGCGAACATCGATTCGACCGCCTCGACCGCCATCGGCTTGCGGTCGGCGAGCAGGATCTTCTCGGCCTCCGTGGGGAGCGCCCGCTCGTAGCTGTTGAACAGCTCCTCGTGGAGCTTCTCGCCAGGGCGCGCGCCGACGATCTCGATGTCGATGTCGCGATCGGGGTCGAGGCCCGAGAGGTCGATCATCGCGCGCGCCAGGTCGACGATCTTCACCGGGTCGCCCATCTCGAGGACGAAGACCTTCGCCGCGCCCTGGCGATCCTCGCGCGAGCGCGCGGCGGCGTGTCCGTCGCCGTTCGAGCGCGCGGGAGGGTCGGCGGAGGCGAGCGAGCCGGAGCGGATGATCAGCTGGACGGCCTCGGGGATCGTCATGAAGTAGCGCGTCATGCGCTCGTCGGTCACGGTCACCGGCCCGCCGCGCTCGATCTGGCGGCGGAAGATCGGCACTACGCTGCCGGAGGATCCGAGCACGTTGCCGAAGCGCACGGCGGCGTAGTCGGTGTCGGGAAAGCGCGCGGTGGCGGCCTCGAGGGCGAACTCCGCGAGCGCCTTGGACGCCCCCATGACGGTGGCGGGCGCGACGGCCTTGTCGGTGGAGACGAGCACGAAGCGCGTGACGCCGAGCTCGCCGGCGACGTGCGCGACGACCCTCGTGGCGATCGCGTTGTTGCGCACCGCCTCGACGGGGTTCGCCTCCATCAGGCCGACGTGCTTGTACGCGGCGGCGTGGAAGACGACGGTCGGGCGGTGCTCGGCGAAGACCTCGCGCAACCGCTCCTCCTCCTTGCAGTCCGCGAGCACCGCGGCGAGCATCGAGGACGGCACGTGGCGCTCGTCCTGCAACTCGCGCTGGATCGAGAAGAGGTTGTCCTCGGCGTGGTCGAGCAGCACGATCCGGTGTGGCTCCACGCGCGCGATCTGACGGCAGAGCTCCGAGCCGATCGACCCGCCGGCGCCCGTCACGAGCACCGTCGCGCCGGCGAGGTAGGCGCCGACGCGCTCGAGCTCCATGTGCACGGGCTCGCGGCCAAGCACGTCCTCGACGCGCACCTCGCGCATCTGGCGCGCGAGCGCGCCGCGGGTCTGCAGCAACTCGAACATCGTGGGCAGCGTGCGCACGGGGATCGCGCGGGCACGACACTCGCGCACGATGCGCGCGCGAGTGGAGCCGGGCGCGGAGGGGATCGCGATGATCACTTCGTCGGGCTCGGCGTCGTCGAGGATGCGCGGCAGCTCGGCTTCGGTGTTGCCGCGCACGCGCACGCCGTCGATGCGCATCCTGCGCTTGCGGGGGTCGTCGTCGAGGAAGCCCACCGGGATCAGGCCGAGCTCGCGGTTGCGCAGGATCTCGCGCAGCACCATCCGCCCGCCCTCGCCCGCGCCGGCGATCATGACCGTGCGCTGGCTCTTGCCGGGGGTGCGGAACACAGCCAGCGGGCGACGCTCGTAGAGGCTGCGGGCGAGCGCTCGGATGCCGACGAGGAAGACGAGCGAGAGCAGCGCGAACAGCACGATCACGCCGTTGGGCAGCACGACGGCGACGGTGCTGTGGTGGTGCGTGGAGACGCCGTTTACGAACACCAGCGGGTAGCTGTGGACGGGACGCAGCACGTCGATCGCGACAACCGTGGCGAGCACGACGAGCACGACGGCGCGCACGACCGCCTCGTAGTCGCGCTGGCCGGCGTAGCGCCAGCGGCGCTGGTAGACGCGCGTGAGCACTAGCACGGGCAGGCTCCCGAGGAGCACCCACCAGATGGTGTCCGCGCGCAGGTGCTCGTATTGAGCGGGCGGTCCGCTGTCGAAGCGCAGCTGGAACGCGAGGTGGTACGCGAGCGCGACCAGCGCGCCGTCGACTGCCAGTTGCGGCAGCGAGTGGCGGTGCAGCGGAAGGGCCGCCGAGCGGATCCGTCGGCGCATCGCGAGAATTGTAAGGGCCCACCCCAAGCGGGGCGTCCCCGGCGGCGGCGTTACGACGCCTCTTGCAACGGCGAGAGCAGCAGCTCGAGCAGCGCGCGCGGGTCGCGGCGGACGCGTTCGCTCGTGCTCGCGTGCTCGCGCTTGCTCAGATCGAGCGCCTCGGGATGCTCGAGCGTGCGCAGACGACCTTCGGCGATCAGGCGCTCGTCGACCGCGCCGGGGCGCCCTTGGAAGGTCGTGTACACGGGCGCGCCGAGCGCCACGGCCTCGCGGTTCATCGTGCCTCCGGCTGAGATCACGAGGTCCGCGTGGGCGATCAGCGACTGCGCGTCGATCGCGTGCTCGGGGACGGTGAAGCCGCCGTCGCGGCGGAGCTCCTCGCGCTGGGAGTCCACGCGCGGGAGAACCACCGTCTGCACCCCCTCGGCTGCCGCCGCGCTCAGCCGCCGCAGCACGCCCGCGAACAGATCGTTCTCGAAACGGTGATAGAGCGAGACATCGGGAGGCGTACGCACGAGCACGATCGGGCGCGCCGGATCGAGCGCGAGCTCGCCCAAGACGGCGGTGCTGGGCTCGAAGTCCGCGAGGTAGTACTCCTCCTTGAGCCCCTCGTACGCGCGCACCTTGGCGCCCGCGCCGTAGCGCGCCAGCCGCGCGGCCGGAATCGCGTCGGGCACGACGACGGCGCGCGCGAGGCGACAGTTGACGTTGTGTTGGACGGTGGCCCACTCGTAGTCGAACATCGTCGAGCTGGGGATGCGCAGCAGCGCGGCGACGACGGTGACGTCGTTGGAGCCGTGCCCCAGAGCGATGTCGAAGCGCCCGCCGCCCGTGGCGTTGGCGTGTGTGCGCGCCCAGCGCAGCAGTGCGCGCGAGCGCGAAGCCAGCCCCCCGGCCTTGGCCGTGAGACGCCCGCCGCGATGGCGCCCGATGGCGGTGTGGGCGATCCCGAAGCGATCGCACAGCTGGATCGTCTGGGCGAAGTCGCGTGCGGTCACGCGCACGTCGTGCCCATCTTCCTTCAGCAGGTCGATCACCGGGCGCATGACCAGGACGTGAGGGCTGTTGGTCAGGTCGATCCAGACGCGCATCCGCGATGGACGGTAACGCTCAGCGCCCGTCGAGGCCTCGGCGTGGCGGACGGATCGCGGGTATCGTTGCCGGACGATGCTGGTCCTCGCTTCGATCTCCGAGTCGCTGGTCGACATCGCGTGGCACTTCGTGCGCGACGTCGGGCTTCCGGCGGTGTTCGTGCTGATGGTCGCCGAGAGCGCGTGCATCCCGATCCCCTCCGAGGCCACGATGCTGTTCGCGGGCTTCGCGGTGGCGGACCCGGGGAGCAGCAGCGCCCATCATCACCTGACGCTCGTCGGGATCGTGGTCGCTGGGGTCCTCGGCAACCTGGTGGGCTCGTGGATCGCCTACGCCGTCGGGCGCGGCGGTCGCCTGGAGCTGGTCGAACGACACGGTCACTGGCTGCATCTGAAGCCCAGCCACCTCGCCTGGGCCGACCGCTGGTTCGAGCGCTACGGTGCGCCCGCGATCTTCTTCAGTCGCATGCTGCCGATCATCCGCACGTTCATCTCGCTGCCGGCGGGCGTCGCGCGGATGCCGTTCGGCCGCTTCAGCTTGCTGACGCTGGCGGGGTGCGTCCCCTGGGTGCTGGGGCTGGCGCTCGCCGGAGAAGCCGTCGGCGCCGAATGGACAGATCTGCACAAGACCCTCGAGTACGTCGACTACGTGATCGCGGCGCTGGTGGTGGTCGGGGCCTCCTACGCCTTCGTGCGCTGGCGGCGCGGACGCCGCGAACCGGCGGGCGATGCCGCCGGTTGAGAGGACGCTCGCGCTGCGCCACGCGATGGCGCTCGGCCTCCTGCAGGGCCCCGTGGAGCTGCTGCCGATCTCCTCCTCGGGACACATCGCGTTGCTGCCGTGGCTGGCGGGCTGGTCATACGCGGAGCTGGACGGAGAGTTGCGCAAGTCGGTCGAGGTCGCGCTGCACGCCGGCGCGGGGCTGGCGTTGGCGATCGACATGCGCGGGGATCTGTGGCGCGAGGCCTCGCGCATCGACCGCCGGCGCGCGAGCATGCTCGCGCTTTCGCTCGTGCCGCCGGTGTCCGCTGGGTTCGCGTTGCGTGGGCGCATCGAGCGGCTGCTCGGCGGGCCGCGATCGATCGCGATGGGCTTGGTCATGGGATCGATCGCGATGGCGCTCGCGGACACGCGCTCGGCGAGGGGCCACGAGCAGGTGCGCGCGGCCGAGGACGCGGGCGCGGCGGATGGCCTGGCGCTCGGCCTGGCGCAGGCGAGCGCGTTGATCCCAGGGGTCTCGCGCAACGGCGCCACGCTGGCGGCCGCGCGCGGGCGCGGATTCGACCGCGAGGCGGCGCACACGCTCTCCTGGAGCGTGGCGCCGCCGGTGATCCTCGGCGCGAGCGCGTTGAAGGGCGCGCGGCTGCTGTCTGATGGAATCCCCCGCCAGGCGCGTGTGGGACTGCTGCTGGGCGCGGCGAGCGCGTTCCTGTCGACGCTCGCGAGCCTCGCGGTTCTGCGCGAGCGTAGGCCGGGCGCACTGCTGCCCTACTCGTTGTATCGGTGCCTGCTCGCTAGCCTCGTGATCGTGCGCCTGCGTCGAGAGCGAGTGAGGTCGTGACTCCGCTCGGCACGATGATTGGCGGGCGCTACCGGCTCGACGCGGAGATCGGCAGGGGCGGGATGTCGACGGTGTACCGCGCGTTCGACACCGTGCTGGAGCGGCCGGTCGCGATCAAGCTGATGCACCGCGAGATCGCCGCCGACTCCGATCAGCTGGAGCGCTTCCGGCGCGAGGCGCGCTCGGTCGCGCAGATCAACCATCCGCACGTGGTGACGGTGATCGACGCCGGCGAGGAGCCCTCCGGCGATGGGTCCCATCCCGGTGGGGGCGGGGGCACGCTCACGGAGGTGGGTACGCCTTACATCGTGCTCGAGTACGTCGACGGGGAGACGCTCAAGCAGGTGATCCGTCGCGAAGGCCCGATGGACATTCCCCAGGCGCTCGCCTACGCGATCGAGATCGCGCGGGCCCTGGGGGCGGCGCACGACCATCAGATCGTGCATCGCGACGTCAAGCCGCACAACGTGCTGATCAGCCCCGAGGGCGGCGCGAAGATCACCGATTTCGGGATCGCGCGCACGCTCACCGAGGAAGGCCTCACGCTCGCTGGACGTGTGATCGGCACGACCGACTACGTCTCCCCCGAGCAGGCGCTGGGCCAGCCCGTGACGGGCCAGTCGGACCTGTACTCGCTCGGCGTGGTCCTGTACGAGATGCTCACCGGCCAGGTTCCCTTTCACGGCGATTCGCCGGTGGCGGTCGCGATGAAGCACGTGCGCGAGGACATTCCAGACGTGCAGCTGATGCGCCCCGAAATCTCCGCCGCCACGGCCGCGGTCGTCGACCGCGCGGTGAGCAAGGACCTCGCGTTGCGCTATCGCGACGCGGCGAGCATGGTCGGCGGCCTGGAGGAGGTGCTCGCGCTCGAGGCCTCGCGCTCCGGCCAGGCGATGGGCGAGGCGACGACAGTCCTGCGGACGCTGCCCGGCAGGGCGCGACGGCGGGTACCGTGGCGGATGCGACACCCCTCGCGCTGGGTGCTTTCGCTGGCGGTGCTCGCGGGCGGCCTGGCGATCGCGCTGGTGCTCGCCGCGCACCAGACCCACCGCGGCACGGGGGTGGCGAGCGGCACCCACTCGCACCCTGGGCTGGTGCAGGTGCAGCTCGGCGAGAAGGCGGCGCACGGTTACAACCCATTTGGCACGGGGCCGGAAAACCGCGACCTGGTGGAGAACATGGTGGACAACGACCCGAACACCGCGTGGAGCACGGAGCAGTACTACGACGGCACGCTGAAGAAGGTCGGCGGCGTCGGCCTGGGCGTCTATCTGGACGCCGCGCCCGCGGTGGCGGCGAAGGCGATCGAAATCCACACGCCGACGCCGGGGTTCGCGGTGCAGATCTACGCTGCCGACCGCATCGACCTGAAACTGCCGTTCGGCGACTCCGAGCCGTTGAGCGAACGCGGCTGGCAGGGCCCGGTGGGCACGAGCGCCCACGTTCACGGCGACACGCGCATCCGGCTGAGGCTCCTGGGACAGTCCTACCGCTACTACCTGGTGTGGCTGATCACGCTCCCGCCGGGGCGCCAGTCGGCGACGATCGCGGACATCGCACTGCTCAAGTGACGCGCTCCGCGCACCGCGGACGCCCCAGCTCAGTGTCTGTAGGAGCGCATCCGCGCGTGGCGCTCCAGCGCGAGACGGCAGAGGCGGTCGACCAGCCGCGGGTACGGCACGCCGGACGCGTCCAGCAGCTTCGCGTACACGCTCGTGGGCGTGAAGCCGGGCATCGTGTTGAGCTCGTTGACGAGCACCGTCTCGCCGTCGACGAAGAAGTCCACCCGCGCGAGCCCGTGGCAGCCGCTGGCGAAGAAGGCCTTCAACGCGAGCTCCCTGACGCGCTCGCCCGCGCTCGCGGAGATGCCCGCGGGGATCCTCAGATCCATGCCGCCGGGGGTGTACTTGGCCCGGTAGTCGTACCACTCGCCGGGAAACACGATCTGCCCCGGCTCGGACGCGAGCGCGGGCTGGGCGTCCTTGGCGGCGTCTATCCCGAGCGTGCCGAGCACGCCGCACTCGACCTCGACGCCGCCGCCCAGCGCCTCGACGATCGCCAGGCCGTCGTGGGCGAACGCCTGCTCCAGCGCGTCGGCGAGCGCGTCCCGCCGCTGAACCTTGACGATCCCGACGGAGGAGCCGAGGTGCGCCGGCTTGACGAACACCGGCAGTCCCAGGGCGGCGATCTCCGTGAGCACGCGCTCACGCTCGGCCTGGAAGCGCTCGGCGCGCACGCCGACATAATCCACCTGCGGGACGCCCACGGCCGACATCAGCTCCTTGAACAGGACCTTGTCGAGACAGACCGCCGACGCGGCGACGCCGGCGCCGACGTACGGCACGTCGAGGGTCTCGAGCAGTCCCTGCACCGTCCCGTCCTCTCCGAACGGGCCGTGGAGGACCGGGAACACCACGTCGGCGTCGAGCAGCCCACCACCGGGCGTGACGCTCAGTGTCTCTCCGCTCAGACGCCACGCGCCGTCGCGACCGACCTCGACCCAGATCGCGTCGTGGCCGCTCGCGCTCAGCCCGTCGCGGACGGCCGCGGCCGATGACAGCGAGACGTCGTGCTCGGAGGAGCGCCCGCCGGCAAGTACGACGACCGTGAGCGCTCCCACGGCCTGTGGACTCGCGTTCATGGGCTTTCGCTCAGCCGGCCCCGACGGGCGGCGGCGTTGGGGCCGGGGTGGTCGTCGTGGTCGTGGTGGGTGGCGGCTGCTGGTTGAGCGCGCCGATCGCGATCGTGACGGTGTCGCCTCTGTGGGCCTTCGCCGGGGCCGTGGGGCTCTGTTTGAGGACAGTCCCCACCTGTGTCGCGTCGCTCGTGACTTCGTTGACCGTTTTGACGACGAAGCCGGCCTTTTCGAGTGTGGCGACGGCCTGCACTTCGCTGTCGCCGACCACGCCGGGCACGGCCACCTCCTTCGGTTCCTTGGCCACGGTCAGGTCGACCTTGCTGCCCGCGCGCACGGACCTGCCGCCGTTGGGCGACTGCGAGAGCACTGTTCCGGGCGTCTGCGTGGTGGAGACCTTTTCCGTGACCGTGCCCAGCGCGAGCTCCGCTTCCGCGAGCGCGGCTTCGGCCGCGGTCAGCGACTGGCCGGTCACGTCGGGCACGTCCACAGGCGCGGGACCGCTCGAGACGAGCATCGTGACGGTGCTCCCGACCTGCACCTCGGTGCCGGCGGGCGGTTCGGTGGAGATCACCCGTCCGGCCTTCACCGTGGGGCTCGCCTGCGCCTTGCTGGCCGGCTTGAAGCCCGCTTTGCGCAGCTGCGCGGCGGCGCGCGCGACGGTCAGTCCGGCGACGTCCACGAGCGCGGCGCTGGCCGGCCCGCCGGAGACGACGATGCTCACGCGGCTGCCCTTTTCGACGCGGCTGCCGGGCTGGGGCGACTGGCTGATGACCAGCCCGACGGGCACCGTGGTGCTCGCGGCGAGCGAGGGCACGGGATCCAGACCGGCGCTACGCAGGCTCGCGCCGGCGGCCTGTTCGCTCTGCGCGGCGACGTTCGGCACGGTGACCATCTGCTTGGACTGCAGGAGCAGCACCGCGAGCACGGCCGCGGCGGCGAGAAGCACGGCGGCGAGCGTCCACCACAGCGCTCTGCGCCGGCGGCGAACGCGCTCGTCGAGCGGTGGTGGGCCGTAATCGGGGTCGAAGCTGCCGGCGGGGGCGAGCAGCAGCGAGCCGGTGGCGGGCGCGGCGGGGTGCGGCTGGACGTGGTGGACATGACCCTCCACCGCGGTCGCGGCGTCGGTGTCGGCGAACGCGGGCAGCGCGTCGCGCTCGCGCTGCAGCGCCGCTATCAGCTCGTCGGCGTCG
This sequence comes from Solirubrobacteraceae bacterium, assembly GCA_036281155.1. Taxonomy (GTDB): domain Bacteria; phylum Actinomycetota; class Thermoleophilia; order Solirubrobacterales; family Solirubrobacteraceae; genus Palsa-744. The sequence continues at coordinate 341 of DASUPL010000203.1, read as the reverse complement.
GCGTAGCGTGCGGCGGGGTCCTTGGCGAGCGCGCGCAGCACGACGGCGTCGAGCGAAGGGGGCACCGCTGGGTTCAGCTCGCTCGGAGCGCGCGGCGCGGCGGAGACCTGCTTGAAGGCGATCGCGACGGCTGTCTCGCCCTCGAACGGCACGACGCCGGTGAGCAACTCGTAGAGGATCACTCCGACGGAGTAGAGATCGGATGAGCCGCTGACGGTGTGCCCCTGCGCCTGCTCGGGGGAGAGGTATTGGGCGGTGCCCATGATCGAGCCCGTGAGCGTCATGTCCGAGGCGCCCGCGCGCGCGATCCCGAAGTCGGTGACGCGAGCGCGTCCCTCCTC
>DASUPL010000202.1:0-2855 GCA_036281155.1 Solirubrobacteraceae bacterium | reverse complement strand
CGAGAACGTGACGTCCTGGTTGGCTGCGCCTGTGATCGCCTGGACCGCCGCCTCGGCGGCCTCGGTGACGTCTGGGGCCGCGGGGCTGTCGGCAGACGAAACGGCTGACGGTGAAGCTGACATCGAGCGAAATCTCCTTTGGGTGCGGGGACGCCTGAAGGATCGGCGTCGAGCTCGACCCTTGACAGGCCAGCCCTTGACCCTTGACAGCGTACCTGACGAGAGGCGCCCGCGTAGCGAATGTGCGATATCGCACAGAGCGCCCCGTGGCACCCTGAATGCCCCTATCTCTTAGTTCCCAATCGATCTGCTCAGATATGTACTAAATGCGATAGGATTTCGCACATTGACTGCCATTCCCATGTTCTCTACGCAGAAAGTGACCATGTTCAAACGCACCGCCGCTGTCGCGGCCTCTCTGATCCTCGCCGCGCTCGGTCTCGCCGCGTGCGGCTCGTCCTCCAGCTCGAGCTCCAGCTCAGGCGGCTCGCACCTGACGCTCGTGGCCTACTCCACGCCACAGGCGGTCTTTGAAAAGCTCGTCCCCGCGTTCCAGGCGACCGCCGCCGGCAAGGGCGTCACGTTCAGCCAGTCCTACGGACCCTCCGGCGAACAGAGCCGCTCGGTCTCCAACGGCCTGCACGCGGACGTGGTCAACTTCTCGCTCGAACCGGACGTCGAACGGCTCGTCAAGGCGGGGCTCGTGTCTCCCACGTGGAACCAGAACGCCACGCACGGATTCGTGACCAACTCGGTCGCCGTGATCATCGTGCGCAAGGGTAACCCCAAGCACATCGTCGACTGGTCGGACCTGATCAAGCCCGGAGTGCAGGTTCTCACGCCCAACCCGTTCACGTCGGGGAGCGCGCGCTGGAACGTGATGGCCGCCTATGGCGCCCAGCTGAAGCAGGGCAAGACGCCCGCACAGGCGCAGGAGTACTTGAAGTCGCTGTTCCACAACGTCGTCAGCCAGGACAGCTCCGCGCGCAACGCGCTGCAGACGTTCCTCTCCGGGCGCGGCGACGCGCTGATCGACTACGAGAACGAGGCGATCGCGGACCAGAAGAAGGGCGCAGCGATCGAATACGTGATCCCCAAAGACACGATCCAGGTCCAGAACCCGATCGCGGTGGTCGGCTCCTCGCCGGCCGCGAAGGCGTTCGTCGCCTACCTGCTCTCCCCCGCCGGTCAGGCGATCTGGGCCGCTTCTGGATACCGCCCCGTGATCTCGGGCGTGGCGGGCGCGGCGCAGTTCTCCACTCCCGCCGGGATGTTCACGATCGACTCGGTCGGCGGCTGGAAGAAGGTCTCGAAGGAATTCTTCGAACCCGAAACCGGCATCGTGACGAAGATCGAGCAGTCGCTGGGGGTCTCCACTGCCAAGTAGTCCCGCAACTGTCGCGCTCGCACGCCGTGGGCCCCGGATTCAGATCGGGGCCCGCGGCGCGAGCGCGCTCGGGAAGGGCGTGCTCGGCATCTACCTGACGGCGCTCGTGCTGCTGCCGATCGCGGCGCTGCTCGTGAAGTCCTCCACCGGCGGGCTGAGCGCGTTCTGGCGCGAGATCTCCAACCCCGAGGCGGTCGCGGCGATCAAGCTCACGCTGATCGCCTCGGTGATCGTCGTGGCGATCAACGCGTTCTTCGGAACGATCATCGCGTGGGTGCTCGTGCGCGACGAGTTCCCCGGCAAGAAGATCGTCAACGCGCTCATCGACCTGCCGTTCGCGCTGCCCACGATCGTCGCCGGCGTGGTGCTGCTGGCGCTGTACGGGAACAAAAGCCCCGTCGGCGTCAACGTCGCGTTCACGCGCGCCTCCGTCGGCCTCGCGCTGCTGTTCGTCACGCTGCCGTTCGTCGTGCGCTCGGTGCAGCCGGTGCTGCTCGAGTTCGACCGCGCGATGGAGGAAGCGGCCTCCTCGCTCGGCGCCAGCCAGTTCACGATCCTGCGCCGGGTCGTGCTGCCGACGCTCGCCCCCGCGATCGTCTCCGGCGTCGCGCTCAGCTTCGCGCGCGCGCTCGGCGAGTACGGCTCGCTCGTGCTGATCACGGGCGAGCTCCCGTTCAAGACGGAGGTCGGCTCGGTGTACATCTTCGGCCAGATCCAGAACGAAAACCTGCCCGCCGCGGCCGCCGTGTCGGCGTTCCTGCTGCTGATCGCGCTGCTCGTGCTCGCGGTGCTCGGATTCATCCTGCGGCGGAGGTCACAGCATGTCCTTTAGGAAGCATGGCGTACGCACGATCGCTCTCGGCTACCTCGCTCTGCTGCTGCTCGCGCCCGTGGCGATGATCTTCTACCGCACCTTCGAACACGGCCTCTCCCCCGTGTGGAGCGCCGCGACTCAGCCCAATGCCATGCACGCCTTCTGGCTGTCGCTGGAGATCGTCGCGATCGCGGTTCCGTTGAACACCGCGTTCGGAATCGGCATGGCGCTGCTGCTCGAGCGTGGGCGCTTCCGCGGCAAGGCGCTGCTCGGCACGCTCATCGACCTGCCGTTCGCGATCTCGCCCGTCGTCGTCGGCCTGTCGCTGGTGCTCGTGTACGGCAAAACCGGCTGGTTCGGTGACTGGCTCGCCGCGCAGGGCATCCAGGTGATCTTCTCCGTCCCCGGCATGGTGATCGCCACCGCGGTGGTGTCGCTGCCGTTCGTCGTGCGCGAGACGATGCCCGTGCTGCGCGAGCTGGGAATCGACGCCGAGCAGGCCGCCGAGACGCTCGGCGCGAGCGCCTGGCAGACGTTCTGGCGCATCAAGTTCCCGCTGATCCTGCCGACGATCGGCATTGTCGGCATCCTGACATTCGTGGGGAACTTCAATGCGTTCGATCTGATCTACACCATGAAAGGCGCCAATGCCGG
>DASUPL010000201.1:0-2475 GCA_036281155.1 Solirubrobacteraceae bacterium | reverse complement strand
CGGCGCGCATGGTGGTGCTCGAGCCTGGCTTGCCCATCCAGGACATGCAGCCCGGTGGCCTGGTCTCGGGTCCCGACGTCCGCGCGTACGCCACGCGCGAGGCGCGCCTGCGCCTGCACCAGCAGCGCTTGAAGCTCGACGTCATGCGTGCGTATCGCGAGCGCTGCGCCATCTGCTCGCTGCGCGAACGTGCACTCCTGCAGGCCGCACATATCGTTCCCGACGTCGAGCCCGAAGGCATCGCCGCCGTCGTCAACGGGCTTGCGCTCTGCGCGATCCACCATCTCGCGTTCGACCGCAACCTGCTCGGCATCGACCCTCGAGGCGTCGTGCACATAGCCGACCGCTTGTTGCGCGAGGTCGACGGGCCGATGCTGCTCAACGGGTTGCAGGGCTTCCACGGCGCGGCGATCGCCGTTCCAAGACGGCCGGAAGATCGGCCGGATCCGCACCGACTCGAGTCGCGCTTCGAGCGGTTCCTTCGTGCTGCAGCGTGACGGCACCCGCAATCGCGTGGTACAGGATCCCGGCCGCGACGTAATACTTCCGCTAGCGGTAGAATTTCGTTCACATGAGCATCGATGACCCGATCAGCGTGCACGAGGCGGCGGCAGCGTTGGAGATCGACGAGCGCACGGTTCGCCTGATGGCGTCGGCCGGCGAGATCGAAGCGGTCAAGCGCGGCAACGCCTGGTGGCTCGATCCCCGCAGCGTGGAGCGCCGACGCAGGCAACAACCCGGTCGGGGGCGGCCCTTGTCCGCACCGATGGCGTGGTTGGTGCTGCTCCTGGCCTCCGGCATTCGCGGCCCCGGAGAGCCGACGGGGGAGGATCACCGCCCGGCGCGTGCGCGCCGCTGGCTCGACTCGCACCCGCTGGCCGACTTCGCGCCGCGTCTGCGAGCACGCGCGCGACGGGAATCGTTCGATGGGCATTCTTCCGAGCTGCCGCGGCTCGCCGCGCACCAATACGTCACCCGAACCGGGATCTCGGCAGCCGACGCCGTCGGCGTTCACGGCGGTCCGGGCGATGTCGAGCTGTACGCCCCAGTCGGACGACGGCCAGACCTTCTGGCTGAGCACGCCCTGGAGCCCGGCGATGGGCCGGTGCTGATCCGCTGGGTACCAGACGAGCTCTGGCCTTTGGTAGCGGGAGACGTCGCTCCACGCGCAGCGGTGCTCGTCGACCTCCTCGAACACGACGACCCGCGCGCTCGACGCGAGGCCGACCGAGCATTGAGGCGCCCATGATCGAGATCGACATCGATCCGTCGAACGACGAGAGCCGCCGCCTGTGGTCCAGCCTCGGCGACCTCGTCGCGCTCCTCCCGCCGGGATGGGTCCTGATCGGCGGACTCATGGTGCAACTCCACGCGCTCGAGTGGAGCATGGGTGACGTCCGCGCCACGACCGACATCGACGTACTCGGGCAGGCGCGCCCCCAGGGAGCGCTCGTTGCCATCGATCGAGCCCTCCGGCGCCATGGATTCACGCCGGATTGGCCGGACGACGACGGGTATGCCCATCGCTACGTCCGTGACGCGCTCGTGGTTGATGTCGTGGCGCCCGACGGTATGAAACCAGCGCCTCAGCTGGGCACGGGCCGGGTGGCTGTTGAAGTGCCCGGGGGTTCGCAGGCACTCGTTCGCCAGGAGGAGGTCACGGTCCGTCTGGGCGGCAACTCGTTCACTCTGCGTCGACCGACGATCCTCGGGGCGATCCTGATCAAGGCGCGATCGCTCATGGTCCATCACGACCTCGAGTCACAGCGAGAGGACCTGCTGATGCTCCTCTCGCTCGTCCAGGATCCGCGCGCCATGGCGCGCGAGCTGACGAATTCCGAGCGCAGTTGGCTGCGCACCGCGCGCGAGCGCTTGGCCTTCGATCGGCCCGCCAATGTGGGATCGGACCGGACGCGCCGAGCGAGGCTGGCGCTGCGGCTCCTCATAGGCGAAGGCTGAGCGATCCTTCAGCCGAGCCCGCCAGCGAGTCGCGGATCGGCGCCGGAGCGCGGCTCTCCGCCATCAACACGGACGAGGAAGAGAATGACAAGGTTACGATGCCAGTGGTCACCGTGAAGACAGTGAGCGCCACACAATTCAAGGCCCAGTGCCTCGCGCTGCTCGACGAGGCGGCGGCGGGCGAGGAGATCGTGGTCACCAAGCACAGTCGGCCGGTGGCGCGCTTGGTCGCGGCCGAGCCTCCCGCCGACCTGCAGGCGAGCGCGACCTTCCACGTCGACGACGACGAGCTGATCGAGCCGTTCGACGTCGTGTGGGACGCCGCACGGTGATCGTCCTCGACGCCACACGCGGATCTGGTGGCGAGCCGCCCGCGGCTATCTGCCAGGGTCAATCGCGGCCTTCGCTTCCCCACAGCCGCCACCGCAGGCCCGACGCCCGCGCCACCGGCCGCGACACGGCGACCCGGACCGCCTCCTCGGTGCCCGCGAGGATCAGGCGCTCCCGCGCGCGGGT
>DASUPL010000200.1:0-6349 GCA_036281155.1 Solirubrobacteraceae bacterium | reverse complement strand
CGCGCAGGCGCGCGCGCCCGCGAGCGCCCTCGAACTCCAGCACCATGCCAGCGAGCTCGCGACCGCTGAGCGAGCGCATCGGCACGAGGATCGCGACCGCGAGCGTGTCGACCGTGCGTTGCAGCACCCGTGCGGGCATTCGCTCGCCCGAGGGCGTGGCCAGCGTGACCGTGTCGTAGCGCTCGGGCAGCGCCACGGGCTTGGATGCCTCGTTCTTCGAGCGCCCGAGCTTCATTGCAATATTCTCGCCGCGAGTCCAGTCGGATCGGTGCGACTCAGCCGCCAGCCACCGCCGCGAGCGCGGTCGAGCATGTACTCGGGCGCGAGGCCGAAACGGCACGCGGCCTCGACCGCGACGCCGATCTGGTCGGTCTCCTCCGCGTGCGTGAGCACGAGCGCGTTCGCCTCCAGCGGCGCGAGCGCCTCGAGCAGCTGCGCCGCCGCGGCCGCGCCGAGCGTCGCGGGCAGCGCGACGAGCACGCGCTCGGGCGCGAGCTCGCCCAGCAGCGACGCCAGCTCGCGGATTCCCGCGCGGTCCACGGGCGAGGTGCGCGGCGTGTCGATCACCGCCAGGCCGTCGACCTTGGCCTTGCGCAGCGCGCGCAGCGCGCGTGGCGTGTTCGCGGGGATCGCGTTCATGATCTTCGGGCTGAGGATCATCCGCAGCTCGCCCTGGTCCTCGACGCGGCTGAGCGTGGCGCACTTCGCGGGCAGCGTTCCGCTCGTGCGGTACGCGCCCAGCAGCGCCGCGCAGCACGTCGTCTTACCCGCGCCGCCCGCGCCGATGACCGCGATCGTCGCGCCCTTCGCGGACAGCGCCGGCGCGACCGGTATCCGCTGCGCGAGCGTCATCCGCACCGCCTGCGCGAGCCCCGCGCGCGGCGCGAACGGCAGCGCGTGGGCCGCCGCCGCGTCGATCAGCTCGCCCGCGAACTCCTCGCCGACGCCGTAGCGGCGCAGGCTCTTCTCCACGCCCGCGCGGGCGCGCGCGTGAGAGCCGGGGGCGACCGTGCGGCGCTCGAACGTGCGCGGTGGGCTCGGAGGCGGGGGCGCGGGGGTCGACGGCGCCGGGCGAGCGGGCGGCTCGGGGATGAACGCGGGCGTGACCGTCGAGGAGTACGGGCGCGGGATCTCCCTGGGGATCAACTCCTGGAAGTCCACCGGCGTCTCGCGCGCCCGTTCGGGCACCAACGGAGGCTGGACGACCTGCGAACGCTCAGCTCTCGCGAGCGCCGCCAGATGGGCGGTCACATACGCGCTGCCACCCGCGGATGAGGTTGCGGGCTGGCGTGTGAAGAACGGTGTAGGGGGTGGCGGTGGCTGCATCGGCGCTGGCGCCGGCGCTGCCCGTGGCTGCTGTGGCGGAGGCGGCGCGGGCACGGGCGGCGGTGGCTCGACGCTCTCCTCTTCGTCGTAGACGTCCAGGCGCGCGGCGCCGGCCATCGCCTCGATCTCGACGTATGGGCGCTGGAAGAAGCCGAGCACGCCCCCGGTGAGCCCTTCGCGGCGGCGCACGATGATCGCATCGGAGCCGAGCTCCTGCTGGATCTGGGGGATCAGCTCGTCGACGGTGCGTCCGCGATAGATGCTCATGCGTGGATGACCCCCACCGTTTCAACGCTGATGCCGGGGGAGATCTCGTTGTAGGAGCACACCGCGAGGTGCGGCTGGGCCTGCGCGATCAGGCGGCGCAGGTGGCGGCGGATGCGCGCCGAGCACAGCAGCACGGGCCCGCGCCCGCCGACGCTGATGGCGGCGGCGTGCTCGACCTGGGCGCGCAGCGCGGCGACGATCGCCTGCGCGCGCGGCGGGTCCATCGCGAGGTACTCCCCGTCGGTCGTCTGGGTGATCGAGACGGAGACCTCCTGCTCGATTGCGGGGTCTAGGGTTATCGCTTGCAGGCGCAACTGCTCGTCCAGGTGTGGAGCTGTGATCGCCCGGCCGAGAGCCTGGCGAGCGTACTCCGATAGGAGGCTCGTGTCTCGTGTTGTTCGAGCCTTGTCGCCAATCGCCTCCACGATCGTGCCGAGATCGCGGATCGGGACGCCCTCGGAGAGCAGCGATTGCAGCACCCGCTGGATCTCTCCGAGCGAGAGCGCGTCGGGGACGACCTCCTCGACGACGGCCGCGTTGGTCTCCTTGAGGCGGTCGAGCAGCGTGCGCACGTCCTGGCGCGTGAGCAGCTCGGCGGCGTGCGAGCGGATCGTCTCGGTCAGATGGGTGACGATCACCGACTCGGCGTCGACGACGGTGTAGCCGAGCGACTCGGCCTCGGCGCGGCCGGATTCGTGCACCCATACGGCCGCGAGGCCGAACGCGGGCTCGCGCGTGGGGATGCCCTGCAGCGTGCCGCTCGCGTCGCCGGGGTCCATCGCGAGCAGGTGCCCGGGCATGATCCTGCCGCGCGTGACCTCCGATCCGCGCACCTTCAGCACGTACTCGTGCGATTCCATGCCGAGCTCGTCGTGGATGCGCACGGGCGGGATCACGATCCCAAGGTCGCCAGCGATCTGGCGGCGGATCATGCTCACGCGGCGCAGCAGCGAGCTGGCCGCGCCCCCGGAGCCGCCCGATCCGGCGTCGACGAGCGGCACGAGGCCGAAGCCGATCGCGAGCTCGAGCGCGTCGACGCCGACTTCGCCGATCGGCTCGCCGCCGGTGGAGGGCAGCGCGGCGCGGGCATCGATGGCGGCCTTCTCGGCTTTGTCCGCGTCGGTGTCCCCGGGCATGCCGTTGCGCACCCCCCACGCGACCGCGCCGAAGATCGCGGCGATGAACAGGAACGGCAGCTTCGGCAGGCCGGGCACGAGCGCGAACATGCCGATCGCGGACGCGGCCACGAGCGGCGCCTTGCGCTGGCCGAGGATCTGGTTGGCGATGTCGCTGCCGAGGTCGCGGTCGGAGGCGGCGCGGGTGACGATGATGCCGGTGGCGACGGAGATCAACAGCGCGGGGATCTGCGCCGCGAGACCGTCGCCGACGGTCAGCAGCGAGTAGTGCTGGCTGGCCTCGCCGAAGCCGAGCCCGTGCTGGAGCATGCCGACGATGATCCCGCCGACGAGATTGATCACGGTGATGATCACCGCGGCCATGGCGTCGCCTTTGACGAACTTCGACGCGCCGTCCATCGCGCCGTAGAAGTCCGCCTCGCGCGCGATCTCCGAGCGCCGCTCGCGCGCCTGCTCGTCGGTGATCAGGCCGGCGTTGAGGTCCGCGTCGATCGCCATCTGCTTGCCGGGCATCGCGTCGAGCGTGAAGCGCGCACCGACCTCGGCGACGCGCCCGGCGCCGTTGGTGACGACGACGAACTGGATCACGACGAGGATCAGGAAGATGACGAGGCCGACGACCACGTTGCCGCCGACGACGAACGAGCCGAACGCCTTGACGACGCCGCCGGCGTCGCCGGAGGTGAGGATCAGGCGCGTGACGGACACGTTGATCGCGAGGCGGAACATCGTCGTCAGCAGCAGCAGCGAGGGGAACGACGCGAAGTCGAGCGCCTTGCCGAGGTACATCGTCGCGACGACGATCGTCAACGCGACGGAGATGTTGAGCGTGATCAGCAGGTCGAGCAACGCCGCGGGCAGCGGCACGACGAGCATCGTGACCACGCACACGACCGCCACCGCCGCCAGCAGGTCGGTGTGGCGCAGCAGCCGCTTGACGCCCTCGCTGTTCATGCCGCGAGCCTCCTACGCCCAGCAAGTCGGTAGACGAACGCGAGCACCCGCGCGACCGCGGCGTACATCTCTTCGGGGATCATCTGGCCCACCTCCGTGGATTGGTGCAGGGCGCGCGCGAGCGGCGGGTCGGGGACGATCGGCACGTCGTGCTCTTCGGCGATCCGCCGAATCTGCGCCGCGACGAGGTCCTGGCCCTTGGCTACGACCTCGGGGGCGGTGCGCGTGCCGTCGTAGCGCAGCGCGACGGCGAAGTGCGTGGGGTTCGTCACGACCACGTCGGCCTCGGGCACGGCGGCCATCATGCGCGAGCGCGCGAGCTGCATCTGGCGGCGGCGCAGCGCGGCCCTGACCTCCGCTGAGACCCCGTATTGGCGCGTCTCGTCCTTGACCTGCTGCTTGGTCATCTTCAGCTGCTGCTCGTGGCGGTGGCGCTTCCACACGTAGTCGATCAGGCCGATCGCGAGATACGCGAAGGCGGCGTGCTGGGCGATGCTGGAGGCGCGCTGGCCGAACAGCTCGCCGAGCGCGACGGGCGAGATGCCGACCTGCGAAGACAGGTCGGTCAAACCCGGCAGCAGCGCGAGCGCGGCGAACGCCGCCACGACGGCGACCTTGGCGATCGTCTTGATCGTTTCGAAGATCAGGTTCGGGCCGAGCAGGTTCTTCAGCCCCGACGCGGGGTTGATGCGGCGGAAGTCCGGTTTGAGCACGTGCGCGCTCGGCTTGAAGCCGACCTGCGCGACGCCCGCGAGCACGCCCGCGAGCATGCACGCGCCGGCGATCGGCCCGACGGTGAGCGCGAGCGTGTTGAGCGTGGAGTGCAGCAGTTCGCTCAGCCCAGCGGCGGTCGTGGCGCGCCCGGGGTGGGAGATCGCGCCGAGCATCTCGCGGAAGCTCGAAGCGCTCGCCTGCACGATCCGCGGGCCCATGACGCTGATCGCGAGCAGGCCCGCGACGACCACGACCGAGCCGCCGAGCTCGGCGCTGCGCGCGACCTGGCCCTTCTCTCGCGCGCGCTGGCGGTGCTTCGGTGTTGCCTTCTCTGTGCGGTCGTCGTTGGCCATGTCACGCCACGTGCATCGCGCCGAGCGCGGCGCCGACGCTGACCGAGAGCTGGTCGGAGATCCAGTTGGACACGAACGGCAGCGACGCGCCGACGACGAGCAGCGCGACGGCGACCTTGGTGGGGAAGCCGACGGCGAACACGTTCAGCTGCGGCACCACGCGCGAGACGATCCCGAACGCCACGTCGGTTATGAGCAGCGCGACGAGCACCGGCGCGGCGATCTCCAGAGCGGCGGTGAAGACGTTGCTGAACACGTGCTCGGCGCCGCCCACGAGCGAGGCCATCCGCGGCGCCTCGGTGAGGGGTACGAGCTGGAACGTGCGCCCGAGGCCGCGCAGCGTCCACGCATCTCCGCCGATGACCAGGAAGATGAGCGTGCCGACGAGCGAGTAGAAGCGCGCGATCACGGCGCTCGACTCGCCGTTCATGGGGTTGATGAGGCTGCCGTAGGAGAAGCCCGCGATGACGTCGATCATGGCGCCGGCGGATTCGAGCGCGGCCATGAGCATGGCGAGCGTGAACGCGAACGCGAGCCCCACGAGCATCCCCTCGACGACCATCCCGGCGAGCAGCAGCGGTTCGCTGGGGACGTGCTGGCCGCGCATCGCGATCGGCGTGAGCCCGACGGAGATCGCGACCGCGACGATCCCGCGCACGCGCACGGGGATCATCTGCGAAGAGAACAGCGGCGCGATGAAGAACAGCGGCGTGACGCGCGCGAGCACGAGGATGAAGCCGGTGAGCTCGTTGCCGGCGAGCTTGCTCAGGAGCTCGTTCACGAGCCGACCATCGAGGGGATCGAGGTGTAGAGCGCGGTCGTGTAGGAGACGAGCTGGCCGAGCATCCATGGGCCGAGCAGGACGATCACGACGGCGACGCCGACGATCTTGGGGATCAGCGTGAGGCTCTGCTCCTGGATCTGCGTGACGGCCTGGAAGACGCTGATCACGAGGCCGATGACGAGACCGACGAGCAGCAGCGGGCCGGCGACCTTCAGCGACAGGCTCATGGCCTGCGAGGCGAGGTTGACGACGGTGTCCTGGTTCATGTCAGTGGAAGCTCTGCACGAGCGCCTTGATGACGAGGTCCCAGCCGTCGACGAGCACGAACAGCAGGATCTTGAACGGGAGCGAGATGAACGTCGGGGGGAGCATGATCATGCCCATGCTCATCAGCGTGGAGGAGACGATCAGGTCGATGATCAGGAACGGCAGGAAGATCAGGAAGCCGATCTGAAACGCGGTCTTCAGCTCGGAGACGATGAACGCGGGGATCAGCACCTCGGTTGGCACGTCGGCGCGCTTGTGCGGCTGTTTGGAGTGCGCGAGGCTGATGAACAGCGAGATGTCCTGCACGCGCGTCTGGTGGAACATGAATTCGCGCAGCGGCTGCTCGGCGCGTTCGAGCGCCACGGTGGTGCTGATCTTGTGCGCGTTCAGCGGTTCGAACGCGTCCCTCTTGATCGCGCTGACGGTGGGGGCCATGACGAAGATCGTGAGGAACAGCGCGATCCCGACGAGCACCTGGTTGGGCGGCGCGCTGTTGGTGCCGACCGCGGTGCGGATGAACCCGAGCACGATCAGGATGCGGCTGAAGC
>DASUPL010000199.1:0-9021 GCA_036281155.1 Solirubrobacteraceae bacterium | reverse complement strand
ACGCCCTCGGCGCTCGCGTATGTGCGCGTGGTCGCAAGATTGCGCGCGCGTGGGCACGTGCGGCGCGCTCGCGCCTGGGCTCGCGCTCGGCGAGCTGGTGGTCGCGAGCGAGGCGATCTGCGCCGACGGCACCTCGCGCGCGCTCGGCGTCGGCGAGCGGGTCGCGGCCGACGCGGCCCTCACGCGAGCACTGATGCGCGAGGCGCCCGAAGCGCGAGCGGGCGCGGTCGTGAGCGTGGACCTGTTCTACGACGACGGCGACCCGCGCGATGGACGGGACGCGTTGGCGGTCGAGATGGAGGCGGCGACGCTGTTCGCCGTCGGCGCCCGCGCGGGCATGGCCGTGGGGTGCGTGCTCGCTGTGTCTGACACGTTCGACGACGAGGGCAATCGCGAGCGCATCGACGACGACGCGCTGCTGGTCGCAGCGGAGAAGATGGGCGCCGCGGCGATCGCCGCGCTGAGCGTCTGAGGGCCCGAGCGTCAGGCCGATTTCGGCTTGGCTTTGCTCGCTTTCGGCTTCGCCGCAGCTTTCACCGCCGGCGCTTTCGGCTTGGCGGCCGCTTTCGCCGCGGCAGCTTTCGGCTTGGCCCGCGGCGCTGTGGCGGGCTTGGCCGGTGGGTCGAGCTTGTCGGTGAGTGTGCGCAGCTGCTGCTCGATCGCCGACAGGCGCGCCTCGACCCCACCCGTGGAGGCGCCGCGGTCGATACGGTCGACGCCGTCCTCGATCCCCTCGAGCCGGTGGGAGACCGAGCGCAGCCGCCTCGTCAGCCGTTCGATGTCCGCCGCCGAGGGGATGTTGAGCGCGCTCAGCGCCACCTCCTGAGCCTGGGCGGCCTTCTCGCGGGCCTCGAACGCGCGCCCGATCGCGCCTGTGAGGAGCGGGTTTTCCAGCAGATCGGAGAGCGCCTTGCCGAGCCGCTCCTCGGTGTTGGCGCCAAGGCGCTCGCGCAAGTTCCTGGCGACATTGCTCGCGTCGGACATCCTCTGCTCCTGGTTCTCGGGGTCGTGGGGGCCGCGGGGCCCGGGATCGTTGCACTGCGTGGTGCGCCAGAGGAAGGATACGGTGCAGCGATGAGCCAGCGGCTGTTCATCTTCGTGCAGATGGAGTTCCCGTGGATCCTCGGTCCGCCCGACGGCCGGTATCTGCTGCGCGGCGGGGACGACGGTGAGCCGGAACGCGTCGTCGTCCTCGACACGCTGGCGGCGACGCGCCTGGCGGGCGCGCGCGAGCGCAAAGGGGCACGCGGATCGCTGCTCAGACGCTCAATCGGCGCGGAGGTCGAGCCGCAGCCCGACCCCGAGTCGGTCAGCACCACGCGCGCGACGGTCATCGACCCGGTGTCCTTGTCGGCCGAGAATCAGGCCCGTGCGTGGCTGGGCGAGCTCGACGGCGAGCGCGAGGCGCTCGCGACCGTCGCGGTGATCAACCGCGTGCTGCACTCCCATCGCATCGCCTCCGCGGACCCGTACGTGCACGAGGTCTCCCCCGCCCAGGCGCTCACGATCAAGGCCGGCTGGGGAGAGGGCGAGCAGGTGGCCGACGGACGCTGGCTGCACGCGCACACGCTCACGTGGAAGCGCGAGGGCCGCGGCGCGGCCGGCTATCTGCGCGGTGGGCGAGCGCGCTCGCGGGCGCTGCGCCCCCAGGAGCGCCTCGCCGAGCTGCTCGGCGCGCGGGGGCGAGCGCTGGTGTGCGAGGAGCTCACCCTGCGCGCGCGCCTGGACCTCGACCATGGCCGCGCGCGACACGCCGCGCTGGAGCTCGACCGGGCGCTTGCCCTGGCGGCGATCGAGCTGCCGGCGGAGACACGGCCCGACCTGGCGATACGCATCGCCGAGCTCGAGCAGCTTCACACAGGTGTCGCGGAGCAGACAAGCGCGGCGCTGACCCAAGACGGCCCTGAAGTGGACGCCGAGATCCTGACGCACGCGCTCGAGCGCCTGGAGGCCGCGCTGCGCGCGCGCTCGGCGGCGGGCTTTACCCTGCAGTGACGATGGAACCCACCACCACGGCCATAGGCACCTGGAGCGGCGGACGCTTCATGCACTTCGGCGAGCCGCTGGAGGACGAGCGCCTGACCGCGCTGCTGCGTCCGGGCGATGGCATCGACACGGTGATCACCGCGGACGTGTACGGCAGCGGCGAGGCCGACCTCGCGCTCGCCCGCGCGCTGCGCGGCGTGCCGCGCGACAGCTACTGCCTCGTGGGCGCGATCGGACACGACTTCTACACGGGCGAGCGCGAAGGCGCGAAGGGCTTTCCCCGCTTCACCGATCCGCGCCTGCGCGGCGAGGAGGAGTACGCGCGCTACATCCGCGACGCCACCGAGCGCAGCCTCGAGCGCTGCGGCGTGGAGCGCTTCGACCTGCTGCTGCTGCACAACCCCGACCGCATCGGCTACTCCAGTCCGGCCGTGTGGGACGGCATGCGGGCGGTCCGCGACGCCGGGCTGACGGAGCAGCTGGGCATCGCGCCCGGCCCGGCGAACGGCTTCACGCTCGACCTGATCGACTGTATCGAGCGCTTCGCCGCTCAGATCGACTGGGCGATGATCATCCTCGGCCCGCTCGAGCCGTGGCCCGGAGAGCTGGTGCTCGACGCGGCGGCGAAGCACGACGTGAGCCTGATCACGCGCGTGGTCGACTACGGCGGGATGTTCCACGACGACGTGCTCCCCGGCCACGCCTTCGCGACGTACGACCACCGCAAGTTCCGCCCCGAGGGGTGGGTGCAGGCAGGCAGGGAGAAGCTCGAGCTGATGCGCCCCTACGCCGAGCGCCACGGGTTGACGATGTTGCAGCTCGCCTGCGCGTGGAACCTCGCCCAACCGCAGGTGCGCTGCGTGGCTCCGTCGCTGATCCAGGAGAGCGGGGCGGGTGGGGACTCGATGCCCCGCGCGATCGAGGACAAGCGCGCCGAGCTCGCGGCCGTCACCGCGGATGTGGTGTTGAGCGCCGAGGATGTGCGGGCGATCCGCGCGATCGGCGAGAACACCGGCTGCATGTCGCTGAAGGGGGCAACCCTCGAACACGAGGGCTCGCCGCTAGCCGACAGGTGGGGCCTCGACGAAGACCTCTCCCAGGTAGCCGACCGCTGGGGCATCGACCCCAATCGAGACCTGCTCGCGCACGCCGATTCGCGAGCCTGACGGCGGGCGTCAGCCCAGCCCCAGCCGCGCCGGTAGCTCCTCCATCGCATGCAGGATCCGCGCGCCGGCTTGGCGCAGCGCCGCCTCGTCGCTGTCGGCCGCGTAGCCATACACGCGCATCCCGGCCGCCACGGCCGCGACGACGCCCGAGGGCGTGTCCTCCACGACCACGCACGCGGCTGGGTCGGCTCCCATCGTGCTCGCCGCGTGGAGGAACAGGTCCGGGTGTGGCTTGCCGCGTGCGACGGAGTGCGCGGAGAACAGGGCGTCGTCGGCGAACAGATCTCGCAGGCCGGTGAGGTCGAGCGACAGGCAGGTCTTCTCGAGCTTCCCCTGCGAGGCCACGCACACATCCACTCCCGCCAGACTCACCCGCCTGACGGCCTCCGCGGCGCCAGGGATGGGTCGAAGCTCCCTGCGAAAGGCCTCGGCGCGGCTGAGCTCATACCGTTCGAGCCAGCCCGCGGGCAGCGAACGGCCGAGCTCGGCCTCGGCGCTGCACACGACGTCGCCGAGCAGCAGCCCCTGATAGTCGCGGCGGGCCTCGGCCAGCGTCTTCGGCAACCCCTCCGCGCTCAACATCCGCGCGAGCACCTCGTTGGAGATCCGCTCGCTGTCCACGAGCACCCCGTCGCAGTCGAAGATGACGAGCTCTGGGCCGCGCTCGTTCGTGCTCACGCGCCGACGCTACTACAGATGCAGCTTGCCGATCACCTGCACTTCGGCGTTGGAGTTGGAGCGGTCGAACACGCCGTAGAAGCCACCTTTTCCGGAGATGTGGGCGTATCGGCCCGTGCCGACTTTGATCGCGGCGGAACCGCCGAAGCTTTCGAAGTGACCGCTGCCGGAGTGGAGCTTTGCCCTCGCGCGACCTGAGATCGAGCCTCCTTTGAGGTAGAACGTGAACGTCGACGTGATCGTCGCTCCGTTGAAGCTCAGCGTCACGTGCGCCCTCCCCGGGAGCGTGCCATAGGCGCGTCCCTCCTCGATCAGCGTGTTGCCGTCGGCGCTCAACAGATGCAGCTTCCCCACGTCGTGCACCATCAGCATCCGCGCCGCCACCGCCACCGTCTGTGGTCGACTCGGCCGATCGCGCGCAACGCCGTCCGCGGCATCCGCGCCGGCGGGCATTGCCGCGGCCGCGGCCGCGGCGATCGCCGCAACGCCACGGAGCGTGTCGAAGCTCGAGCGCATTCCCACCATCGGTTCAACATATCTGCCATTTGGGAAAAACATCAGGAGTGTTTCCATCTCTCTCTCATCTGCGCCACGCGACCCACGGCGCGACCCACGGCGCGACGCACGCGCAGCACCACCATGCTGGGCATCGCCGCCCCGCCCAGCACCTCCAGGACCCTCTCCGAGACGGGCGCGGCCTCCGGGAAAGACGCCTCGGGAGCGGTCAGGTAGAGACTGGTCATGCCCGCGAGTACAAGTGCGTGCAGGCTGCCCTGGCGCAGACCTCGAACAGCTTTCAACGCCCTGTCGGCCATCATCTGCATACGCGCGCCGGCTTCCTCGAGCGAGCCGTAGTGGGAGAGCAGGCTGACCTGCCCCGCCTCTGCGTCCTCACGCAGGTCTATGAGGCTGTCGAGCAGCGTGTGCAGCGCGCCGACCCACGGGTAGTACGCGCGCTCGATCGCCGCCACGTCGCTCGTGCTCAGCCGTGGGTCCGCGGCGGCCGCGAGGAGCGCCAGCACCATCAGCGACGAGGCTCCCGCGGCGGCCGTCTCCCACCAGCGCAGTCCCGAGTCTGCGGAGGTTTGAGTCTCGGCCCAGAGCGCCAGCTCGGCGTGATCGTCCTGATTGAGGGCCTGATAGGCAATGATTCGAGTAATTGCCTCTTCGGCGGACACTGAAACTGGACGTATGTTCGAAATTTGCGTGAGTGCGGCGCGAGTCGTATCAATCATGTCCCTTAGATAGTCGCCATCCTCACACCCCTCGTGGTGGGCGTAGTAGTCGTCGTGAGGGACCCCCGGTTGCAGCGCGCGCAAGAGCGCCAAGTGCAGCTGGTGTGCGTTCGCGGATCGATCCCCACACGGCTGCTCAGCGAGCAGATCCGTGTAGTCGTACGCGGCCTGCCAAGCCACGATCATCTTTACGACCAAAGCGCGGCGCGCGCGGGGCACAAGCACCGCAAACGCTGCCGCTCCCTCGATATTTCCGCGCTTCGAGCGCTGCGCTTGGAGCGCCACCCGACGCAGCCGCGGATCGTCGATCGAGGCCGCGCGAGCCTTCCAGTAGCGCATCTCTCGGGCGAGGCGCGGATAGACGCCCAACCAGTAGCGCAGCGCGATCTGAATGAAGAGGGCTGCCGATAGAAGACGCTTGCTGGCTGTGTTCATACATACAGCATCGCCAACGACCTGCCGCTGCCAAAGTCACTCTTCGAAGCTGGCTCGCGGCGATACGCGGGCGGCGGAGAGACCTGGAATGGCGACAACTGTCAGTGCGATACCCCCGACGAGCAGTAGCGTCGAGAGCACCTGTGCCAGGTCGAGCGAGAACGGCGCGGGGAATCCCGTGGCCAGCTTCAGCCAGCGGCTCGCGAGCATGTGGCCGTAGAGGCCGAACACCGCCCCGTCGGCGCAGCCGATCCCGAGAACGATGCCGCTCTCCAACAGCAGCGAGCGCCACAACTGGCGGCTGTCGAAACCCTGGGACTTCAACGAGGCAAGCCTGTCGCGCCGCTGCCAGATCGCGGCGCTGAGCGCGAAGGCGACCGACAGCGCCGCCACGAGCACGAGCAGCGTCGAGATCTGCCCCAGGCCGCGCAACGCCTGTTTGGCGTTCGCTTTGAACTGCGCTTCGCGCTGCCGGCGCGTCTGGACCGCGAGCCCCGGGCGGGAGCCGAGCGCCGCCTTCACCGCTCGCACGCCCTGCTCGGGCGTGACTCCAGCGCGGAGGTTGATCTCGAGAGCCGCCGGATCGTCGGTCTGCCAAGCCCGCCGGAAGTCCCCCCTCAACAGCGTGATCGCCCCTGCCGGCCAGCCGACGTTCGTGGTGACCGCCGCCACGCCGAGTTGCGTTGGTCCGGATGGCGTGGGCAGCGCAAAGCGGCTGCCGACTCTGAGATCGTGTTCGTCGGCAAATCCATCGGAGACCACGGCCCAGCCACCCCCGCGCAGCAGACGCGTGGCACGGGCGAGGTTGCCTTCGATCATCTGCGAGGACTGGATCATCGCGCTGTCCCGCGCGGGCCGCGCCCGTATCCACAGCCTGCGCGTACCCACATCCAGCAGCCCGCCCTGATACACCCGCACCGAGGCCACGCCGCGCGTGCGAGCGATCTTCTCGACGGAGTCACGCGCGAAGAAACGGTCCGTGGTGAAGACGTTTTCACCCGTGCTCACCCATACATCAGCGGTGCCGAGGTACTGCGTGATCGCAGCGTTCAGACCGGTGGTCAGGTCATGCCGCGCTCCCTGGATGGCGACGCTTCCGTACACGGCGAGCGCCGCCACGCTGGCGAGGGCGACCGAGCGCGTGGCGGTGGCGCGCAGTTCGACGACGGCCAGCGCGAGCATGCTTCCGCGCAGACGTTCGCTGACGGGACCGATGACCGAGCCCGTCAGCGCGAACACCCCCGGTATCAGGCACACCGCGGCGAGCGCCAACAACACTCCGCCCACGATCGTCAGGCTGGGTACGGCGTACACCACGATCGTCACGGCCGCGAGCAGCGTCAGGCCGATCGTCCCCAGTCCGACGATCGAGCCCTTGCCGATTCCATGCCCCGCCTCGCCCTGCTCATGGAGCACCGCGTCGACCGGACGCCTGGGGTTCATGTCGAATGTCGGCGGCAGCGCGGCGAGCAGCGCGGCGAGCACGCCGCAGCCGGCGGCAAGTAGAACAGTCGTGGCGTGCACGACCTGGTGCGACCCGATCGGGAACGCGAACGTGAGATAGCTGGGGATTTCGCGAAACAGTGTGTGCGACAGAACGCTGCCCGCGGCCACGCCCACGAGCGAGGCGACGATCCCGAGTATCGCCGCCTGCGAGCCGAGGATCAGCAGCACCTGGCTCGGGCCGAAGCCCTGTGTGCGCAGCTCGGCCACGAAACGACGGCGCTCGGGGACCGTCAGGAGCATCGCGTTGAGCGCCAGCAGAAACCCGACCATCGCGCTGATCGCGGCGAACAGCGTCGTCGACTGGCTGGTCGGTCGGCTGGCCTGACTGAGCAGCGCCAGCTCGCGATCGGCGGGCACCACGTCCAGGCGCCCGCCGGCCAGCTCTCGCAGCTCGCGTTCGACGCGCGCATCCTGACCAGGGCGAGGCTCCACCAGCACCTGTGTGACCCGCCGCGTCCTGCCGGTGAGCTTCTGTGCCACGGGCAGCAGCGCGAGCACGATCGGGCTGCCCGCCACCGGTCCCACGATCTGCTCGGGCAGCACCGCGCGCACGAGCGCTCGGCGGGAGTCGCCGCTGGCGAGCAGCTCGACGGACGCTCCCGTGTCGGCGCCGATCGTCGCGGCGACGCTCGAGGAAAGCCCAACTCCTCCCGTCAAAAGCGACGTGCCAGCGCCGAGATTCTTGGTTGCGACTGTGTCGAGCGCGACCAGGCTCGCCGTCACACCGAGCAGCTGGATCAGCTGGCGCCCCTTTGGCCCGACGATCGCGGCGTCCTCTCTCAGCACCGGCGAGGCGACCCTCACGCCCGGCAGGTGACCCACCCGTGTCGCCAGCCGTTCGTCGATTCCGTCGGAGGAGCGCGCCACGAGCGCCATGCGCGCCGACCCGGTCACGGCGTGCACGAGGTCGCTCGCGGAGCTGATGATGCTCGTGTTGGCGACGAGCACACCGAACAGCAGCGCCACGCCCGTCGCGATCCCCATGCCGGCGAACAGCTCCTGGACCTTGTGGTCCTTCAACCGCCAGCGATACAGATCGATCAGGGCGCTGGGTCGCACGCCGAGCACGGTCGGCTTGTGCATCATCCCGCCGAGGTAGTGGCCAAATCTGGGTCCAGGCCGTCGCGCAGGCGCCCGTCCCTGAGCGTGTGGACGCGATCGACCAGTTGGCTCGCCTGCGGATCGTGCGTGACGAGCAGCCCCGGCGTCTGGCGTTCATGGCAGATGTCGCGCAGCAGTTCCAGCGTCTGTCTGCTGCGACGCGAGTCGAGATTGCCGGTCGGCTCGTCGGCGAGCAACAGCCGCGGCTCGTTGACCAGCGCGCGCGCGATCGCGACGCGCTGGCGCTCGCCCATCGAGAGCCTGTCGGGCGTGTGTTCGGCGCGCGCTCCCAGCCCCACCCGCTCGAGCCACGGCTGCGCTCTGCGCCTGGCCTCGCGCAGGCTCAAGCCGTGCCCCAGCAGCTTGATCGCCGCGTTGTCGAGCGCCGAAGCGCCCGCGATCAGGTGGAACGTCTGGAAGACGAAGCCCACGTCCCGCAGACGGTATGCGGCGCTCTCCGTCGCGTTCAGGCTCGAGATCTCGCGCCCGTCGAAGCGGATGCTCCCGGCGTCGGGCGCGAGCAGGCCGGCGGAGAGCAGCAGCAGCGTCGTCTTGCCCGATCCGCTCGGGCCATACAGCGCGACGAACTCACCCGCGGAGATCGTGAGCGAGACCCCATCCACCGCGTTGACCACCTCGGCGCCGCTTGGATAGTGCTTGACGACATCCCGCAGCTCCAGCGCACTCACGGCGAGGAGCGTGCTCTGCCGGAGGCGCGTTGGTCCGGGAACTGGACGACGGTGCCCGGCTGATCCATCGATCGCAGCTGTCCCTGGTCGATCGACATCACCCGGTGCGCGCGGCGAATCGGCGCCACCTCCTCGGAGGCGACGACGATCGCCAGCCGCGAGTCCTCGCCCAGCGAGCACAGCAGGTCATACAGATCCACGCCCTCGCTCGGGCTGAGCAGCACC
>DASUPL010000198.1:0-2292 GCA_036281155.1 Solirubrobacteraceae bacterium | reverse complement strand
CGCGCCGGCGATGAACAACCGCATGTACGACCACGCGGCGACGCAGGCGAACCTGCGGACGCTGCGCGAGCGGGGCGCACGGATCGTCGAGCCCGGCGTCGGGCGACTGGCGTCCAAGGGCGAGGAGGGCGTCGGGCGGCTGGCCGAGCCGCCGCGGCTGCTGGCCGAATGCGAAGCCTTGATCGCGGGGACTGGTGATCTCGACGGCGTTCGCGTGCTCGTCACCGCGGGCGGCACGCGCGAGCCGATCGACAGCGTGCGCTTCATCGGCAACAGCTCCTCCGGGCGCATGGGCTTCGCGCTCGCAGCGGCAGCCCAGCAACGCGGGGCGGACGTGACGCTAGTGGCGGCGAACGTCGCGCTGGCGACGCCGGAGGGGGTGTCGCGCCACGACGTCCGCACCGCCGCCGAGCTGCAGCAGGCGTGCGAGGAGCACTTCCCCGACTGTGACGTGCTGTTGATGAGCGCCGCCGTGGCGGACTTCACGCCAGCGGAGCCGGCGAACGGCAAGATCAAGAAGGCCGACCGCGCGCGCCTGGAGATCGTGCTCGAGCCCACGACCGACGTGCTCGCCGGCCTGGCCGCGCGCCGCCGCGACGGGCAGACGCTCGTCGGGTTCGCCGCCGAGCACGGCGAGCGAGCTCTGGAGCACGCGCGCGGCAAGCTCGCCGCGAAGGGTCTCGACGCGGTCGTGGTGAACGACATCTCGCGTACCGACATCGGCTTCGAGGTCGACGCGAACGAGGTCACGATCGTGACTATCGCGGGCTCACGCGTCGCGGAGGAGCACGTGCCGCGCGCTGCGAAGCGGCAGGTCGCGGAGGCGATCCTCGACGCCGTTGGACGGCTGCGCGAGAGCGGTTAAAATGCACGCATGGAGAGCGTCTATGACCTCTACCAGCGCGGTCGTGAGCTGCTCGACCACGGCGATCACGAGGCGGCGATCGTCCCGCTGAGCAAAGCGCGCGAGCTGGAGCCGGACAAGGCCTCGATCCGCGAGGCGCTCGGGAGGGCGCTGTTCCACGCCCAGCGCTACGAGGGCGCCGCCGCGGAGTTCGGAGAGCTCGTCGCGAGGACGCCGACGAACGACTACGCGCTGTTCTGTCTGGGCCGCTCGATGCAGATGCTCGGCCGCCACAGCGAGGCGTGCAAGCCGTTGGCGCTCGCGTGCTCGCTGCGACCCGAGCGGGCCGATTACCGCGTATACCGCGATCGTGCCCGCCGCGACGCCGAGCGGGTCTGAGGGAGCTATGCGGCTGTGGCGTCGATGCTATGCTCGAACGAGAGCTTTCGTGCCGACCGATCAGAGATCGGCCAGCAGACGTTGGTAGCAGTACCGAGAGTGGGCGCCCGCCCACTTTTTTTGCGTAAGGAGTGAGTTGATGACCCCGCTACAGACAGAAATCGAGACGCGTCTGGCCGCGAGTGAGCCCGAGATCGAGCTGCTGCTCGCGGAGGTTCTGGGCGGCCGCTGCCTGCGGGTCTTCATCGACCATCCCGACGGTGTCACGCTCGCGATGTGCGAGCGCGTGACAGCGCTGCTGAACGACCTGCGCGAGCGCTACTCGCTGGAGGTCTCCTCGCCCGGGAGCGAGCGCCCGCTGACCAAGCCGGCGCACTTCCGCCGCTTCGTCGGTCGCCGTGCCCGCGTGCGCACGCGCCACCCGCGGCCCGTCGACCAGGCCGACGGCCGCCGGCTGGGCACCGCCCGCTCGGTCGGCGACGGCCCCGCCGTGCAGAGCTTCACTGGAGAGCTTGTGGGGGCCTCCGAGGAGGAGGTCACGTTGGCCGCCGATGGGGGCGTCATCGCGATCCCCTACTCGGAGATTCGTCGTTCGAACCTGATCGAGGAGTAGAGGACCTATGTCACGCGATATCCTTGAGGCCATGCACGCGCTTGCGCGTGAGAAGGGGATCGAGCCCGAGAAGCTGATGATCGCGCTCGAGGACGCGCTGCTGTCCGCGTACAAGAAGCAGCCCGGCTCGGCGAAGTACGCACGCGTGGAGATGGACCGCGAGACGGCCGACTTCCGCGTCATCGAACTGATCATCCCCGAACGCCTGGAGGCGCACCTGATCGTCGAGACGATCGACGAGGAAACGACGATCGACCCCGAGACGGGGGAGATGCGCGAACCGGAGGAACCGGAAATCGACCCCGCGAAGTTCGCCGAATACCGCGACCAGATCGACGAGCGCGACGTCACCCCCGACGACTTCGGGCGCATCGCGGCGCAAACGGCCAAGCAGGTCATCCTGCAGCGCATTCGCGAGGCCGAGCGCGACATGATG
>DASUPL010000197.1:0-5463 GCA_036281155.1 Solirubrobacteraceae bacterium | reverse complement strand
ACCTCGCGTCGATCTTCCACGCCGACGCTCCCAATGATGTCGCGCCCACGGGCTTCAACCTCCCCGAGCCGCCCGCCGGGCTGCCCTCCAGCCCGCTGCCCCCCACGCCGTCGCAACTCGGCTTTCGCTGGGGTTGAGCGCAACTTCCGTGCCGCGCGCAGGTTTGCGTTACATGCCTCCGAGGTTTCTCACTGCAGCGCTCCTCGCGCTGGCGCTCGTCGTCGTGGCCGCTTCGCCGCGTCCATCGCTGGCGGCGAGCTCCGGCGGCACGCCAGCAGCCGGCGCACCCGCGTCCGACGGAGCGTCACCTGTCACCGCGAAGGCCAAGGCCACCGCGCCGAGCCGCACCTCGGCACACATCACGAGCGTGCGGATCGCGAAAGTCAGCTGCGTGCCGGCGCCCAGATGCAGCGGCAACCCCCATCAAGTCTCCACGCACGGCACGCTGCTGCTGAGCGGCCGCGGCCTGAAGCCGAACATGGTCGTCGGGTTCCCCAAGAGCGGCGGCGCGCGCATCAGCAGCCGCTCCCCCGCATCGCGCCTTCGCCGCACGAGCCTGGGGCTGCTCGTGACGGTCCCCGCGAAGGCGCACTCCGGGCACATCATGGTGCTGCTCAGCCGCGGTCGCCACACGAGCTCCTACGGGCCGATCTACGTGTACCGCCACGCGCTGCACCCCCCGCCCAAACCGACGCCGACGGTCACCGGCGGGACCACCCCCGGCGGGAGCGGGTTCGAGGGCCAGGGCATGTGGATCTGGTACGTCGGCCGCTCGAGCGGCGGCAGCGTCCCCGCGATCGTCGCGCAGGCCCACGCGGCGGGCGTGAGCACGGTGTTCGTCAAGAGCTCCGACGGCGCGAGCAACTACTGGAGCCAGTTCTCCCCACAGCTCGTCGCGGAACTGCACGCCAATGGGCTGAAGGCGTGCGCGTGGCAGTACGTGTACGGAACCAACCCCGTCGGCGAGGCAGCCCTCGGCGCGCAGGCCGCCGTCAACGGCGCGGACTGCCTCGTGATCGACGCCGAGGCCGAGTACGAGGGGCGCTACGGCTCCGCGCAGCGCTACATCGCCGAACTGCGCGCCAAGGTTGGGCCCGACTACCCCGTCGGGCTCGCGTCCTTCCCCTACGTCTCCTACCACCCCTCGCTGCCCTACTCGGTGTTCCTCGGCCCAGGCGGCGCGCAGTTCAACGCGCCGCAGATGTACTGGAAGACGATCGGCGCGTCCGTCGACACGGTCTACGCCAACACGTACATCGCCAACCGCATCTACGGCCGCCCGATCTTCCCGCTGGGGCAGACCTACGACGGCGTCACCTCGGCCGACCTGCTGCGCTTCCGCGAGGAGGCCGTCGACTACGGCGCGAGCGGGTGGTCCTTCTGGGACTGGCAGGAGACGAGCGCGAGCGGCTGGGCCACGCTCGCCGCCCCCCTCGCGCCGCTCACGACGGTCACGCCGAACACCTCCTACCCCGAACTGCACAGCGGCAACAAAGGCGATCAGGTGCTGTGGCTGCAGGAGCACCTCGCCAGCGCCATCCCCACCCAGGAAACCACCGGCACGTTCGGCGCGCAGACGACCGCCAACCTGCAGTCCTTTCAGACCGCCCACGGCATCGCCGCGAGCGGCGTCGCGGACGCGGCGACGTGGGCCGCGCTGCTGGCCCTGCCCCCCGTCGCGGTGGACTGGACGGGGAGCGGGCCGAGCGGCTGAGTTCAGACCCTCTGGATGAGGGTGCCGGTTCCGAGCCCGCCGCCGCAGCACATCGTCACGAGACCGATCTCCTTGTCGGAGCGCTCGAGCTCGTGCAGCAGCGTCGTGATCAGGCGCGCGCCGGTGGAGCCGAGTGGGTGCCCGAGGGCCATCGCGCCGCCGTTGACATTCACGCGGTCCATGTCCGGGCTCAGCTCGCGCCGCCACGCGGCCACGACGGGCGCGAACGCCTCGTTGATCTCGAACAGGTCGATGTCGTCGATCTGCATGCCGTTGCGCTCGAGGATTTTGCGCGTCGCGGGGATCGGTCCCTCGAGCATTTTCACCGGGTCGCAGCCCACGGTCGTCTGGTCGACGATCCGCGCGCGCGCCTTCAGCCCCAGCGCCTTCGCCTTCTCGCCCGACATCAGCAGCACCGCCGCCGCGCCGTCTGAGATCTGCGAAGCGTTGCCCGCCGTGATCTTGCCGTCCGGCTTGAACGCCGGCTTCAGCTGCGACAGCGCCTCGAGGCTCGTTTCAGGGCGGATGCCCTGATCGGTGACGTACGTGTCGCCGTCCACCGTCATCGGCACGATCTCGCGCTCGAAGCGGCCCTCCTCGGTGGCCTGGTGGGCGAGACGGTGCGAGCGCACGGCCAGCTCGTCCAGCTCCGAGCGGGAGATCTCCCACTGATCGGCGATCATCTCCGCGCCGAGGCCCTGTCCGACGATGTTGTGCTTCGCCATCAGCTCCGGCGTGAACGCGAAGCCGAAGTCTTCCTGCGTCTTCATGCCTGCGGCGAACGGGAAGTGGCCCATGTGCTCCACGCCCGATCCGATCATCGCGTCGTGCACGCCGGCGGCGATCAGCGCGGCGGAGAAGTTCACAGCCTGCTGCGCCGAGCCGCACTGGCGGTCGACGGTCGTGCCCGGCGTCTCTATCGGCAGCCCGGCCTGCAGCCACGCGTTGCGCGCGATGTTGAAGCCCTGCTCGCCGAACTGCTGCACGCACCCCGCGATCACGTCCTCGACCTCTGACGCGTCGATGCCGGAGCGCTCTATCACCTCGGTGTAGGTCTTCGCGAGCAGCGTGTTCGGATGGGTGTCCTTGTAGTAGCCCTTCTCCTTGTGCCCACGGCCGATCGGCGTGCGCACCGCCTCTACGATCACTACTTCGCGGCCCTCTGGTTGCCTCATGTGGGGAGTCCTCCTACGGAGTGTTGCCGGGCGGAATATGGAGAGACCGGTTGCCCCGCGCGCCTCGCTCGATAGCGACCGGGGCGCATCTGAAAAGCTGCCCGGACCCTGCAATCCCTACTGTACCGCGTAACGGCCACAAATTGACTGGCCAGTCAACCAGGAAGGTGCCCGAGAACCCACATGGAGAGCAAAGTCAGCAAGCGCCTCGCCGTCGCCGGCAGCGGCGCGATCGCGTGCGGCCTCGCCGCCACAGCCGCCCACCACGGACCGGTGCTGCTGCTCGCGCGCTCCCGCAGCTCGGCCGAGCGCGCGCAGGCGACCGTCGAGAAGACCCTTGCTCGCCTCGGCGCGGAGGTCGACCCGGAGCACGTCGAAATCGTCACCGACCCGGCGGCTCTCGCCGAAGCGACGTTCGTCGTGGAGGCCGTCGTCGAGGATCACGACGTCAAGGCCGCGCTGCTCGGCGAGCTGAACGAGATCCTCGGCCCCGACGCGATCCTCGCGAGCACCACCTCCTCGCTGTCGGTCGAACGCCTCGCGCAGGCCAGCGGACGTCCCGAGAACTTCCTTGGCCTACACGTGTTCAACCCCGTGACGAAGATGCAGCTGATCGAGCTGATCTTCCCGCCGGCCGCGAGCGAGGAGACGCGCAGGCGCGCGCTCGCGCTGTGCGAGACGTTCGAGAAGACCCCCGTCGAGGTCCCCGACGTCCCAGGCTTCGTCGTCAACCGCCTGCTGTTCCCGTATCTGTTCAGCGCCGTGCGGCTCGTCGAAGAGACCGGCATGGAGCCCGCCGACGTCGACACGTGCATGCGCCTCGGCGCTGGGCATCCGATGGGGCCGCTCGCGCTGCTCGACCTCGTCGGCCTCGACGTCTCCAAGGCGATCGGCGAGACGATCGGCGCGCCGGTGCCCGCGAAGGTCGACGAGCTGATCGCCGACGGTGCGCTCGGGCGCAAGAGCGGGCGCGGGTTTCACACCTACGGGTAGGGATAGGAACATTTCGCCAACAATGAGGTGGCTTTTAGCTGCCATTGATCATCATGGAGATACTGGTTCATGCGACCCACACAGTCGCATCGCACACCCGCCTCCTCCCAGTGCACACGGTCCGGCCCGCTCCCCCCGCGGGCCGGTCGTGTTTAACCGGCGGCTCAGTCCTGCGCCTCGCGGCCCTCGCTCGGCCGCACACGCCGACGCTCGCGGATGCGCACCGCCTCGATGCGGTTGTCGCGCACCGACTCCACCCTGATCGAGAACCCGTCCGCGTTGACGGTGTCGCCGCGGCGCGGCAGGCGACCGAGCTCCGCGAACACGAACCCGCCGACGGAGTTGTACGCGTCGGTGTCCACGGGCAGGTCGAGCCCGTAGTCGGCCAGGTCCGTCACCGCGACGTGCCCGCGCACGAACCAGTCGCCGTCCGCGAGGCGTCGGATCTCTCCCGTGCTGGGGTCGGTCTCGTCCGCGATCTCCCCCACGATCTCCTCGATGATGTCCTCCACCGTCACCACGCCCACCACGCGGCCGTACTCGTCCACCACGATCGCCATCGACGTGCGCTCGCGTTGCAGGTCCGCCAGCAGGTCGTCCAGCGGCTTCGTCTCCGGCACGATCAGCGCGTCGTGCACGAGCGGCTCGACCGGCGAGCTGGGGCCGTCCTGCATCAGCTGGCGCACGAGTGAGCTCACGTGCACGAGGCCGCGCACGCGATCGCGATCTTCCTCTTCGGTCACCACCAGGCGCGTGTGGCCGCTGGAGACGCACAGGCGCAGCGCGCTCTCCACGTCCTGGGAGCTGTCGATCGTCACCACCGCCGGGATCGGCGTCATCACCTGGCGCGCCTCCTGCTCGTGCAGGTGGAAGACGCCCGTGAGCATGCCCGCCTCGCCGCGGTCGATGTGCCCGCCCTCGTGCGACTCCGCGATCAGGCGCTTGAGCTCGTCGGAGGAGCCGCCGTGGCGCTCGAGGCTCATGTCCACGCCCAGCAGCCGCAGGATGCGGTCGGACACGGCCGTGAGCGCGACGATCACGGGGCGGAACAGCACGCTGAACGCGCCCAGCGGCCTGGCGACGCGCCGGGCGACCGCCTCGGCGCGGTTGATGGCGTAGAACTTCGGCACCATCTCGCCGGCGACCAGCTGGGCGCAGGAGATGATCAGGAACGCCACGATCACCGCGACCGCAACAGCGATGCCGTGGCTGATCGTGTCTCCGAACGCGCCCTTGAGGATCTCCGCGAGCGCGGGCTCGCCCAGCGCTCCGATGCCGATCGAGGTCATCGTCACGCCGATCTGCACCGCGGAGATGTACTCGTTGACGTTCCCCAGCTGGTGCAGCGCGAGCGTCGCGCCCTTCGCGCCCTCGTCGCGCATCACTTCCAGGCGCGCCCTGCGCGAGCGCACGAGCGCGTACTCGGCGATCACGAAGAACGCGTTGATCGCGACGAGCAGCGCCGCGAGCGTGAGCTTTAGCCCGTTCACGCGCGACCGGCTGGAGCCACGCTACTTCGGGGGTGATCTTCTTCGTCGTCGTTCATCGCGCTTGTCGACCTCCCAAAGGTAGCAAGCGCGA
>DASUPL010000196.1:0-5789 GCA_036281155.1 Solirubrobacteraceae bacterium | reverse complement strand
GAGGAACGCGTAGCGCGTGTTGATCGGCAGGCCCACGGTGGCGAACGCCGCGAACACGAGCACCGCGAGCACGCCGGCGGCGGCCTCGAGGAGCGCGCGCTCACGCAGCCACAACAGCGACAGTACGCCCCCGAGCGTCGCCCCGACGAGCACCGGCGGTCTGAGGATCTCGCCGATGCGTCTGGGGATGTACTCGGGCACGTTGGCGATGCCGGTGAAGCGATGCAACGTGTCGACGGTGTGCTGCGTGTTTGTCAGCGACCACAGCGGCTGGCCGGTGATCAGCAGATCGCTGAGGATCCACACGAGCGGCGCGGCCGCCGCAAGCAGGATGAGGCGCGGCGAGCGGTCTTTCAGATATAGCCAATACAGCCCCGAGAACGCCCACGCCTCGGGGCGCAGCAGCCCGGCGAGCGCGAGCAGCGCCAGCACGGGTGCCCCCGCGCGCCGCCGGCGGGTCTCGATGAGCAGCGCGCCGAGCACGAGCAGCAGGTAGGGGATGTCGACATAGGCGCGCACGCCGTAGGAGAGCACGGGCACGCGCGTGAGGAACAGCAGCCCCGCGAGCGCGCCGGCGGCGCGCCCGAACCACTCGGCGCCGAGTCGATAGATGACCCATCCGCAAGCGGACAGCGCGAGGAAGCCGAGGGCGACGGTGACGCGGGCGACCGAGTGAGGCCCGAGGGGGGAGAGCACGATACCCACGAGCTCGACCAGCGGGTGCGGGGTGGGGGCGATGGGAACGTCGTAGGCGGGGTTGGTTCCGCGCGAGAGCTGTCCGCCCCAGGCGAGCGCGTAGAGCGTGTCGTAGTTGACGAAGCCCACGCCGGCGATCACGCGCAGCAGCACCGCGCCGGCGGCGATCCCGAGTGCAGCTGGGAGGCGTGGCGCGAGGCGCTTGAGGAGAGTGCTCATCAGCGCGGACGCTACCCGCTCGCGAGGCTGGTCGAGCCCGCTGACGAGCGTGGGTAGACTCAAGCGAACGGTGTCGATGGAGGAGCAGCCACAGGAGCAGCAGCGGTCGCTGTACCGCAGGCACCGTCCTCGCACGTTCGCGGAGGTGGTCGGCCAGGAGCCGGTCGTGCGGACGCTGCGCAACGCCGTGGAGCGCGGCAAGGTCCATCACGCGTACCTGTTCGTGGGCTCGCGCGGGACGGGCAAGACTTCGATGGCGAAGATCCTGGCGGCGTGCTTGAACTGCGAGCGAGGCCCGACGATAGAGCCTTGCGGGCAGTGCGACTCGTGCGTGTCGATCGCGCGCGCCACATCGCTGGACGTGATCGAGATGGACGCGGCGTCGAACAACTCCGTGGACGACATCCGCGAGCTGCGCGAGAGCGTGGCGTACGCGCCGGTGAGCGGCAGGCGCAAGGTGTACATCCTCGACGAGGCGCACATGCTCTCGACGGCGGCGTGGAACGCGTTCCTGAAGACGCTCGAGGAGCCGCCTCCGAACACTGTGTTCGTGCTGGCGACGACCGAGGCGAACAAGGTCCCCGCGACGGTCGTTGACCGCTGCCACCGCTTTGATTTCCACCGCCCGACGGTGGAGCAGATCGCGAGCGTGGTGCGCAGGGCGGCGCAGGCGGAGTCGATCGAGATCCCGCCGCCAGCCGTCGCGGCGCTCGCGCGCTCGGCGACGGGCAGCTTCCGTGACGCGCTGGGAACGCTGGAGCAGCTCGTTACGTACAGCGGCAGTGACGTGGCGCTGGAGGACGTGCTGGCCGTGCTGGGCGTGGCGGACGCGCGGCTGCTGGAAGCGACCGTGGACGCGGTCGCGCAGAGCGACGCGGCTGCTGCGCTGCGAGCGCTGGGGGAGTGCGTGGAGCAGGGTCGCGACGCGGCGTCGTTCGCGTCGGACTTGGAGGTTCGCGCGCGCGAGCTGTTGATCGTGCAGACGCTCGGCGCGGTGCCGGACGAGCTGTCGCTGACGCCGGAGGCCGACGCGGCGCTGGGCGGGCAGGCCGCGCGGGTCGATCACGCGGCGGTGGTGCGGCTGCTGGAACTGCTGGGCGAGGCGATGGAGGCGGTGCGCGCGGGAGCGGATGCGCGCACGCGGCTGGAGCTCGCGCTGGTGAAGGCCGCGAGGCCCGAGGTCGACGGCTCGATGCGCGCGCTGCTGGCGCGAATCGAGCGACTGGAGCAGGGCGGTTCTGTCAGAGCCGCAACACAAGCTCTCGCAGCCGGCGCGTCTCCCGTCGCGACGGCGTCGCCGGCACCCCGAGAGGACCCAGCGCCCCCTTCCCCAGCTCCCAGTCCCGATCCCGTGGCCTCCATGCCGGCGCCCGATGAACCTGCTCCGCCGTCCTCTGCGCCGCCTGCGGCCCAGGACGCCCCCGCCGCAAGAGATCTGGAGTCGGTGTCGTCGCTGTGGCAGGCGGTGGTCGACCTGGTGCGCTCGGAGAACGCGCTGCTGGGGGCGCTGATCGCCGAAGCTCAGCCGGTGGCGGTGGACGGTGAGGATCTGACGCTGGCGTTCGCGTCGACGGCGCAGTTCCTGAAGAAGAAGGCGGAGGACCCAGCCAACCGTGCGACCGTCGGCGAGGCGCTGCGCACGATCGCGGGCGGGCGCTGGCGGCTGTCGTATGAGCTGCGCGAGGAGCTCTCTCCACAGGATCGTCCGCAGGCGAGCGAGCAGACGGAGGAGGAGTGGGTGAGACGCTTCATGGAGGAGTTCGACGCGGAGGAGATCACCGACGAGTCCTCACCAGACGGGGCGCGCGACATCGAGGTGGCCACGAGCAACGAGAAAGGCGCGTGATGGCAAAGCAGCCGCGGATGCCGAACATGCAGGCGATGATGCAGCAGGTTCAGAAGATGCAGAAGGACATGGAGCTCGCCCAGGAGGAGCTGAAGAGCGAGGTCGTAGAGGCTTCCGCGGGCGGCGGCATGGTGACGGTGAGGATCAGCGGCGACCTGGAGGTCAGAGAAGTCAAGATCGACCCCGCTGCGGTGGATCCGGAGGACGTGGAGATCCTCTCGGACATGGTGCTCGCGGCGGTGAACGAGGCGCTGCGGATGGCGCAGGAGCTGGCGGAGCGCAAGATGGGCGGCGCCACCGCGGGCCTCGATCTGGGCGGCCTCGGCGGTCTGGGCCTGCCGGGATTGTGAGCGACGCTACCTCCTACGCGCCGCCGGTCCAGCGGCTGGTGAGCGAGCTGTCGAAGCTGCCCGGCATCGGCAACCGCACCGCGCAGCGCCTGGCGTTCCACATCCTGCGCGCCTCGGGCGAGGACGCGAGCGCGCTGGCGGACGCGATCCGCGAGGTCAAGGAGAAGATCGGCCTGTGCGAGGTGTGCTTCAACCTGACCGACGAGACGCGCTGTCGCATCTGCCAGGACCCGCGTCGCGACGAGAGCCTGATCTGCGTGGTGGAGGAGCCGAGCGACGTGATCCCGATGGAGCGCACGCACGAGTATCACGGCGTGTATCACGTGCTCGGCGGCGCGCTCTCGCCGATCGACGGCATCGACCCGGAGGACCTGAAGATCGCGGAGCTGTTCGCGCGCGTATCGGACCCGAGCGCGACTGTGCGCGAGGTGGTGCTCGCGACGAACCCCACGACGACGGGCGAGGCGACGGCGCTGCACATCGCGGAGGAGCTCCGCGCCCGCGCGCCGGCGGTCAAGGTCACGCGCCTGGCGAGCGGTCTGCCGGTGGGCTCGGACCTGGAGTACGCCGACGAGGTGACGCTGGGCAAGGCCCTAGCGGGGCGCCGCGCGGTCTGACATATCCTGCCCTGCGATGCCCGACACGATCGTGATGAAGTTCGGCGGCACCTCGGTGGCGGACGCGGAGCGGATCAAGCGTGCGGCGGCGCGGATCGTGCGCAAGCGCGAACAGGGCCACTCGGTCGTGGCGGTGCTCTCCGCGCGTGGCAAGACGACGGATGAGCTGATCGCGATGGCGGAGGAGGTGTCGAGCGCCCCGGACCCGCGCGAGATGGACATGCTGCTGTCGTCGGGCGAGCGGATCTCGTGCGCGCTGTGCGCGATGGCGATCAACGACCTCGGCCATCACGCGATCTCGCTGACGGGATCGCAGGCGGGGATCGTGACGGACGAGTCGCACACCAAGGCGCTGATCGTGGATGTGCGCGCCGATCGCATCCGCGCGGCGCTGGAAGAGGATCACATCGTGCTGGTGGCGGGCTTCCAGGGCGTTTCGAGGACGGCGAAGAACGTCACCACGCTCGGTCGCGGCGGCTCGGATACGAGCGCGGTCGCGGTCGCCGCGGCTTTGGGCGCGGAGGTGTGCGAGATCTACACGGACGTGGCGGGCGTGTATTCGGCGGACCCGCGGCTGGTGCCGGATGCGCGCAAGTTGGGAACAGTGTCGTTCGAGGAGATGCTCGAGATGGCGGCTTCGGGCGCGGGCGTGCTGCAGTTGCGCGCGGTCGAGTACGCGCGCAACCACGGCGTGCGCATCCACTGCCGCTCATCATTCGACGAGGAGCCGGGCACCATGGTGCTGGCGGAAGGAGAGACGATGGAGCAGCCCCTGATCACAGCAGTCACCCACTCCGACGCGGAGGCGCGTGTGACGCTCACGGGCGTGCCCGACACGCCGGGAGCCGCCGCACGAATCTTCGAGGCGATGGCGCATGCGAACGTGAACGTGGACATGATCGTCCAGAACGAGCCGGTCGCGGCGGGTGGCCTCGCGGAGATCTCCTTCACGGTGCCTCGCGAGGATCTGCGCGTGGCCTCGACGGCGCTCGAGCCGCTGACGGGCGAGGCGTTCGTGCAGATGACCACACACGAGGAGATGGGCAAGGTGTCGATCGTGGGCGCCGGCATGCGCTCTCACCCTGGGGTGGCGGCGAAGGTCTTCGGCGTGCTGGCTCGCGAAGGCGTGAACATCGACATGATCTCCACCTCCCCGATCAAGATCTCGTGCGTGATCGAACGCGATAGCGTGCAACTTGCCGTGCAGGCGCTGCACAGCGCCTTCGAGCTGTCGGGCGAGGGCACGGTGAGCGTGGAGGAGTCGTTCTAGCTCAAGAGCGCCAGATTTGTAACAATCTCTACTCAACGCTCTACGTTGCTCCACTTCAAGGACGATTGGATATGCGCACAATCAAACGACCACGTCACTATGTGGCCAGGCATTGGCTGACTCTGATGCGACCCTTCCTGCGTTACAGCGCAGCTAGAGACGCGTACGTGCTGCGTGCGGTAGGACGCCACATCGGTCCGGTCCTGCGTGTCGAGCGCCGTCCGCGCCACCCACAGCCGTTCAACGGCGTCGAGCGCCGTCGTACCAGCGTGGCGTAGCGGAAATCGTGATGTAGAGAGGCGTAGCTCGCCTCTGCACAGCGCTGGCTACCGCCTTGAGTTCCATATAAAAAGCTGCTGCCGTCTAGTCGTACGTACCTGGGCAAAACATTCGTCCAGGTGACAACGACGTGTGTCCAAGCATGTTTTTACACCTGAACCCTTGACCTTAAGCCCAAAATGCGCTGGTATATGGCCGGACAAGACGCGCAAGGCAAGGAATCGCGTCTGGACAAGTATTCGATTACCGGCTGGATTGGTCGGAATGGTCGGTCATGGGGGGCAGGAGCTATGGATAGCAAAATTGCGGACCCGGGCGTAGCAGTACTCCCGAGCCGCGGGCTGAGCGTCGCGCATCGCCTGGGGACGCTGGGCTCGCTCGGGTCGGGCGTGTCCCTGGCCGAAACCAGAGGGCCCGCGGCGAGCCAGCTCCGTGACGCGATCTTTCGCAGGTCGCTGCTGGTGGCGGACCTGTTCGCGATCAGCGGCGCGTTTCTACTGACGACCGCGCTC
>DASUPL010000195.1:0-10827 GCA_036281155.1 Solirubrobacteraceae bacterium | reverse complement strand
GTCGGAGAGGATCAGTGTTCGCATGGACCGGTGGCGCTACCGCGCCCGCAGGCGCACGGCTCGCTCGGAGGTCGCCAAGCGAGGGACCTCAACGTGGAAGTGGTCAGGACGCCTCGCCGGCCGCGACGGCTTCGCGGATCTGCTTGGGCAGCATGAAGCGCACATCCTCACTGACGACCTCGAACTCCGAGATGTCCTCCACGCCGCGCGCGCGGAAGAAGTCCACGAGGTTCGCGACGAGATTCTCCGGCGCGCTGGCGCCCGAGGACACCCCCACGATGCGCGTCCCCTCGAGCCACCGCTCCTGGATCTCGCTCGCGTTGTCGATCAGATGTGCGTCCGTGCCGCAGTCGCGCGCGACCTCCACGAGGCGCACGGAGTTCGAGGAGTTGCGCGATCCGATCACCAGCACCAGGTCGCATCCACCCGACATCTGTTTGACGGCGGTCTGACGGTTGGTGGTCGCGTAGCAAATGTCGTCCGTACGCGGACCCACGATGCTGGGGAAGCGCTCGCGTAGACGGGCGAGGATGGCAGCGGTTTCGTCCACGGCAAGCGTCGTTTGCGTCACGTAAGCGACGCGCCCGGGGTCCTCGACCTCGAGCTCCTCCACGTCGCGCTCGCTCTGCACGAGCACGATCCGTTCCGGCGCCTCCCCCATCGTGCCTTCCACCTCCTCGTGGCCCTCGTGGCCGACGAGCACGATCGTGTAGCCCTCTTCGGCGAAACGCAGAGCCTCGCGATGGACCTTCGTGACGAGCGGGCACGTCGCGTCGATCGTTCGCAGGCCGCGCTCGGCCGCACCGGCGTGCACGCTCGGGGCGACGCCGTGGGCGGAGAACACGCACACGGCGCCTTTCGGCACCTCGGTGTGCTCGTCGACGAAGATCGCGCCGCGCTCGCGCAGCGACTCCACCACGTGCTTGTTGTGGACGATCTCCTTGCGCACGTACACCGGCGCGCCGTGGATCTCGAGCGCGCGTTCGACCGTCTGCACGGCACGGTCCACGCCCGCGCAGTAGCCGCGCGGCGCGGCCAGGATCAGCTTCTCGACGGTGTTGGACACCAGGCCATTGTAGGTGCACGAGGCGCCAGGTACGCTAAGCCCGATGCCACAACGCCACCTCGACAGATTGACTCCTGTGGACGCTTCCTTCCTGCATCAGGAGGGGCCCGTCTCGCACATGCACATCGGCGGCGTGACGATCATGGAAGGCCCGCCTCCAACGACGGACGAGTTCCTCGAACAGATCCGCAGGCGGCTGCACCTCGTCCCGCGATACCGCCACAAGCTCGCGTACACCGCCATCGACAGCGGGCGTCCGGTGTGGATCGACGACCCCAGCTTCAACCTCGAGTATCACATCCGCCACACAGCGCTGCCCGCCCCCGGTGGCTGGGAACAGCTGCAGGACCTGACCGCGAGGATCTTCTCCCAGCAGCTCGATCGCAGCAAGCCGCTGTGGGAGATGTGGCTGATCGAGGGCCTCGAGGAGAACCGCTTCGCGCTGATCACCAAGACGCACCACTCGCTGATCGACGGGATCGCGGGCGTGGATCTCGCGACGGTGCTGTTCGACCTCTCCCCCGACCCCCCGCGGATCCCCCACTCCGGGCGCGCCTGGCAGCCGCACCCAGAACCGAGTACCGCGCACCTGCTCGCCGCGGGCATGACGGGCGCGGCGCGTACCGGCATCGCGCTGGCGGAGGGCGCGATGGACGCGATCGCGCACCCCGAGCGTGCCCTCGCGCGGGCGAGGGAAGCCGCGGAGGGTATCGGTGAGATCATCTGGGCGGGGCTGAACCCCGCCCCGGAAACGCCGCTGAACGTGCCCATCGGCCCGCACCGCAGGTTCGTCGGCGTGACCAGCCAGCTGGCGGACCTGAAGACCGTCAAGAACGCGTTCGGGGGGACGGTCAACGACGTCGTGCTCGCGGTCGTCGCGGGCGCGCTGCGCTCGTTCCTGCAGTCCCGTGGGCGGCGCACCGCGGGCGTGGAGATGCGCGCGCTCGTGCCCGTGTCGGTGCGCACCGAGGGCGAGCGCGACGGCGGCGGCAACCGCATCGTGGTGATGCGCGGACCGCTGCCCGTCTACATCTCCGATCCGCTCAACCGCCTGCGCTTCGTCTCGAGCGCGATGGACGGCCTGAAGGAGTCCAAGCAGGCGCTCGGCGCGGAGGTGATCTCCGGCGCGCAGAACTTCGCGCCCCCCACGATCCTCGCGCAGGCCTCGCGCCTGAACTTCTCCACGCGCCTGTTCAACCTGATCGTCACCAACGTCCCCGGCCCGCAGTTCCCGCTGTATGTGCTCGGCCGCGAGATGCTGCAGGCGATCCCCGTGGCGTTCCTGCCCGAAAACCACGCGCTCGCGATCGCGATCATGTCTTACAACGGCCAGATGAACTTTGGCCTGCTCGGCGACTTCGATGCCCTCCCGGACATCGACGCGATCGGCAAAGACATCGCCGCGGAACTCGCCAACCTCGTCGCGCTCGCGCACGAGTCCGCCGCCACGCCCGCCTAGATCCGGCATCTCTCCGCGTCGGTCAGTAGCCGAGCGCGAACTTCGCGTCTTCGCTCATCATCTCCGGCGACCACGGCGGCGTGAACACCATCTCCGATTCGACGCTCGCCACTCCGTCCAATTCGCCCACGAACTCTTCGATCTGTTCGTTGACCTGCGGCCCGATCGGGCATCCGGGCGTCGTCAGCGTGAACGTGACCTTCACGTCGCCGCCCGACACCTCCACGCCGTAGATCAGCCCCAGCTCGACGAAGTCCAACCCCAGCTCCGGGTCGATCACGTTCGACAGAGCGTCCATCACGTCTTCTTCGGTCAGCAGCGCTGCGGCGTCGCTCATGTTCGCCAGTCTAGCCGCCGCTAGTTGTCACAGCCGAGGCGGTCCCACATGTACAGCTGGATGCACTCGTTCGCGAGCTCGATCGCGCGCTCGCTCGAGAGGCGCGGGAGGACCGTGTCGAGGGCCTGGTCCTCGGCTACGCCCGCCTGGAAGGCTTCCTCGCCACGGAAGCCCGCGGCGATCTTCAGCGCCTCGCGGCGGTTCTCGCCGAGGCTCGGGAACACGCCCACTAGGAAGTCGGTGTTGGGGATCGGCTGGCCGACCTCCAACGAGGCGTGCCATGCGGCGAGCAGGTGGAGGTCCTCCTCGTCCAGATCGGCGATCGCCTTGGCGTAGTGGACGCACAGTTCCTGGTCGGGGATGTCGTCGACCCATGCACGGACCACCTCGCCGACGAGCTGGCGGCGCGCCTCACGGCCGACCGACTCGGCGATGACGCGGATCGCATCCTGAGGCTCGATGAAGCAGAGTGGCATCGCGGCTCCCGTGGGGGTTAGAAACAGATTGCAGCAGGGACTGTAGGTGGCCGTGTGGACGGCTCTTTTGGCCGGCGGGCGCTCAGAGACCGAGGGCATCGCCAGCGCGCTCGAGCGCGTCCGCGTCGCCGCTGTCCGGCGAGAAGCCGAGCGTCGCGCGCGACGGCGCGGCCCAGTTCGCGAGCGCCACGTCGAGCGCCTCGATCGGCACCTGCGCGGCCTGCGCGAGCGCCGCCGCGCGGCGCTCCAACAGCAGCGGGTCGCCGATTCCGAACACGCGCTTGGCGCCCAGCGTGGTGAGATCCCCGGCGGGCGCGCCCGTGAGGTACAGCGAGCCGGGACTGACTTCGTAGAGCCCCAGCCGGCCGAGTGTGACGAGCAGGTCGTAGCGACCCATGCGCCAGAAGCCCGGCAGCGCGAGCCGCTCGTGCAGGCGCTCGAAGCGTCGCTGCGGCGTCCACGCGTCATCGCCGCTGAACGCCAGCGCCTGCGATCCGCCGGAGCGCCCCACCCACTGGCGGTAGGCCACCAGTGTCCCCGTGCCCCGCGCGTGGTCGTGGGAGGTTCGCGGCCCGAGCGGCGCGTCGGTCAGGTCGGGGAGCTGCTCGCCGGACGCGCGACCGCCGCCGTCTGGCATGCCAGGATCGCCGTCAATTGCACCGCGATCGCCGTCACTCGCGAGCGCGAGACGTACGCCAGCGAAGGGGTCCTCGCCCTCCAGCGGCGAGAGGTAGGCGGTCAGGAAGCAGATCCACGTGGCCCGCTCGAGGTCCGTGGCAGCAAGGGCGCGTGCCTCGGCGTAGAGGCCCGGCGGGTCGGCTGCGAGTGTGAGCAGGCGCCCGCTTGCGAAAGCGATCTCCTCGACGAGCCGCAGCGCGTCGGCCGAGGCGCGCACGCCGGGGATCAGCGGGGAGCTGTAGCCGTCCTCCTCGGCGCGGCCCTCGCGGTGTATACGCACACTCTCGCCACGCGCTCGCCGGCTGCGGTTGACGGTGCCCGTCGATCCGCCGGGCCGTGCGGCGCGCTTGCCTTTCGCGCGCGGCGAGGCGCCGCGCGGCTCGTTACCCGGCAGGCTCTTGCTGCAGATCGGGCAGCGCTCTACGAAGCGGCCGTGGCGACAGAAGCTCGGCATCGTGCCGGTGGGAGATAGCCGTTCGCGCGCGCACGCTCCGCGCCGGCGCGGCGCTCCTTGACGAGCGCGTAGAGATAGTCGTCGTAGTCGACCTGGATCGTGTGGCGCTTGGAGGCCACGTAGCGCCTGTGCATCGCCGTCTGGTCGGCAACGATGTCGGCGCGGATCTCCGTATCGCTGGGCAGCGCGTAGTCCCCCAGCAGGTGGTCGCCCACCCACTCCCCCTGCGCCTCCGCCAGCGGCATGATCGCGCCGAGCGGCTGCAGCAGGCCGATGAAGTACACGCCGGGGATGTCAGGGTGAAAGACGCGGCGGAACAGCTCGATGTGGTTGTCCGGCGCGGAGATGAAGTTTTCGTCGAAGAACGGGAAGGAGATCTTGTAGCCGGTGCAGTACACGACCACGTCCGCCTCGACCGCGCTGCCGTCCTCGAAACGCACGTGGGAGCCCTCGAAGGAGGAGATGTTCGGCTTCGGCGTCACCGTGCCGTGCTGGATGCGGTCGAGGATCCGCCCGGAGACGGTGGGGTGCGCCTCGCCGAAGCGGTGGTTGGGCTTGGGCAGCCCGAAGCGCTCGGGCGAGCCGGCGTAGGCCTTGACCAGCTGCTGGATGAAGAGCTGGCGAATCTTGAAGGGGACGCGAGGGTTGTTGCGCAGCTGGTCGAGCGGTTTGCCGAAGATGTACTTCGGGATGATCCACGCGCCCTGGCGCGCCGCCAAGTACGTGCTCTCGGCCACGTATGAGCTCTCCACGGCTATGTCCATCGCGGAGTTGCCCATTCCCAGCACGACCACGCGCTTGCCCTCGAAGATCTCGTTGTCGACGTAGGAGTGGGCGTGCAGCTGGTGGCCGGCGAACGTGTCCGCACCGGGAAACGCCGGTTCGGGCCAGCGCGGCAGCCAGTGGTGACCATTTGCCACGAGCAGTGCGTCGTAGGAGCGGCGCTCACCTGTGTCGAGCTCCACCGTCCAGGCGCCATCCTGCTCGCGTGCGACGCGCTGAACGCCGGTCTGGAAGACGATCTTGTCGCGGAAGCCGAAGTGGTCGACGTATGCCTCGAAGTACGCCGCGATCTGCGTGTGGTGGGGAAAGTCGGGGTAGGAGTCGGGCATCGGGAAGTCCGAGTACTCCATCTTCGGGCGCGAGGTGTTGATGAACAGGTCGCGGTAGGCGGCGGACATGCCGTTGTTGTTTTCGAACACCCAGTTGCCGCCGACGCGGTCTGACTTCTCGAAGCAGTCGAAGTCGATGCCGCGCTCGTGCAGCGCCTTCGCCGCGGCGATGCCGGAGGAGCCCGCGCCGATGACGCACGCCTTCATGGCCGCTCGCCAACTCCGACGCCGGGGCCGACGTGCTGCGGCGGCCCGTCCGGGCCCTCATCCGCGTCGGCGTGACCGGCGAGGCCGCCATCTTCGATCGTCGTCGAGCTTGCGCGCCCGGCGAGGTAGCGCTCGACCATGCGCGCGCACTGGCGTCCCTCGTTGATCGCCCACACGATCAGCGACTGTCCACGGCGGGCGTCTCCGGCGGCGAACACCCCGTCGACGGAGGTCGTGTAGGGCTTGACGGCCTTGACGTTGCCGCGCGGATCCTTCTCGACGCCGAGCTGGTCGAGCAGCCCCTGCTCGGGGTGCAGGAAGCCCATCGCGAGCAGCACCAGCTGTGCGGGCAGCTCGCGGTCGCTGCCCGGCACGGGCGCAAACGGTGGAGCCGACTCGGCTTCGGCGATGTGCAGCGCGGCAAGCGCGCCGGCGCCGTCGTCGACGAAGCGGGTCGTCGTCACCGAGTAGTCCTGCTCGCCCACGCCGAGCTTCCTGGTCTCCTCCATCGCGTAGCTGAGGCGATACTTCTGCGGCCACAGCGGCCACGGCGTGCGCTCGTCTGGGCGGTGCGCGGGCGGCTCGGGCAGGAGCTCGAGCTGGACGATCGAACGGGCGCCCTCGCGCAGCGAGTTGCCGACGCAGTCCGCGCCGGTGTCGCCGCCGCCGATGACCACGACGTCCTTGTCCTTGGCGGTGATCGCTTTCTCGATCGCCGGCTGCTTCGTCGTCGGCTCGGGGCCGAGCTCGCGCGCCACCCAGCGGTTGCGCTGGTAGAGGTAGTCCATCGCGAAGTGCACGCCGTCGAGCTCGCGTCCGGGGATCGGCAGATCGCGCGGCGTGCGCGAGCCGGTCGCCAGCACAATCGCGTCGAAGTCCTCGCGCAGCTGCTCGACGCTGACGTCGCTGCCGACGTCCACGCCGCAGCGGATCTCGACGCCCTCTGCGAGCATCTGCTCGACGCGCCGCTGCACGACGGTCTTCTCGATCTTGAAGTCCGGCACACCGAAGCGCACGAGCCCCCCCACAGCCTCGTCGCGCTCGAACAGCGTCACGCGGTGCCCGGAGCGGCGCAGCTGCTGCGCGGCTGCCATACCCGCGGGGCCGGAGCCGACGACCGCGACCGCGTGAGCGGTCTCGCGCCGTGGCGGCTTGGGCACCACCCAGCCCTCCTCCCACGCGCGGTTGATGATCGTGTTCTCGATCTGTTTGATCGTGACCGCGTCGCCCTCGCGGATCTCGAGCACGCACGCCGCCTCGCACGGTGCGGGGCACAGGCGCCCGGTGAACTCGGGGAAGTTGTTCGTCGCGTGCAGCTGCGCGATCGCGTCCTGGAAGCGGTCGCGGTAGACGAGGTCGTTCCAGTCGGGGATCAGGTTGCCCAGGGGGCAGCCGTTGTGGCAGAAGGGCACACCGCAGTCCATGCAGCGGGCGCCCTGCTCGCGCAGCTCCTCCACGGGCCGCTGCAGCTGGAACTCGCTGTAGTCGTGCGCGCGCTCGACGGGGTCCCGCTGCGGGACGCCGTGACGCTCGATCTTCAGAAAGCCCCCGAGCTTGCCCATCAGGTGACCCGACCCTCCGGGCCGTGTGCCCCCTCGCTGGCCGGTTCGGGGACGCGAGCGGAGCGAGTGTCTCCCGGTCCGGTCGCGTCCAGCGGCCGGGCGCTCACCAACCCGCCGTT
The DNA here is from genome assembly GCA_036281155.1 of Solirubrobacteraceae bacterium. Classification (GTDB taxonomy): domain Bacteria; phylum Actinomycetota; class Thermoleophilia; order Solirubrobacterales; family Solirubrobacteraceae; genus Palsa-744. The sequence goes on along the minus strand of DASUPL010000195.1, from coordinate 3,357 downwards.
GTGGGCGGCGGCAGCGGCCTGCGCCTCTTCCTGCGCGCGCTCGGCGAGCACGCGCTTGTAGTCGTGCGGCATCACCTTCACGAACGCGCCCTTGCCGAGCAGCTCCTGCCACTCGCCCAGCACGCGCGCGGCCACGGGCGAGTCGGTGCGGCGCTGGTGCTCTTCGATCATGGCGCGCAGCTCGATCGCGTCGGCCTCGGAGATCCCGTCGAAGCCGACCATGCCCATGTTGCAGCGCTCCGCGAACGCACCCTGCTCGTCGAGCACGTAGGCGATGCCGCCGCTCATGCCGGCGGCGAAGTTGCGCCCCGTCGGCCCGAGCACGACCACGCGCCCCCCGGTCATGTACTCGCAGCCGTGGTCGCCGACGCCCTCGACGACGGCCCACGCGCCCGAGTTGCGCACGCCGAAGCGCTCGCCCGCGAGGCCGCGGAAGAACGCGCGTCCGGCGGTGGCGCCGTAGAGGACGGTGTTGCCGACGATCACGTTCCGCTCGGCCTTGAAGTGCTCGCCCATGCCCTCGCGCGGGCGGATCGCGAACACGCCGCCCGAGAGCCCCTTGCCGGCATAGTCGTTGGCGTCGCCGCGCAGCGTGAACGTCACGCCCGGCGCGAGCCAGCCGCCGAAGCTCTGTCCGGCGGAGCCCTCGAAGTCGACCACGATCGAGTCCTCCTCCAGACCGGCCGCGCCGCAGCGCTCGGCGATGTGGCTGGAGAGGATGCCGCCCACGCAGCGGTTGCGGTTGCGGATCTCCAAGGTCATCTTGACCGGTTCGCGTCGTTCCAGCGCCCGCCGCGAGCGCTCGACGAGCTCCCAGTCGAGCGCGTCCTCGAGCACCTTCGGCGGGGCTTCCACGCGCCGTCTCGGCGAGTCGCCCGTCAGCTCCACGTGCGTCAGCAGGTGCGTCAGGTCGACGCCGCGAGCCTTCCAGTGGTCGATCGCGTCAGCCGCGCCGAGCATGTCCACGCGGCCGGTGGCCTCGTCGAGTGAGCGCAGGCCGACGGAGGCGAGGATCTCGCGCACTTCCTCGGCCACGAAGAAGAAGAAGTTGACCACGTGCTCGGGCGTGCCCTTGAAGCGCTTGCGCAGCTCCGGGTCCTGCGTGGCGATGCCCACCGGACATGTGTTCAGGTGGCAGGCGCGCATCATGATGCAGCCGGTCGCGATCAGCGGCGCGGTGGAGAAGCCCATCTCATCCGCCCCCAGCATCGCGGCCACGACCACGTCGCGGCCCGTCTTCAGCTGCCCGTCGGTCTGCACGACGATGCGCGAGCGCAGGTCGTTGAGCAGCAGCGTCTGCTGGGTCTCCGCCAGGCCGATCTCCCAGGGGATGCCCGCGGCCTGGATCGAGGACAGCGGCGAGGCGCCGGTGCCGCCGTCGTGGCCGGCGATCAGCACGCGGTCCGCGTTCGCCTTCGACACACCCGCCGCGACCGTGCCGACGCCCACCTCGGATACGAGCTTGACGGACACCTGCGCCTTGGGGTTGGCGCAGCGCAGGTCGTAGATCAGCTGCTTGAGGTCCTCGATCGAGTAGATGTCGTGGTGTGGCGGCGGGGAGATCAGTCCCACTCCTGGGGTGGTGTGGCGGATCGAGCCGATGTACTCGTCGACCTTGTGTCCGGGCAGCTGCCCCCCCTCGCCGGGCTTCGCGCCCTGGGCCATCTTGATCTGCAGCTCGTCCGCGTTGACGAGGTAGTGGATCGTCACGCCGAAGCGCCCCGAGGCGACCTGCTTGATCGCCGAGCGACGGCGGTCGCCGTTCTTGTCGGGCAGGAAGCGTGACGGATCCTCGCCGCCCTCGCCCGTGTTCGAGCGCCCGCCGAGACGGTTCATGGCGATCGCGAGCGTCTCGTGCGCCTCGCGCGAGATCGACCCCAGGCTCATCGCGCCGGTGCAGAAGCGCTTGACGATCTCACTCGCCGGCTCGACGTCCTCGAGCGGTATCGGCCGCGTGTGGCCATTGCCGATCTCCAGCAGGCCGCGCAGCGTGGCGCGGCGCGAGGCGTCCTCGTTGACCGTGCAGGCGTATTCGCGGTACTTCTCGAACGCGGGACTCTCGCGCACCTGCTCGTGCGCGTCGCGGTCGCCTGTGAGCGCCGCGGCGACGTTGCCGTTAGCGGCGCGCACCGCGTGTTGGACGAGCGCGATCGTCTCGGGGTTCCACATGTGGTGCTCGCCGTCGCGCCGCCACGCGTATACGCCGCCGACCGGCAGCAACTCGTCGCGCACGACTGGATACGCCCGCGCGTGGCGCTCGACCGCCTCGGTCGCGAGCTCGTTCAGACCGATGCCGCCGATCCGTGAGGCGGTGCCCGTGAAGTGCAGGTCGATGAGGTCGCTCTCCAAGCCGACGGCCTCGAATATCTGCGCGCCGCGGTAGGACTGGATCGTGGAGATGCCCATCTTGGAGATCGTCTTCAGCAGCCCTTTGCCGATCGCTTTGACGACGTTCTGCGCTGCCTGCTCGGGGGTCAGCGAGACGGACACGCCGTTCGCGTCGAGCTTCGCGACACGCCCTTCGAGGACGAGCTCGTCGAGCGTCTCCAGCAACAGGTAGGGGTTGATCGCGCTGGCGCCGTAGCCGATCAGCGTGGCGAAGTGGTGGACCTCGCGCGGCTCGCCCGACTCGACGATGATCCCCGCGCGCAGGCGCGTGCCCTCGAGCACGAGGTGGTGGTGCACGGCGGCGAGCGCCAGCAGCGAGGGCATCGGCGCGCGGCGCGGGCCGACGAGCCGGTCGGAGAGGATGATGATGTTGACGCCTTCGGCGATCGCTTCGCGCGCCTGGGTGCAGATGCGGTGGATCGCCTCGCCCATGCCCGCCTCGGGCGTCCGCTCGGCGCCGTCCTCGTCGAGGATCGACCACGTGATGTCGATCGTGCGCGCTTTGTAGACGTCATGGTCGACGTGGCGGAGCGTCTCGAGCTCGCGGTTGAGCAGGATCGGCTGGTCGAGCAGCAGCTTGTGCGCGTGCTCGGGCGTCTCGTCGAAGAGGTTGCGCTCGTTGCCGAGGCTCGTGGCGAGGCTCATCACGATTTCCTCGCGGATCGGGTCGATCGGCGGGTTGGTCACCTGCGCGAACAGCTGCTTGAAGTACGAGAAGAGCGGCGGGGGGTTGTCGCTCAGCACGGCCAGGGCCAGGTCGTTGCCCATCGAGCCGATCGGCTCCTCACCGCGCGCGGCGGTGGGCGCGAGCAGCACCTTCATGTCCTCCTGCGTGTAGCCGAACGCGAGCTGGCGGCGGCGCAGCGGCTCGGTGGGCACGCCGTGCGGCAGGCGCGGCGGAAGGTCGACGAGGCGGACGACCTCGCGCTCCTGCCACTCGCGGTACGGCCGGCGCGTCGCGACCGTCCG
>DASUPL010000194.1:0-3659 GCA_036281155.1 Solirubrobacteraceae bacterium | reverse complement strand
GCACTGTCGCGGCGTCGCCGGAGATGAGCAACGTCGTGACGACCGACTCACGCCAGCGCGCGAGGTCGTCGCGGATCTTCGCCGCGGGGCCTATCAGCGACAGCTCTTCGATCAGCGCGACGGGGATCTTCGCGCCGGCCTCGTCCTTCTTGCCGCTCAGGTAGAGGTCCTGGATTTCAGCGACCTCCTTCTCATAGCCCATACGGATCGGCACGTTGGCGTGGAAATTCGCTCCCTTGGCGCCCATGCCGCCGAAGTACAGCGCGTAGAACGGGCGCAGCGCGTCGGCGGCGCCCGCGATGTCGTCGGTGACGATCAGCGGCACCGTCGCGCAGACCTCGAACTCCTCCGCGGTCCGCCGCGCGCCCGCCCGCGCGAAGCCCTCTTGCAACGAGGGCTTGTACAGCTCGTCGTACACCGCCGGCGAGAACAGCATCGCCAGCCAGCCGTCGCACAGCTCCGCGCACAGCGCGATGTTCTTCGGACCCTCGGCGCCGAGGTAGATGGGGATGTCCTCGCGCAGCGGGTGGATCGAGGACTTCAGCGGCTTGCCGAGGCCCGTCCCGCCGGGCCGCGGCAGCTGATACGCCGGTCCAGGCGCGGTCACGGGTCCCTTGCGCGCCCACACGTCGCGCAGGATCGAGATGTACTCGCGGGTGCGTGCCAGCGGTTTGGCGAACTCCATCCCGTACCAGCCCTCGACGACCTGCGGGCCGGAGACGCCGAGGCCGAGGATGAAGCGCCCGTTTGACAAGTGGTCGATCGTCATCGCGGCCATCGCGGTCGCGGTGGGCTGGCGCGCGGACATCTGCACGATCGCGGTGCCGAGCTTGACGCGCTCGGTGGACGAGCCCCACCAGGCCAGCGGCGTGAGGCAGTCCGAGCCGTAGGCCTCCGCGGTCCAGATCGAGTCGAAGCCGAGCCGCTCAGCTTCGGCGACGGCCTCGGCCGCACCGGGCGGCGGCCCGGCGGCCCAGTAGCCGGTGTTCAGGCCCAGCTTCAGCTCACGCGCCATGCGCCCGAGAGTACAGCCCCAGGCTCATAAAGTCGCCTCGACCCGCTCCACGGCGCTCATCAACGCGAGCGGCACGGACAGACCGGCCGAGCGGCGCACGGTCGCGATCCGCCGCCCGGGCTGGACGGCCGCGCGTGGCTCGCCGGCGTGCGCGCCGAATCGCTCCACGCTGCGGTCGAGATCCTCCACGAGCAGCGCGAGACCCCAGAAGCGCGCCGGATGGTCCGGGCCGCCCGCGCGTTCAACCACCTCTTCCGGCTCCTGCACCAGCTCGAGGATCTCCTCGCCGAGACGGAAGAAAGCCTGGCGCGGAGCGCCCGCCGGCGTGGGCTCCTCACGCACGCGACGCAGGTCGAGGCCGGCCAATGTGAGCGCCCCCACGCTGCGCTCGAAGGCCGGCGACATCGCGACGACGTGGTCGATCGCGACCACCCCGTTCGGATGCTCCGGCTGGTCTTCTGTCGGGATCGGTCGGGTGGAGAGCGTGGTGGGCAGCCCGTCGAGCTCGGTGTCGAGGACGTCGCGCAGGGACCAGCTGACGATGCCGCGCCCGGCCTGCTCGCCGACGAAGCGCAGGCTCACGCCCGCGATTTGGCAGCCGCCGTCGACAACAGTGAAGCCGAGCGCCGCCCAGCGCCCTGGCTCATCGGCAAGCGTGATCTCGTCGATCGTCGGCGCGGCCACTGCTCGCGAACGCTACACACAACTCCAGTCATCACCCGCAAACGCGTATCGCTGTTTCCGACATTTCGCACCCGTCGAGGCATCGCCTAAGCTTGTCCGCAAGCCATCTCCCGTTGGCGCCCTGCCAACCTGAGGATTCTGGAGAACCGACTTGTCGCTCGAACACGTCGACGTGCTGATCGTAGGTGCCGGCCTGTCAGGCATCGGCGCGGCGCACCACCTGCAGCGCGACTGCCCAGGCAAGACGTTCGCGCTGCTGGAGGCGCGCGATCGCAGCGGCGGAACGTGGGACATGTTCACCTACCCAGGCATCCGCTCGGACTCGGACATGTTCACGCTCGGCTACTCGTTCCGGCCGTGGAGGGGGGCGAAGTCGATCGCGGACGGAGCGTCGATCCTCGGCTACATACGCGAGACGGCGGCCGAAAACGGCATCGACGGACACATCCGCTTCAACCATCGCGTCGTGAGCGCGGACTTCTCCACCGAGGACGCGCGCTGGACGGTGCGGGCGACGCGCACCGACACGCAGGAGACGGTCAGCTTGACGTGCGGCTTCTTGATGATGTGCAGCGGCTACTACGACTACGCGCAGGGCTACACCCCCGACTTCCCTGGCATGGAGCGCTTCGCCGGTCGTGTGGTGCATCCGCAGCACTGGAGCGACGATGTGGACTACGCGGACAAGCGCGTGGTGGTGATCGGCAGCGGCGCGACGGCGATGACGCTCGTGCCGGCGATGGCGAAGACGGCGGCTCACGTGACGATGGTGCAGCGCTCCCCCACGTACATCGTGTCGCTGCCCGCCGAAGACCCGATCGCGCGCCTCTTGCGCCGCGCGCTGCCGGCGCGCCTGGCGTATCTGCTCGTGCGTTGGAAGAACGTGCTGTTGACGATGGGCAGCTACCAGCTCAGCCAGCGCCGGCCGAAGCTCGCGAAGGCGCTCCTGCGCAGGGGAGTGGAGCGCAGGCTGCCGGAGGGCTTCGACGTGGAGAAGCACTTCACGCCGCGCTATGACCCGTGGGACCAGCGCCTGTGCCTGGTTCCGGACGGCGACCTGTTCGAGGCGATCGGCGAGGGACGCGCGTCGATCGAGACCGACCGGATCGACACGTTCACCGAGACGGGGCTGAAGCTCGCGTCGGGAGCGGAGCTGGACGCGGAGGTGATCGTGACCGCGACCGGCCTGAACCTGCTGGCGCTCGGCGGCACGGAGCTTTCGGTCGACGGCGGCGAGATCGACCTCGCGCGGACGACGACCTACGAGGGCATGATGCTGAGCGGCGTGCCGAACATGGCGCTCGCGCTGGGCTACACGAACGCGTCGTGGACGCTCAAGTGCGACCTGATCTGCGAATACGTGTGCCGGCTGCTCAACCACATGGATGCGCACAACTACGAGCAGTGCGTGCCGGAGAACCGCGACGGCTCGATCGGCGAGGAGCCGTTCATGGGTCTCACGTCGGGCTATGTGCTGCGCGCGATCGACAAATTCCCCAAGCAGGGTTCGCGGGCGCCGTGGCGCGCACGCCAGAACTACGTGCTCGATGTGCTCAATCTCCGGCGCGAGCTGGAGGACGGCGCGTTGCGCTTCTCGAGTGCGCGACCCGCGCCGAAGCCGCTCGCGCCGCTCGCCGCCTGATTGGTCAGTGCGACGCCTCGCGCGTCCGCAGGTAGCGCGCGAGACCGTGGAAGCTCTGTTCGGACGGCATCGCCTGCGCGTACGTGGCGGCCGTCTCGGGGCTGCTCCCGGCCAGCTCCGCGCGAACCGCGGCGGCGAAACCCGCTTCGTCGAGCTCGCTCGCCATCAACTCGAGCCGGTCCAAGCGCTCGCGCAGCGCGGCGAGATGAGCCTCGACGTCGTCGCAGCTGCCGAAGTGGGTGATCGCGAGGCTGCGCGGTCGCCATGCTTCGATCAGCTCGAGCGATTCGCGCCACGCCGCGAGGTCGATGTCGGGCG
>DASUPL010000193.1:0-4405 GCA_036281155.1 Solirubrobacteraceae bacterium | reverse complement strand
CGCGCGCCGTCGATGAGATCGTCGTGCACAAGCGTCGCCGAGTGCACCAGCTCCACCGCTACCGCCGCGCGCAGCAGACGCTCCTCGCCATCGGGCGGCGGCGAACCCCCCGCTGACTCAGCCGCGAGCAGTACGAGCAGCGGGCGCAAGCGCTTGCCGCCCGCGAGCACCGTGGCGTTGGCGTGCCTCGCCAGCGGCGCGCCCGCCTGCTCGGTGACGCGCTCGAGGTGGCGCTCCGTGCGCCGCATCTGCTCGCGCAGCGCCTGCCCGCCGCGGTCCAAGATCGTGTCGACCCCGTCGACGCCATCCGCCGAAGCGCTCGCGGCGGTGCTGTCCAGCACGCTCATCACACCTCTCCGCGCGGGACCGTCCCGGCGTGAATCGCAACTATGCCCCCGGCCAGCAGGAGGTAGTGGATCTCGCCGAGGCCCGCCCGCTCCATCTCGCCCGCCAGCGCCGCCGGGTCGGGAAAGCGTTTGACCGAGTTGGGCAGGTACGTGTAGGCGTCGGCGATCGTCGAGTCCACATCGCCGCCGCGCATCCGTGCCGCGAGGCCGCCCGCCTGACCCGCGACGCGCCCGAGCGCGGGGACGACGCGGTCGAACCACACGCGATAGAACAGCGACAGGGGCGGGCGCGTGGGGGTGGTGATCTCCAGCACCACCACCCTGCCCCCCGGACGCACCACGCGCGTCATCTCCGCGAGGCCGCGTGCGAGGTTGTCGAAGTTGCGCGCGCCGAAGCCGACCGTGGCCGCGTCGAAGGAGTCCTCCGCATAGGGCAGCGCCGTCGCGTCGGCCCATTCGAAGCGCGGGCGCACGCGCCGCTCACCCTCCTTGGAGGCCTTCGTACGCGCGCGGTCGAGCATGCCCTCGGCGAAGTCGCTGCCAACGACCTCGCCGTTCGGCCACACCCTGCGCGCGAGCTCCAGCGCGAAATCGCCCGTGCCCGTGGCCACGTCCAACACGCGGCTGCCGGGGCCCACGCGCGCCTGATCGGCGGCGCGTTCGCGCCAGCGATGGTGCAGCCCGGCGGTCATCGCGGTGTTCAGCGGGTCGTACACGCCCGCGATGCGGTCGAACATCGCGCGGACCTGCCCCGCTTCGAGCTGCCCGGCGTCGTCTCGCGGACGAGCAGGCACGTCCGGGCTACTTGAGCTGGGCGAGGAAGTTGACGATCGCGGTGAACTTCTTCGGGGGCAGGTTCTTGAACGACGGCATCGGCGCGGTCGGGTTCACCAGCGTCCGCGCGATCGCCTGACGCTGCACACGCGCGCCGATGTTCGACAGGTCGGGACCGGGGCCGGCGTTGCCGTTCTCGCCGATCTTGTGGCACGCCAGGCAGCCCGTTTGGGCCACCACTTTCGCGCCCGCCTCGTATTCGGTCAGGCGTGCCCCGCCGGCGTGGACGACCGCCGCGGGCGTCGTCATTTCGATCGCGGTGGGGGAGCCCGCGCTCGCGCCCTGGTAGGTGAGAAGGGCCATCGCGCCGATCACGAAGATGCCCGTCGTGGTCGCGATCGGGCGACGCTCGGGGCGACGCTCGGGGCCGCGGTCATAGAACGGCAGCAGGAACAGCAGGATCATGCACAGCGTGGGCACGCCGATCGTGGCCATGTCCACGAGGCTCGTCGGCTTGATCACGCGCAGAAGCTCGAACAGGAAGAAGAAGTACCACTCCGGCCGCGGCACGTACGTGGTGGTGGTGGGGTTGGCCTTCGGCCCGAGCTCGGCGCCGAACACGAGCGACATCGCGATGATGGCCGCCATCACCACGACCGCCATCGCGCCATCCTTCGCGACCGCGTATGGGAAGAACGGCTTGCCCTGCGTCTTCAGGATGGCGTACTCGCGGAGGTACTCCTCCTTCTCGCGCTGATTCACGGTGTCTAGACCTCCGTCTCGCGGAGCTCTGAGCGCTTCTCGGCTTTCAGCCACGGCGGCGCCGTGGTGCCGAGCTTGGCCACCAGGTACAGGTGCGCGCCGATCAGCGCCGCGAGCAGGCCAGGTACGAGCAGCATGTGGATCGCGTAGAAGCGCGACAGCGTCGTCGCGCCGAATTCCGCGCCGCCGCGTAGGAAGTCGCTCAGGTAAGGGCCGAGCAGCGGACCGGTGCCGTTGATGTTCACGCCCACGATCGTCGCCCAGTACGCGCGCTGGTCGAACGGCAGCAGGTAGCCGGTGAACGACATCGTCATCGTCAGGATCAGCAGCACCACGCCGATCACCCAGTTGAGCTCGCGCGGGTACTTGTACGCGCCGAAGAAGAACGTACGCCCCATGTGCAGGAACACGAGGATCACCATCACGCTCGAGCCCCACTTGTGCATGCCGCGCACGAACTGGCCGAGGAACACCTCGTTGGTGACGTGGCGGATCGATTCGTACGCCCCGCCGGCTGGGTCGGGGCGGTAGTACATCGCGAGGAACACGCCCGTCATCGCCTGGGAGAGGAACGCGAACATCGTGGCCGAACCGAGCGTGTAGAACCAGTTGGTGCCCTTGGGCACCTTGCGGAACATCAGCCAGCGCGCGGCGCCGCTCAGCGACGTGCGCTCGTCGACCCAGTCGACGACCGTGACGCCCGCGGCCTGGGCGGACTCGATCGGGCCGGTCTTGCCGTTTTCCTGCCCGGGGCGGGGGGGCGCCTCCTGCAGGGCTGAGGGCATCGGTGGGGCGGGGAGCTTGGGGAGCTTTGGCATCGGCGGCGGTCGATCGGCGGCTTAGAGTTTTTGCGCGCCCGGACGCGAGGGATACATGTACTGGCCGAGGCCGTCCAGCGGCTCGCCGGGGTCGCGCGGGGAGAAGCGGCGCAGCTCGCTGTTGACGCTGAAACGCGGGCCGACTTCCACGTTTTCGCCGGACACGCGCGTGTAGAAGCGGTCGAGCGGCCTGACTGGAGGCCCACCCACCCTCAGGCCAAGCAGGTCGTACACGCCGCCGTGGCAGGGACAGATGAAGCGCTCGGCGGCGTCGACCCAGCGCACGGGGCAGCCGAGGTGCGCGCAGCGGCTGGAGATCGCGATGTACGGCGTGTCGCGGTCGTATGGGTCGGTGTCGATCTCGGGGTTGAACTTACGCACGTACACGGTCGTCTTGCCCGCCTCGCCGATGTTCGCGGCGACGGTGAGGATCACCGGCACGTAGTTGTTGTCCACGAACTGCCCGGCCGTGCCGACCGTTTCCCAGTGGGGGGGCGTGCTCTGGAAGATCGGTCCGAGCGCGAAACCGAGCGCCGGCAGGGCGAAGGAGCTCGCGGCGATCGCGCCCGCGGTGTGAGCGGTTCCGGTCATGAACCGCCGCCGCGTGACCGTCTCGCCCTCGAAGGCGCCCGGGATGCCTCGGTCGAGCGTGTACTTGGACTTGTGCTTTGTGCGCTTGTCTGACACCGAGCTACACACAATATCGAGGCGCGATTCAGGGCGACGCTGGGGCGCCCGCGGCGCTTGTGCGCATCGCCTCGAACGCGCCCGGGGCACCGGCGTGGACGAGCTCCTTGGCACGCTTGTGCGAGTCGCTCGCGCCCCAGCCGATCGCGCGCGCGCCCGCGGCCCACACCGCATCCGCCAGCGCCTCGTTCTCGGCGCCCTGCGCGAGCGCGCTCAGGGTGATCGTGTCGGCCAGCTCCGCCACCGCGGCGGTGTCGCCGAGCGCGACCAGCCGCGCGAGCCCGACCGCGTACAGCCGGTCGCCCGCCAACAGCCTGAGGTCGGCGTCGGGGGCGAGCACGACGCGCGGCGTGCCGTAGTGAAGCAGGTAGCCCTCGTAGATCGCCTCCATCAGCAGCTCGTACTCCTCGCGCCTGCCCTCCGCGCGGGGACCGTCCGCGGCGAGCAGCGCGGGGCTCTGTGGGCTCTGAGGCGGCGTGGCGTAGCCGTCGGGGCTCAGCAGCGTCGCCAGCAGCCCGCCCTCCTCCCGCAACAGCGCCCGCAGGCGCTCCAGGCCGCTCATCGCGCTGCGTCCGGCGGCTCTAGCAGGGAGGCGAACGCGGCCGCGGCCGCGGCGAGCGTGTGCTCGAGTTGCTCCTGCGTGTGTGCCAGCGAGGGAAACCACGCCTCGAACTGCGACGGCGGCGGGTACACGCCGCGTGAGAGCAGGCCCCGGCACCACGCCGCGTAGGCGTCGAGATCGCACGCGCGCGCATCGTCGAACGACGCGACGGGCCGCTCGCTGAAGAACACGGTCAGCAGGCCGGGCTTGCTCACCACCTGTACCGCATGAGCGCTCTGAGAGGCAGCCTCGCGCAGGCCGTCGGCGAGCCGTTCTGTGTACGCGCCGAGGCGCAGGTACGCGGGTTCGTCGAGCAGCTCGAGCGTCGCCAGCCCCGCGGCCACCGCCAGCGGGTTGCCCGAGAGCGTACCCGCCTGATAGATCGGACCTGACGGCGCCACCCTGCTCATGATGTC
>DASUPL010000192.1:0-3625 GCA_036281155.1 Solirubrobacteraceae bacterium | reverse complement strand
GTAGTGCTTGTCGCAGCGGTGGCACGCGAGGCCAGTCGCGCATGAGCGCGTCCGCTGCTTCGATCCCTGCTGAGGACTCTGTGCGGTCTTAAGGCTCATGCGAGTACCCGAGACGATACGCCTGGCCACGGCGTCTGTGTGGAGTGCTCGTCGTTGCCCAGCGCCATCCACAGCTCCTCCGCCAAGTGCGGCGCGAATGGGCCGAGCGTCTGCGCGAGCACGCCGAGCGCCTCGAGCAGCGCGTCGAAGTTCGCGCTGCTCAGCTCGTCCTGTCGCGCGAGCACACGTTTCTCGAAGTCCTTGATGCGGTCGAACAGACGCATCACGTTGCGCACCGCACTGTGCATCTCCAGGGCCTCCATGTCCTCGGTGATCTTCTCCACGCCGTTCGCGCACCACTTCGACAGCTGCGCCCTGAAGTGCTCCGTGTTGTCTCTAGCCGGCTGCTCGTCCTCGCCTGCCGCGGACGCGCCCGCGCGTGCGATCCGCGCGTGCGAGTACTCCCACACCTGCGTCAGGAATCTGTGGCAGCGCAGCACCGCGGAGTCGCTCCAGTTCAACGATCGCTGCGGGCGCGCCGCGTACAGCACCGCCAAGCGCACCGTGTCCGCGCCGTAGCGCGCGATCAGCTCGTCCGGGTCGACCACGTTGCCGAGATGCTTGCTCATCTTGCGCCCCTCGCTGATGACCATCTCGTGAAACAAGCAGCCCGCGAACGGCTCGCCGTCCTCTAGGAACGCCAGTGGGCCGATGTCGCGCAGCGCCTTCGTCACGATCCGCTGGTCGAACACGAAGTTGCCGCTGTCCGAGCCCGCCACCAGGCGCTCCGACGGTAGCCAGTGGCGCAAGTCGGGCAGGGCGAGGATCTCCTCCAGCGAGTCCTCGCGCGCCTGCGGCGGCACGCACGCGGGGAGCCACAGCCACAGGGCGTCGAAATGGCAGTCGAGCGTGTCCGTCTCGCGCCGCGCCGGCCCGCCGCACGTCGGGCACGTCGTGTTCACGAACTCCTCCATCTCCGCCAGCGGATTGCCCGCGCCCGTGGGGTGGATGTCCAGCGGCAGCAGCACCGGCAGCTGCTCGCGCGGCACCGGCACCGTGCCGCAGGAGTCGCAGTACACGATCGGGATCGGCGTGCCCCACGAGCGCTGCCGCGAGACGACGAAGTCGAACGCGCGATAGCGCACCGCAGGCTCGCCCGCCGCCGCGGAGCCGCTCGCGCCGTTACTCGCGCTCCCCGCCGGCGTGGTCTCGTCGACCTCGCTCGCGGCGTCCGGCACGTCGATGCCGAGCCGCCCCGCGAGCACCTCGTCGGTGCGATCGCGTGACGGGACGCCCAACACGGCCGTCGGCCCAAAGCGCGAGTCCACCACGGGCGAGACGAACACCGGCAGCTCCGCGTCTCCAGGCCCCGTGACCTTGCGCCCAGTGTCGATCACGGGGATCGTCTCCGCCTCGCGCGAGCTGCGCTCCCAGCCGCCCGAACGCAGCTGCTCCAACTGCTCCGCCACGCCCGGGTCTGACGCCCAGCGCTCCACGTCGGGGTGACGCGCCGACATCAACACGAAGCGCGCCTCGCCCAGCGCCTCGCCGTACGGCGTGAACACCGTCAATCGCTCGCCCGCCGCGTCCGCGACGCTCACCTCCACGCCATCCACGCGCCCGAGCACGATCTGCTGAGACGCCAGTGACACGTCATCCCAGATACCGCTGTCCGCGCGCTCCTGCAGCCGCGCGTCGTTCTCATGCAGATAAGCGCTAATGCGTAGATACCATTGCGGCAGCTGAATCAGCCTTACCGGCCCGTGACAGCGCCAGCACGTGCCCCCCGGCTCGACCTGGATCGACGCCAACGTCGTTTCGCAGTTGTCACACCAGTCGACGTTGCCCGTGCCGTGGTAGATCAGGCCCGCCTCCAGCAGGGTCAGGAACAGCCACTGCGACCAGCGATACATGTTCGCGTCGGAGCTCAGGAACGAGCGCTCCCAGTCGAAGGAGAAGCCCAGCCGGTCGAGCTGCCCCGTCATGTGCTCCGCGCAGCGGTTCACCCACTCGCTGGGGGACTCGCCGCCCGCGATCGCGCCCAGCTCCGCCGGCAGGCCGAACGCGTCGAAGCCGAACGCGAACAGCACCGCCTCGCCGCGCGCGCGCCGAAAGCGCGCGTACGCGTCCCCGATCGAGTAGCTGCGCACGTGCCCGATGTGCACGTTGCCCGACGTGAACGGCGCCGAGGGCTTGATGTACAGGTGCGGCTGCTCGTCCCCCTCCGGGGACGATGCGATCAGCGGCGGCGTCTTGAACGCGTCGCGCTCGCGCCACGCCGCCTGGCGACGGGCCTCGATCTCATGCGGTTGATAGCGCGTGTTCGCGGCGTCGCCCATACCGATCGAGCATATCCAAGGGCAATAGGCCGAGTGTGGCGATTGCTATGCTCAACTTCACTTGGCAGCGGTCATCGACAAGGCGCTTCTGGCGCCCCGCCAACCCCCTTCTGGCCCCGCTCCACGCGGGGTCTTCTCGTCCGCGGCAACTGGGAGGATCCGGCAATGGAGATAGAAATCGGCCGCGGCAAGAAAGCTCGCCGTGCTTACGGGTTCGACGACATTGCGATCGTTCCTTCCCGGCGCACGCGCGACCCCGACGACATCGACATCTCCTGGAAGCTCGGCCCGTACCAGTTCGAGCTGCCGATGCTCGCCTCAGCCATGGACGGCGTCGTCTCGCCCGAGACCGCCGGCATCATCGGCCGCCTCGGCGGCCTAGCCGTGCTCAACCTCGAGGGGATCTTCACCCGCTACGAGGACGCCGAGGAGCAGCTCGAGCGGATTTCCGGGCTGCCCAAGGAGCAGGCTACGCGCGAGATGCAGGAGATCTACGCCGAGCCCGTCAAGCCCGAGCTGATCGCGCAACGCATCCGCGAGATCAAGGAACAGAAGGTCGTCGTCGCCGCGTCGCTCACGCCGCAACGGGTTACCCAGTACTACGAGATCGCCCTCGAGGCCGGTCTCGACGTGCTCGTCATCCAGGGCACCGTCGTCTCCGGCGAGCACGTCTCCACCGTCTCCGAGCCGCTCAACCTGAAGGAGTTCATCCCCACGCTCGACGTGCCCGTCGTCGTCGGCGGCTGCGCCTCCTACCACACCGGCCTTCACCTCATGCGCACCGGCGCCGCCGGCGTGCTCGTCGGCGTCGGACCCGGCGCCGCGTGCACCACGCGCGGCGTGCTCGGCATCGGCGTGCCGCAGGCCACCGCGATCGCCGACGTCGCCCACGCGCGCTCCACGCACATGCTCGAGACGGGCGAGTACAGCCAGGTGATCGCCGACGGCGGGATGCGCAACGGCGGCGACGTCGCCAAGGCGATCGCGCTCGGCGCCGACGCCGTCATGATCGGCTCGCCGCTCGCGCGCGCCTACGAGGCCCCCGGCCGCGGCTTTCACTGGGGCATGGCGACGTTCCATCCCACGCTCCCGCGCGGCGCGCGCGTCGCCACGACGCAGAACGGCACGCTCGAGGAGATCCTCACCGGCCCCGCGCGCGAGAACGACGGCACGTTCAACCTCTTCGGCGGCCTGCGCACCTCGATGGCCACGTGCGGGCACAAGGACCTCGCCGAGTTCAACCGCGC
>DASUPL010000191.1:0-12756 GCA_036281155.1 Solirubrobacteraceae bacterium | reverse complement strand
TGCTGCCCGAGCTCGAACGCCACCTCCGCGCCCGCGGCGATCTCACCGTGGAGGTACGCCGCGACTTCCTCCACGAACTGACTCAGTGCCGCTTGCAGTTGCAGTGAACGCATGGTGCGCTCACTTCGCGCTCGCCGGGATCGCTCCTGCTCGGCGCACCCCGTCTTGCAGCTCGCGGGACGGCTGTCGAGCCGCCCCTGGGGGCGACCGAGCGATTCACCCGCTCAGGCGATTACGAGCGTCTGCGCGTCGGGCAGCTGCGCGCACTCGGCGCCGAGCCAGTGTTCGCCGTAAGCGCGCATGTCATCGACGATCGGCAGCAGCGCGCGACCCTTCTCCGTCAGCGCGTACTCCACCCGCGGCGGCACCTCGGGGAACGTGTGGCGCTCGACGATCCCCTCCTCCTCCAGCGCTCGCAGCCGCAGCGACAGCGTGCGCGGGCTGATCCCAGCGAGCGAGCGTTCGAGCTCACAGAAGCGAGACGTCCCCGCCGCGGCGAGGTCTCTGACGAGCAGCAGCGTCCACTTCGCGCACACGATCTGCGCGGTCATGCAAACGGGACAAGTCTCGTCAACGGCCATTTCAACCGTTACTTTACCAAGTGAAGTGAGGACGAGGCGAGGTTCTACGAGACCAGCGACTGGTTCGGCGGGGGGAGCTGGTTTTCGAGGTCGCGGTTGGACTCGGCTGAGGCCACGTCCTCCATCGTCGTGCCCCTGCGGCCGTCGGCCTGCATCAGCAGCTTGAAGTCGTGCGGGCTCGAGGCCACGCGCATCGCGTCCTCGAACGTCACGCGGCCGGCCTTGACGTGGCCGAACAGCGCCTGGTCGAAGGTCTGCATGCCGTAGTAGGCGCCCGTCGTGATGACCTCCACGAGCTTGCCCGTCTGCGTCGGGTCGAGGATCATGTCGCGCACGCGGCCCGTCATCCGCAGGATCTCGCACACCGCCACGCGCCCGCCTTCCGCGCCCGGAACCAGGCGCTGGGAGATGACGCCCTTGACCGTGCCGGCGATCATGCTGCGCGCCTGCTGGTGCTGGTGGGGCGGGAAGAAGTCCAGGAGCCGGTTGATCGACTCGGTCGCGTCCACCGTGTGGATCGTCGAGAGCACGAGGTGCCCCGTCTCGGCGGCCGAAAGCGCCGTCTGCACGGTCTCCTCGTCGCGCATCTCCCCCACCAGGATCACGTCCGGGTCCTGACGCAGCACCCTGCGCAGGGCGCGCTTGAAGGACGCCGTGTCCATGCCCACTTCACGTTGGTTGATCGCCGAGCGCTTGTCCGCGTGCACGAACTCGATCGGGTCCTCGATCGTCACGATGTGCTTGCTCATCGTGTTGTTCATGTGGTCGATCATCGCCGCGAGCGTCGTCGACTTTCCCGAGCCCGTGGTGCCCGTCAGCAGCACGATGCCGCGCTCCTCTTCGGCCAGTTCGCGCACCACCGGCGGCAGCGCGAGTTCTTCGATCGTGCTGATGCGGTGGGGGATCGCGCGGCAGACCAGCGACGTCAGGCCGCGCTGCTGGAACGCGTTGATCCTGTAGCGCGCCACGCCCTCGATTTCGAACGAGAAGTCGACCTCGTGCTCGTGCTGGAACTCTTCCAGCTTCACCGGGTCGCTCAGCAGCGTTTTCAGAGCGCCGTTCGTGTCGTCGCTCGTCAGCTCATCCGAGCCCGTGGCGTGCGCCAGATCGCCGTGCACGCGGTACAGCGGCGCCGCGCCGACCTTCAGGTGGAGATCCGAGCCCTCTTTCGCAACGAGCTCCCGCAGAGCGCTCTCGACATCGAACATGTACCACTGATCGGCAGCCGCGGCGCGCGCCTTGAATGCCCCCAGGGGTCGTAGACGAACTAAGCGACGTCGCGGAGCTTTTGGGCCTCCGCCAACGACTGCAGCTTCTTCAGCGACTGGTTCTCGATCTGGCGGATGCGCTCGCGCGTGACGTTGAACGTGCGGCCGACCTCGTCCAGCGTGCGCGGGTGCTCGCCGCCGAGGCCGTAGCGCAGCTCCAGCACGCGGCGTTCGCGGTAGGAGAGGTTCTCGAGCGCCTCGCGCAGCGCCTCCTTCGTGAGGATCTCCGCCGCGCGCTCGTACGGGGACTCGGCGCGCTCGTCCGCGATGAACTGCCCGAACTCCGACTCCTCCTCGTCGCCCACCGGCTTCTCCAGCGACACCGGCGCCTGTGCGGAGCGCTTGATCGAGTCGACCTCCTCCGGGTCGATGCCCGTCACCTCCGCGATCTCGTCCGCCGTGGGCTCGCGCCCGAGCTCCGTCACCAGCTTGCGCTCCGCGCGGCCAATCTTGTTCAGCTTCTCCACCACGTGCACCGGGATGCGGATCGTGCGCGCCTTGTCCGCCAGCGCGCGTGCGATCGCCTGGCGGATCCACCACGTCGCGTACGTCGAGAACTTGAAGCCCTTGCGGTAGTCGAACTTCTCCGCCGCGCGCACCAGGCCGAGCGTGCCCTCCTGAATGAGATCGAGGAACGGCAGGCCCTGGTTGCGGTAGTTCTTCGCGATCGACACCACCAGGCGCAGGTTCGACTCGACCATCTTCTGCTTCGCGTCGAGGTCGCCGCGCTCTATCCGCTTGGCGAGATCGACCTCCTCCTGGGCCGTCAGCAGGCGCACCTTGCCGATGTCCTTCAGGAACAGCTGCAGCGAGTCGGTCGTCATGTCCGGCTTCAAATCCAGCGCGGTTTTGGCTTTGCGCCGGCCGCGTTTGTCCGGCGCGCGCTCGACCTGGGACGCCGCCGCTATCGCCGGGTCGATCTCCTCCACGAGCTCGATCTCCGATTTCTCGAAGAAGCCGTGCAGCTCCTCGACATCCGACTCATCCAAGTCGAGCTCGGATACGGCTTTCGTGATCTCCGCGTAGGAGAGAACGCCCACCTGCTGCCCCTTGGCCAGCAGACCCTTGACCTCATCCAGCTCCTGCAGCTCGACTACTGACATTCGTGTTTCCATTTCTTCCGTCGATCGACAACCCGGAGGCGACCGCATGGGGCCCCGCGCATGAGTTACGGCTGGGAACAGCTATTCCGTCGGACATACGGCCGCAGGCCCGCCGACGTTACATCTCAAAGTCGGTCCTCCGGCTCCCCATGCTAACGCGTCGGGGTCGATTTCGGACAGGTTGTCTCTCGCATTAAGCGATGATGTACCCATGAGCGTGCCCAGCGAGAGCAACGGTCGACCCAGCGACCCCCCCGAGACCGCGAGCGTCCTCGCCAACCTCCCGCGCACCCGCCCACAGCGCTCCACCGCCCGCAGGACCGCCGCACGAGAGGCGACGGCCGCGGCCAAAACCTCGCAGCCCGAAGCACGGGCCGCCGCCGAGCCGCGCGCCGCACAGCCGCGCTCGGCCAAACCCACGCCCTCCCGCAAGACGCCCTCCAAACCGCGTGCACGCAGCGCCGCACCACGCGCAACGAGCACCGTGCCGGACCCGGAAGCGGCGCCGATGCAGGGCTTCGAGTCCGAACACGATCGTGCGCGCGGACCCGTCCACCCGCCGGGCGGCGCCGAGCTCGTGGCCTCCGCCGCGGAGGTCCTCGGCGAGCTCGCCAAGAGTGGGCTCTCGACCGGCGAGCGGCTGCTCAAAGACGTGCTCTCGCGCCTGCCGCTCTCCTGAGGCACCCCCCGCCGCTCTATATAGACCCGCTCGAGCCCGTCTGTATACTGCTGCGCACGCCGAGCTGCCGCGACTCCGATCGCGGCAGACGGGGGACCCAATGCGGATCGACGTGATCCGCGGGGGCGAATCGGCCCGCAAGGAGCCGTAGCGCAGCACTCACGTGCAGCGCGAGCCCGTCAGCTCACCCCGTAGGCGTCGAACAACGATGCGAACGAACGTAAAGACAGCTACGACTCTGCTCGCCCTGCTCGCGGGAGCTTTCAGCGCGTGCGCGCTGCCCGCGGGCGCCGCCGCCAGCACCGGTGGCGCGGCGGCCCCCTCCGGCAAAGCCGCCAGCCAGTCGCCCGCCAAGCCGAGGGTTCGCCCCACGGCGCTCGCCACGTGGTTCGGCCCCGGCTTCTACGGCAAGCAGACCGCCTGCGGGCAGACGCTCACCCCCGCGGTTCTCGGCGTCGCCAACCGCACGCTGCCGTGCGGCACGCTGATCAAGGTCAGCTACGGCTCGCACGCCGTCACGCTGCCCGTGATCGACCGCGGCCCCTACGGCAGCATCGGCGCGGACTGGGACCTGACCGGCGCCGCGGCGCAGGCGCTCGGAATCACCGAGACCGTCCGCGTCCACGCGCGTGTCGTCGGCAGCACGCGCAACGTCCCCACGCTCGGCCTGCCGCTCGTCTCGGCGACGTCCACATCCGCCCTCGCGGGCGGAGCGCAGGCCGGCTGAGCAGTCGCAAAGCCGGGCTGAGCCGCTAGCTCAAGCCCGCCGGCCGGCCGCTCATCGCGCGCGCCGCGGAGCGCGCCGCGTAGAGCCCAACGTCCGCGTGCGCCGCGAGCATCGGCGCCTGCAGCCCGTCGTCGGGACAGATCGCGGCGCCGAGCACGACCGCCACGGGTTCCTGACCGTGTCGAACCGACGAGGCGACCGCTCGCGCCAAGCGCTCGGCGAGGCGATCCGCGTCGGACCTGTTGGTATCCAGCGCCAGCAGCCAGTAGCGACCGGGGCTCTCACACGTCAGCGACCCCGCGCCCGCCGCTCGCAACTCCTCGGCGAGGGTTTCCTGCACGCGCTCGCCCAGCTGTGTGAGCTCCGCGTGGGACTCCCCGCGGCGCAGGCTGTCGATCTCGAGCAGCTCGACGAGCAGCACCGCGAACGGCAGCCCGTCATCCTGAAAGCGGGCCAGCTGATGGCCGATCGAGCCGATCCACGCCGTCGGACCCTCCTCGGCGCGAACGTCGCGGATCGCGATCTCCTCGCGCGCTTCGCCAGAGCGCACCGGCGGGGACTCATCCCACGCCAGCGGTCGCCCGCCCGAGTCCGCGACCGCGAGGGGCACGGGCGGCACCGGCGGGGACTCGTCCCACGACAGCGATCGCTCGGCGTCGGCCGCGATCGCACCCAGCGCACGCTGTCCTTCGGAGTCGGACACGGTCACGCTCAGCGCGGACCCTCCCTCGGCGCGTGACGCCCGCGTCACCGCGAGCTCGACCTCCGCGCGCTCGTCCACGATCACCAGGTCCGGGAGCGACGGGTCCCCGTCGCCGAGCTCGCGTTCCGCGCGGTCGACCTCCGACAGGACCGGCTCGCGATGACCATGCGAGGAGCTCCCATCCGCTTCGAGCGCCGCGATCGCGCTCGTCGACGTGCGCGAGCACACGTGGCCGAGGCGGTCGGCGAGGTCGGCCACCAGCCGCGGCGGGGGGGCGCGAAGCTCACCCAGCAGTGTTTCCCACAGCACGCCACGCAGCGCCTCGACCGCATCCACGATCGCCTCGGCGTCGCGCGCGCCCGTCACCGCGGGCAGCCCCCGAGCTCGCGCCGGCTGCGAGCGCCCATTCGGCGCCACGCGACCTGTCAGTCGGTCAAGATCCGCGTCGGATTGCAGCGCTCGCAGCACCTGCGCGCACAGCGCCGGCGCTTCGCGCGTGAGTTCTCCCAGTGGAATAGCGCCCACGCGCTCCATCGATCCACCGCTGATGAGCGCGATCGCCCAGGCTCGCGCCAGATCCTCAGCTCGCGCCAGCAGCGGCTCGATCGGCAGGTCGGCAACCGCTCGCACGCCCGGGAAGAAGCGTCGAGGTGGGTCTTCGGCCATGCGTGTTGAATATCAGCACCCGAGGACGCGACCCTCCACACGCCGCCTGCTGGGGATAGCCTGCACGTGCGTGCAGGAGCCGAGACCGACATGACGGAGGTGTGGGTCGCCGTCGCCGTCGGCGTGCCTCTGCTGATTGGCTTGGCGGGCTTTGTGCTCGTCGCCCGCGCCGGCAGAACGGGGCCCACGGGCGAACGCGCAATAATCGAAAACCTCGAGGACGCCACGTCGCTGGACATCGACACCGGCGCGGTCCGCTCTGTCCAGCGCGCGGACCTCCTGATCGACGAGGACGCGCTGCGGGAGATCTGGACGCCCGCGCACCTCGAGCGCCTCGCGCGGACCTATTGGCGCTTTCTCACGCACGTCACGCTCGGCGTGATCCGCGTCCGCTACACCGAGCGCGAGCGTTACATCGTCCTGCTGATCGCGCCGCTGAAGCTGTTGACCTTCCGTGCGCCCGAATACGAGATGACTCCGACGCGCGGAGTAGTGCGCTGGCGCATCGAGCGGGGCCTGCTCGTGTCCAGGCGTGGCCGCGGCGACGGCTACCTGCGGATCGAGGTGGAGCGAAGCCCCAGCGAGCACCCGACCCGTGTGCGTCTGCACGTCGAGGTCGAGGTGGCGAACTTCTACCCCGCGATCGCCTCGCGGCTGGGTCGCTGGCTGTACGACGTCACGCAGTCGCGCATCCACGTGATCGTCACGTACGGGTTCCTGCGCTCGCTCGCCCGGCTCGATCTCGCCGAGTCGCGCGTCGGAAGCCTCCGCGAGAGCTAGCGCGAGAAGCGTGCGCCGCCGACCGCGCGCAGCTTGTCGCGGTCGTGCGTCGCCCTGATGCGCCTGATCGTCCCCGTCCGCGCGCGGGTCACGAGCGATTCCGTCGTCGCGCCGCCCGCGCTCGGGTAGCGCACGCCCTGCAGCATGTCGCCGTCGGTGATGCCCGTCGCCGAGAAGAACACGTCCTCGCCGGCGACCAGGTCGTCGCGGTCGAGCACCCGCTCGAGCTCATAGCCCGCGTCCAGCGCCGCCCCGCGCTCCGCCTCGTCGCGCGGCCACAGCCGACCGAGCAGCTGCCCGCCGAGGCACTTCACCGCCGCCGCCGAGATCACGCCCTCGGGCGTGCCGCCGATGCCCCACAGCAGATCCACAGTCGAGCGCTCCGTCACCGCCAGCAGCGCCGCCGAGACGTCGCCGTGCGCGATCAGACGCACGCGCGCGCCCGCGGCGCGGATCGCCGCGATGCCCTCCTCGTGGCGCGGGCGGTCGAGCACCACCACCATCACGTCGCCGACCGGGCTGCCCTTGCGCTCGGCCACCAGCTTCACCGTCTCGCCCAGCGGACGGTCGAGGTCCAGCAGGTCCGCGATCTCAGGCGCGCCCGCCATCTTCTCCATGTAAACGCACGGCCCCGGATCGAACATCGTGCCGCGCGCCGACAGCGCGATCACCGCCAGCGCGCTCGGCATGCCGTGCGCCGCGAGCGTCGTGCCCTCCAGCGGGTCCACCGCGATGTCCACCTGCGGCGGCGAGCCGTCGCCGATCTGCTCGCCGTTGTACAGCATCGGCGCCTCGTCCTTCTCGCCCTCGCCGATCACCACCAGGCCGTCCATCTGCACCGAGTGGAGCATGTAGCGCATGCCGTCCACCGCCGCCTGATCCGCGGCCTCCTTGTCGCCCAATCCCACCAGCGGCGCCGCCGCGAGCGCGGCCGCCTCGGTCACGCGCACGAGCTCCAGCGCGAGGTTGCGGTCGGGCAGCTGCTGTGAAGACTCGGTGCTCACGACGCGTGAAACCTATACCAGCGGGACCTACCACTACGATCGTCGCGTGAGCGACCCTAACCTGACCGTCCAGGCCCGCGTCCCCGCTTCGCTCACCGCACAAGTACAGGAGAGCCTCGACCTCGCCGCCGAGCAGCGCGTCGAGCAGCGGCTGCGCGAGGGCGACGCCACGCTGTGGGCGCCGCCCGGCACGCCCGAGGTTTCGAACCGCCTCGGCTGGCTGACGATCCACGAGCGGATGCTCGCGGAGCTGGGCACGATCGAGCTGTTCGCCGCCGAGGCCCACGACGACGGCCTGCGCGACGTCGTGCTGCTGGGGATGGGCGGCTCCTCGCTCGCCCCAGAGGTGCTCCGCCGCTCCTTCGCGCGCGGCGCCGACGGACCGCGGCTGCACGTCCTCGACTCGACCGACGCGGCGGCGATCCGTGAGGTCGAGCACGCGGTCGACCTCAAGCACACCCTGTTCGTCGTCTCCTCGAAGTCCGGCGGCACGATCGAGCCGCTGTCGCTGTTCAAGCACTTCCTCTCGATCACGGGCGACAGCGAACAGTTCGCCGCGATCACCGACCCCGGCTCCGGGCTGGAGAAGCTCGCGGCCGAGCAGGGCTTCCGCCACGTCTTCGCCGGCGACCCCAACATCGGCGGGCGCTACAGCGCCCTCTCCGCCTTCGGCATCGTCCCCGCCGTGCTGATGGGCGTCGACGCGCACGGCCTGCTGAACGGCGCGCAGTCGGCGTGGCAGACGGTGCTCTCGACGGCCACCGACCCACAGGCCCCGCTCGAGCCCGCGCAGCAGACAGCCGCGGTGTGGCTCGGCGCCGCGCTCAGCGCGCTCGCGCGCGCCGGTCGCGACAAGCTCACGTTCGTCATCTCCGAGTCGCTCCCCGGCCTCGGGCTGTGGCTCGAGCAGCTCATCGCCGAGTCCACCGGCAAGCACGGCACCGGCATCCTGCCCGTCGCCGACGAGCCGCTCGGCGACCCCGCCGTCTATGGCGATGACCGCGTGTTCGCCCACCTCCCCGACCTCGACGCCCCCGACCCCGCCGTCGACGCGCGCGTGTCCGCGCTCGCGCACGCGGGACACCCCGTGATCACGATCCCCACCCGCGGCCCCCGCGATCTCGGGCGCGTGTTCCTCCTCGCCGAGCTAGCTGTGGCCACGGCCGGCTGGGGCCTACGGATAAATCCATATGACCAGCCCAACGTGCAGCAGGCCAAGGACGCGACCGGACGCGTGTTGGACGACTACGAAGCCAACCACGAGCTCCCGCTCCTCGCGGGCGCGGATGAGACCGCGCTGCGCTCGCTGCTGCTCGACGGCGCGCCGCCCGACTACGTCGCCATCATGGCCTACCTGCGGCCCTCGCCTGAGTTCGACGAGGCCGTGGGAGAGCTGCGCGCGGCGATCCGCGAGCGCACCAAAGCGACGACCACGTTCGGCTACGGCCCGCGCTTCCTGCACTCCACCGGCCAGTTCCACAAGGGCGGGCCGAAGACCGGGCGCTTCCTGCAGCTGCTCCACGACGGGCCTGACGACGTCGAGATCCCCGGCGCGCCGTACACGTTCACCACGCTCAAGAACGCGCAGGCGATCGGCGACCTGAACACGCTGCGAGAGGTCGGACTGCCGGCGGAGCGTGTGCAGCTGCAGGGCGATGATCCCGTGAGCGCACTGCGCGCTCTCACCGCGACGATCAAGGAGTGAAAGT
This sequence comes from Solirubrobacteraceae bacterium, assembly GCA_036281155.1. Classification (GTDB taxonomy): domain Bacteria; phylum Actinomycetota; class Thermoleophilia; order Solirubrobacterales; family Solirubrobacteraceae; genus Palsa-744. Next base: position 3,536 of record DASUPL010000191.1, on the reverse strand, counting down.
GACGCAGATCGGCTTCGTCGGGTTGGGCAAGATGGGCGGGAACATGGTGCACCGCATCCGCCGCGACTCCGATCACGAGGTCGTCGCGTTCGACTTCGACGAGAAGGCCGTCAAGCAGGCCGTCAAGCACGGCGCCTCGGGGGCGAGCTCGCTCAAAGACCTCGTCAAGCAGCTCGACGCGCCGAGGATCGTGTGGATCATGGTCCCCGCCGGCGCGCCCACGCAGCAGACCGTAGACAAGCTCGCCAAGCTGCTCGACCGCGGCGACATGATCGTCGACGGCGGCAACTCGAAGTGGACCGACGACAAGCTCCGTGCGCAGCAGCTCAAAGCCAGCGGCATCGACTACGTCGACGTCGGCACCAGCGGCGGCGTGTGGGGCCTCAACGTCGGCTACTGCATGATGGTCGGCGGCCCGCCCAAAGCGGTCAAGCGCCTCGCGCCGATCCTCGACGTGCTCGCGCCCGAGACCAACGCGCAGAGCCTCGCCGCGATCGGCCCGCGCGGCTGGCTGCGATTCGGCCCTTCCGGCGCGGGGCACTACGTGAAGATGGTCCACAACGGCGTCGAGTACGGCCTCATGCAGGCCTACGCGGAGGGCTTCGACCTGTTCGACAAGTGCGAGTACGAGCTCGACAACGCCAGGATCGCGCACCTCTGGGGACAGGGCTCCGTCGTGCGCTCGTGGCTGTGCGAGCTCGCCGCGCGCGCGTTCGAGGCCGAGGGCAACGACCTCGGCGCCCTGCAGGGCTACACCGAGGACTCCGGCGAGGGTCGCTGGACGATCGAGGACGCAACCGCCCGCGACGTGCCCACGCCCGTCATCACCGCTTCGCTGTACGCGCGCTTTCGCTCGCGCGGCAACGGCGACTTCGGCGACCGCATGCTCTCCGCACTGCGCAACCAGTTCGGTGGCCACGCCGTCAAGAGCGCCGCGCCCGCCGGCAAGGGCGCACCGGTCACCAAGGCCGCGTCCGCCGCCAAAGGCACACCCGCCGGCAGGGCCCGGCCCGGCGCCAAGAGCGCCGGGGGACGCTGAACGTGGCCGTCTCAGCCGGTCGCCCGACCGAGGAGCCCGTGCCCGAGAACCCGCTCGTCGCGGGCCTCGAGCGCCTTCCGGTCGCGCCCACCACGCTCGTCATCTTCGGCGCCACCGGCGACCTCGCCAGGCGCAAACTGCTGCCCGCGCTGTACAACCTCGCGCACGACGGCGCGCTGCCCGAGCGCTTCCACCTGATCGGCGTGTCGCGCAAAGAGAAAGAGCACGAGGACTATCGCGAGGAGTGCGAGCAGGCGATCCGTCGCTTCTCCCGCCGCAAACCCGACGACGACGTCCTGAAGAGCCTGCTCGAGAACGTCCGCTACGTGCCCGGCACGTTCGACGACGAGTCCGTCTACAGCGAGCTCGGCACGATGTTGGACGAGTGCGAGAAGCAGGCCGGCGAGCCGCTCAACCGCGCGTTCTACCTCTCCACCGCGCCGAGCTTCTTCCCCGTCATCGTCGAGCGGCTCGGCAGCTCCCAGCTCGCCCAGCACGAGCACGGCGAGGTCCGCCTCGTCATCGAGAAGCCGTTCGGAACCACGCTCGAGGAGGCGCGCGAGCTGAACCGCAGCGTGCTGGCGATCTTCGACGAGACGCAGGTGTTCCGCATCGACCACTACCTCGGCAAGGAGACCGTGCAGAACATGATGGCGTTCCGGTTCGCGAACGGCATGTTCGAGCCGTTGTGGAACCGCAACTACATCGACAGCGTGCAGATCACCGCCGCCGAGGACCTCGGCATCGGCTCGCGCGCCGACTACTACGACAGCGCCGGCGCGCTGCGCGACCTGATCCAGAACCACATGCTGCAGCTGCTCTGCCACGTCGCCATGGAGCCGCCCGTGAGCTTCACCGCCGAAGCCGTCCGCAACGAGAAGGTCAAGGTGCTGCAGGCGATCCCCGAGCCGACCGCCGTCGAGATCCCCCGCATGTCGCTGCGCGCGCGGTACGCCGCCGGGCACTCCGGCGGCGACGCCGTTCCCGGCTATCTGCAGGAGGAGGGCGTGCCCGAGGGGTCCACCACCGAGACATACGCCGCGCTGCGCCTGGAAGTCGACAACTGGCGCTGGGCGGGCGTGCCGTTCTACATGCGCACCGGCAAGCGCCTCGCGCGCAAGATCACCGAGATCGCGGTCACGCTCAAGCCCGTCCCCCACCTCGCCTTCAGCCAGGACGGCTCGCTCGGCGTGCAGCCCAACCAGCTCGTGCTCACGCTCCAGCCCAACGAGGGCGTCTCGCTGAGCCTCGGCGCGAAGATCCCCGGCACGCGCATGATCATCCGCCCCGTGCAGATGGAGTTCCAGTACGGAACCGCGTTCCTGTCGCAGTCCCCCGAGGCGTACGAGCGGCTCATCACCGACGCCATGCGCGGCGACGCCACGCTGTTCACCCGCAACGACGAGGTCGAGGCGCAGTGGCGCATCTGCGACCCGATCGTCAAAGCATGGGAGCCCGCCCACCCGCACACGCCCGGCCCGCTCGCCGAGTACGTCGCCGGCTCGCAGGGGCCCAAGGAGGCGGACGAGCTGCTGTGCGAGGGCGATCGCTGGCGCGCGATCTGATGGCGGTCTGATGCACACGCAGGAGCGCAGCGACGCCGTCTGGAGCGAGCAGGGAACCACGCCCGACGCGATCGAAGCGGCGCTGCGCAGGCTGCTCGTGGAAGTCCACGCCGAGAACGGCAACTACGTCCCCGCGCGGGTGCTGAACATGATCGCGTTCGTCGACCGCGAGTGGAGCGGCGAGATCGCCAACCGCCTGCGCGGCGTGGGGCGCTACCACGCCTCGCGGACCGTCGTGCTCTCCTACGAGCCCGGGCGCGAACGGCTCGACGCGCGCGTCATGATCGCCTCCGCCGGCGAGCCCGCGCCGGGCGAGCTGGCGCTGCTGCACGAGACCGTCGTCGTGGAGCTCGGCGACTGTCATCTCGAGGACCTGCTCACGATCGCCGACCCGCTCGTCGTCACCGATCTGCCCACGCTGCTGTGGTCCCCGCACGGCCACCACGACGTCGTCGCCGAGCTGCTCGCGCTCTCCCAGGCCGTGCTGCTCGACTCCGTCGACGAGCCCAACAGCCGCGACGCGCTCGACCGCGCGTGCACGCTCAGCGACCAGGCCTACGTCGTCGATCTCGCGTGGCTGCGCACGACGCCCTGGCGCGAGCGCCTCGCCGCGAGCTTCGACCCGCCGCCGCGCCGCGCGGAACTGGGCGCGATCAGCGCCGTGACCGTGCGCCACCACCCCGAGTCCACCGCCGCCGCGATGCTGCTCGCGGGCTGGCTCGCCTCGCGCCTGGGCTGGACGCCTCAGCCGCTGAGCGCCGATGGCGATGCGATGGTGGGCGCGGCCCAGGCCGGCCAGCTCTCGAAGGGCTCGGCCGAAGCCGACCGCTCGTCGAACGCCGTGCAGGACGTGGCTCTGCGCCTCGAGGCCGCCCCCGAGCTGCAGGTGCGCGGTCTCGAGGACGTCGCCCTGGAGACCGCCTCCGGCCGGC
>DASUPL010000190.1:0-2309 GCA_036281155.1 Solirubrobacteraceae bacterium | reverse complement strand
GGAGCCAACTGTCGACAAGATAAGTGGAACAGTTAGCTGGCAACCTCCCAGTGGTGAGCCTAGGCCGCTTCCATTTTACGGCACAGTTACGGGTGGCACCATCCTCGAGGGCGTACTGCTCGATGGCTTCAAGCAGGTTACGGTGAGCGGGACGATCGCCGAGGATGGCTCCGTATCGGGTACAATCAAGGCCGATGACGGATCTCCGATGGGTACGTTCGGATCCAATCCTGACTCCGCGACATCTCAGCCCACCATATTCACGGTAAAGCACAGGATATAGAATCGACGCGCCTCCCAACCCGTGCTAGAGAAGGGTTATCGAGACTCTTCAATGCGGGGCAAGGAGGCGCGTGATGGGTGAAGAGCTTACTCTCTTTCGTACGGAGTTCAACGCCTCGCTTCGGATCGAAGCGCGTGCGGAGCGTTTGACGTCCGAATCCGGGGCGGTGCTGCTGCGCGAGGTGATCGAGCGGCTGGGGATTGCGCGCTGGCTCGTGGGGCGACTCGAGGATACCCGCGATCCCGATCTGATCACCCATCCGCTCTCGGAGCTGCTCCACACGTCGCTTCTCCTACTCGGTCAAGGCTGGCAGGACCGCGACGATGCCGACGTGCTGCGCAACGACGCCGTCTTGCGCCTCGCCGTCTCCGACCGTCGCGGCATCTCGCCGCTGGAGATGCGGCCGCGCGAGGAGGGCAAGCCCCTGTCCAAGAATCCACCCGTGCCCGATGGCCTCGCCTCGCAGCCGACGCTTTCACGCCTGGTGCGCATGCTTTCGAGCGAGGAGAACCGACACGTGCTGCGTGGCGCGCTGCTCGAGTGCGCGGCGCGGCGCATTCGGGCGACGCGAGGCGGGCATCGTCATCGCTACCTCACCATCGACATCGACTCGCTGCCGATCGAGGTGCACGGCCACCAACCCGGTTCGGCGCACAACGGCTACTACCACATGCGGATCTACCATCCGCTGATCGCCAGCATCGCCGAGACCGGCGACCTGATCGACGCCAAGCTGCGCGAAGGCAATGCGCACACAGCGGCGGGCAGCGTGGAGTTTCTCGACGCCCTCATCGAGCAGGTCGAGCGCAAGCTCTGCCAGGTGGCCGCCGTGCGCATGGATGCAGGTTTTCCCGAGGAGCAGCTGCTCGCCTCGCTCGAGAAGCGGGGTACAGCGTACGTGGCGCGGGTGCGCAGCAACTCGGTCCTCGACAAGTTGGCCGAGCCGTACCTCAAGCGTCCCGTCGGACGCCCGCCTGTGGAGCCGCGCACTTGGACCTACGAGCTGACCTACCGGGCCGAGAAGTGGTCGCGCGCGCGGCGCGTCGTGCTGGTGGTCCTGGAGCGACCCGAGGAACTCTTCCTGCATCACTTCTGGCTGATCACCAACTGGACGCACGAGCAGATCGATGGCGAGGCGCTTCTCGACCGCTACCGGCAGCGAGGCACGGCCGAGGGGCACATGGGCGAACTGATGGACGTCCTCGCGCCGGCCCTGTCGTCCGCGCCACGACAGAAGAGCCACTACCGGGGAGCGGAGCCGAGCGAGCGATTCGCGCCGGGCGACTCGTTTGCACAGAACGAGGTGCTGCTGCTGTTCAACGTGCTCGCGTACGGGATCGCTCATGCGACACGGGTGCTGATGGAGACGGCGACCGGTGAAGGCTGGAGCTTGCGTCGGGTACGCGAGAGAGTGCTGCGAGTGGCAGGACGCATCCTGATCCACGGGAGGCGAGCGACGCTCGTGATCGCGGAGTCAGCGGCCGTCTTGTGGCAGGCGCTGTGGCCGCGGTTGGCCGCGCTGCGATGGGAATGAGCGCGACGCCGGCAGACATTACTTGACAGCCCAACCGTGACGGCAGAGGTGTGCCCCGCGTGCGCTCCAGACGAGGACAGGCGTGTTTCGACCTGCCTTTGGGACGCGTCAAGTCCGCGGGAAACGCGCTGCCGGTCGCACGCGGCGGCCCCCATTGCCTCCGTCACGTTACCCGCAGGCTACAGCCGCACCCTAAGCTACCCACGGTGAATAACGTGGGCTGATACCTTCAGGTAGCGCGGACGGTGTTGCGCGAGACGCTCATCTCGCGCGCCACGCGTCGCACCCCAACCCCCTCCACCAGCACTTTGTGCCGGATCACATGAACCTGATCCATCCGCAGCATCCTCCTCGGAGAGATCAGGATCCTCCTCCTGGCAAACCCTCCGGTCAGGACCGCGGCGTGGGTCAGTTTCCGAGCGGTGAAAGGGTCAGTTTCCGAGCGGCGAGATCAACAATGACGAACGTGAACGGGCACATCGTCGCAGCTCG
>DASUPL010000189.1:0-9204 GCA_036281155.1 Solirubrobacteraceae bacterium | reverse complement strand
GGCGAGTCGCTGGCTGCGTGGGGCCGCGGGTGCTCCACGCAGCAATTTGGCCGTCAATGCAGGCCATCGTGCGGCACTTTACACGGCGGTCGAGATCGCGCTAGCATGCGGGCGCGCGATCGGATGAGACCGCGCTGGTGGGGGATCGACGTCCAGGGGCCTTCGACCTGTAGTTGATCGCACAACCTGTGAGGGGGAGGAAGATGACAATGAGACGCACGAGAGTGATCGGCCTGAGCGTCGTGCTCGCGCTCGCGGTGGGCGGGCTCGTCACCACGACGGCGCTGGCGGTGCCGGAATTCCTGCATGAAGGCAAAGAAGTCGTCAAAAAGGGCTTCACGGTAAAAAGCGGCGCCGCGACGATCTTCGTGGAAATCGGAGAAACGAAATACAAAATCGCCTGTACCTCCAGCTCGGCCACTGGCAAAATCAAAGGCACCAAAGAAGTCGAAGCGGTGGTCATCAAATTCAAAGGCTGCAAAGCGAAAGAAAACGAAGAAGCGCTCCAATGCGAAGTGAAGAGCACCTCGCCACTGGGCGCGAAAGAAGAAATCGTCACGAAAACGCTCAAGGGACGGCTGGGAACCGTGGCGGTCGCGGAAGCGGCATCTGAACGCGGGCTCGCCCTGGAAGCGGCGGTGGGAACCGCCTTCACGACGATCAAAGGCTCGACGGAATGCCTGCCGGCGGAAACCTCGGAAGTGAAGGGCACTCTGATCGGCGAAATCAAGCCGGTGAAAGTCCCGAAACTCAAAGGCGAACTGATCTACAAAGCGAAAGAAGAAAAAACGCAGTGGATCAAAAAACTCGGCGGTGAAATGGGCATCCACGAACTGGAAGTCTTCGAAGTCAAAACGCCCCTCCAATCGACGGCGACGACCGAATTCGAAGAAATGGTCGAAGTGACGTAGGCGACGCGGGCCGTATGAGCGAGTCGGCGAGCCGCGTGGAGGCGGGGTCTCCACGCGGCTCGTGGGCGTGGTTGTGCGTCGGTTGGCGCTGGACACGCCGATCGGAATCTCGCTAGCATGCGGGCGCGCGACCAGAGCGTCGCCACGGGGTCACAAGCGGTCATACATCGGGAGAGATAAATGCGGTCGGAGTCGCGAGCCAAGCGCCGGATGACAGGTCGAGGGACGGTCGTGGCGCTGCTCGTGTTGACAGCCTTGCCGTGCGCGGATGCGCGCGCCGCCGGCTGTCATGCTGATGGGGCTCTCGGGGGGTTTCGCGCCTTCCTGCCGGATTGTCGTGAGTACGAGCTCGTCACGCCGCCTTACAAGAACGGCTCCCCGCCCGAAGAGCCCCCCAGCGGTCTGTCGACGATCTCCAGCGACGGCAACCACGTTCTCGCTTCGGACATCGGCGGCTTCGCCGGCACGGAAAGCGACGAATTGAACGGCAAGCAGAAGGGCGCGGTGTATGAGTTTACGCGCACGGCGAGCGGATGGATCACAGAAGCGATCGCGCCGCCCGCGGAAACGGCGGCTCGCAGCCTGTTCGTCGCGGAGAGCTCGGACTTCGCGCGTTCGCTGTGGGAGCTGAGCGTCCAGGGCGAACCGGGCGAAGAAGTCCAGGCGACGTCGGGGCTGTTCACGCTCGCGCTGCGTGAAAAGGCGCCCGGTGCGCCCGCGAGGATGGTGGAAGTCGGGCCCGAGGACCCGCCGGGTACGCCCGCGCACAGCTTCGCCTTCGAAGGCGCCGCGAGCGATCTGAGCACGATCGTGTTCAGCAACATCGGCAAAAAAACACACTGGCCGGGCGACAAGACACGCCAGGGCAGCCAATCGGTGTACGCGTACTCAGGCACGCACAACCGCGAACCGGTGCTCGTGGGCGTGAAGAACGAAGGACCGCTGGTGGGATCGGCGCAACGCAACGAACACGCCGAACTCGTCAGCGAATGCGGAACGGAGCTCGGATCCGGATCGGGCACGGAAGGCAGCACGCACAACGCGGTGTCCAACGACGGCTCGGTGATCTTCTTCACGGCGCTGCGCGGAAGCTGCGAAGCACCCGCGGTCGACGAACTGTATGCGCGCGTCGACGGTGAAACGACGGTGGCGATCTCCGAGCCCGCGATGACCGCTCAGCGCAGCGAAGAATGCTCGGGCATCTGTCGCGAAGACGAGCTCTCCGAAGAAGGCCACGGCCCCAGCCCGGCGACCTTCCGGGGAGCGTCGAACGATGGGAAGAAGGTGTTCTTCACCACCGAACAGCCGCTGCTGAACGTCGACCTGGACACGGGCAACGACATCTACGAGGCCGAACTGGAAGACCGCACGCTCACACGGCTGACGATGGTCTCGCGTGGGCGTATGAGCGGTGGAGCCGGGGTCGAAGACCCAACTCCCGGAGAAAACGCCGACGTGTTCGCGGTGGCTCGCGTCTCAGACGACGGAGCGCACGTGTACTTCATCGCGCGGGGCGAGTTGACGAAGGCCGCGAATGGCGCCGGCGAAGTCGCGCAGACCGGCGGATTCAACCTCTACGACTACGACAGCGTGACGGGTGCGACGAGCCTCGTCGCGGTGCTGATCTCCACGCAGGAAACACAGAGCCTCGAAGCGGCGGTGACCTCCGAAATGGAAGTCCCGGCGTTGGAAAAGCAGGCGCGATGTGAAGCCCTGCCGGGTCTCGGCGCCCCGCCGGAAGAAGTCGAAGAATGTGAAGTCGAACTGGAACAGCTGCGCCAGGCGCTACCCGCCGAAATCGCCCAGGCGGTCGCGGGCGCCGTGGACGTCAAGATCGGGCTGACGCCGGCCGAAAGACTGTTCGCCACGACCGCCGACGGTCGCTATCTGATCTTCGAGAGCGCCAGGCGCCTGACCGGGGCCGAGGACACGAGCACCGTCAGACAACTGTTCGAGTACGACGCCTCGACGGGCGCGCTCAGACGGGCGTCGATCGGGCAGGCTGGCTACAACAACAACGGCAACACCGAAAACGCGGAATACGAGCCGCGGATCGTCGTTCCGAACGACGCGCACGGCGGAGAACCGACGTCCGTGTCGGCCTCGCTGTCGGTCTCCGCGGCGGGCGGCGTGTTCTTCACGAGCCGCAACCGGCTCACGCCGAGCGCGGTGGAAGGACACGAAAACGTCTACGAGTACGAGCCGCCGGGGACTGGAACCTGCCTCGCGGAAACGACCGGCGGTTGCCTCGGCCTGATCTCACCAGGCGACGAAGCCTCGCCGGCCGAAGTCCGCGGCAAACCCAGGCTGCTGGGAACCGACCCGGCGGGCGACGATGTCTTCTTCGTGTCCGCGAACAACCTCTTGGCGTGGGACACCGACAGCCAGCTCGACTGGTATGACGCGAGAACGGAAGGCGGCTTCGAAGAAGGCTCCGCCGCGCCGGGCTGCGGCGAGGAAACCTGCCAGGGCCCAGCGCTCATCGCTCCGACCCTGCCGTCGCTCGGCGGGAGCGCGACGCAGAGCGGCGAGCTCCCGCTGACGTTCCTGCCCGACCCCCGAGCGTCGGCGCCGATGAAGACCAGGTCCGCGACCTTGGCCCAAAAGCTCGCCAAAGCGCTGAAGGCATGCCGCGCGGGCTCACGTAAGAAGCGCCACGCTTGCGAAGCGCGGGCGCGCAGGCGGCTCGCCAAGAAGCCCGTGGCGAGCAAGACCGAACGCCGGGGCGGACGATGAGAGCCAGATGCCGCGAAACCGCCGCGAGATGGGCGGCCGTCACGACTGGCGCGCTCTCGATAGGGCTGCTGTCACTGGGCACGAGCGTCTCGGCCGCGCACGCGGTCGCGATCGCCCCCGGATGGGCGATCGGGTCGCTGCCCCAGCCGAGCAACTTCTCCAACGCCGAAAACGCGCTCTGCGAAAACGGCGGTGAAATCTGCGACGCGTACGTCGTGACCGTCACGAATACCGGCGAAGCGCCTTCCGACGGTACGCCGATCGTCATCACCGACAAGCTGCCGCAAGGCCTCGCGGCCCACAGCCTCGAAGCGAGGGACATGGAAACCGGCCAGTCGCTGGAATGCCTGCCCGAACCGATTCCGCTACCGGAAGAAGGCAGCGAAGAACCACAGCCTCCAACCACCGAAGTCATCTGCACGTTCAACGGCATTCTGCGGCCCGGCGACGTGCTCTACCTCAAACTCAACGTCACCGTCACCACGAACGCGACGTTCCCGCTCGTCAGTAACGTTGTGGAAGTCCAAGGCGGCGGCGCCGCGAACGCCACCGGCTCAGCCCCGCTCGTCTCGGCGAACAGCCTGAACTCCGAAGCGCCCGCGTTCGGGCCGCAGATCTTCAGCGTGCGCGCGTACGGCCCCGACGGCGCGCTCGACACACAGGCCGGCGACCACCCTGGGATGCTCATCACGACGCTCGCGTACAACACGGTCAACTTCGCGTTCACGCACCCGGGGACATCGACGGCGGAGGTCTCGGTGCAGGAACCCAAGACGGTCATCGTCAACTTCCCCGTGGGGCTGGTCGGCAATCCGCTGGTCGCGGCCACATGCCCGGAGGCCAACCTGCGCGAAAACGGCCCCGGCTGCCCCGCCGACAGTCAGGTGGGCACCGTGATCCTGAACGAGCACGGACGTCTCAGCAACAGCGAGAGCGAAGGCATTTCGAGCAGCATCTACAACATGGTGCCCCAGGACGGGAACCCGATGGAGTTCGCGTTCAACGTCGCGAACGAGGGCGAGATCGTGATGTACCCGCGTTTCATACCCACCCCGTCGGGCTACGCCCTCAGCATCGCCGTGCCCGCCCAGCCGAAATCGGCGCTCACGCCCGTGGGCACCACGTTGATGTTCTTCGGCGACCCCGCACGGCGCGGCGCGGAACTGCACCAGCGCGCGGCCGAACGCGAAACCGGCCAACCGGTCGCACTCGAACAGGTCACGCCGGCGGCGATGTTCACCAACCCGACCGACTGCAGCGCAGAACCGGCTTCGGCGAGCGTCGAAATGAACTCCTGGGTTCAGCCTCGCCACTGGGTCACCACGAGCTCTCCGGTGTATGAAGCGAGCCCGCTGCGGCAACTGAGTGAATGCTCGGCCCTGCAATTCAACGCGCAGATCGACGTCAAACCGCAGGAGACGCAGATCGACACCCCGTCCGGCTACACGGTGGACATCAAAGTGCCCCAAGCCCCGAACTTCACGCCCGACCTGGCGACCCCGGACCTGCGCGACGCCGAACTGCACCTGCCGGTCGGAGTGGCGATCTCACCGAGCGTGGGCACTGGGCTCGTGAGCTGCCACGCGACGGGCCCAGAAGGGATCAACATCACCCACGGGTGGGCGCCAACCGGCGCGCAGCCGCTCGATCCCGCCGTCCCGGAAGCGATGGAGATCGGGCCCGACGGACTGCCGCACATCGCGCCTGGACACTGCCCCGACGCTTCACGGGTCGGCGACGTCGAACTCGTCACGCCGCTGCTCGCGAACCCGCTGACCGGCCACGTGTACATCGCGCAACCCGAATGCGGCCGCGAAGGGCAGCCCGCGTGCACCAACGAGGACGCCGAGAGCGGACGGCTGTTCGGGCTCTACGCGGAAGCCGCGGGCTCGGGCGTCATCATCAAGCTCGAAGGCAGGATCTCCGTCGACCCCGACACGGGCCAGATGACGGTGAGGTTCAAGGACTCCCCGCAGATGCCGTTCAGCGACCTGCAGCTGCGGCTGAAGGGCGGCCAACGAGCGCTGCTCGCCAACCCGCGGGGCTGTGCCGTCGCGCGGACCACGAGCAGGTTGACGCCGTGGGGCGCCCCGGAAGCGAACGTCGCCGAACCTTCGTCGGCGTTCGAACCCACCGGGTGCGGCGCCCCGGAGCCGTTCTCCCCAGGCTTCCTCGCGCAGACCGCCGCGCCGAGCGCCGCCGGCGCCAGCCCACTCACGGTGCTCGTCTCTCGCCACGACGGCGAACAGGGCCTGCGCGGTTTGGAAGTGAGGTTCCCGCCGGGCCTGCTCGGCATGCTCTCCAAGGTGGCGACGTGCCCCGAGCCCCAGGCCTCCGCGGGGACCTGCGCGGTGGAAAGTGAGATCGGCCACATGCTCGTCGCGGTCGGCTCGGGCTCACAGCCCGTGTGGGAGACCGGCGCCGTGTACCTCACCGGCCCCTACGAAGGCGCGCCTTTCGGGCTGTCGATCGTGACACCCGCGAGCGTGGGTCCGTTCAACCTCGGCAACGTGATCATGAGGGCCGCGATCCGCGTCGACCCCCACACGGCCGCCCTGACGATCGACGCCGCGGAACTGCCGCGAATCGTCGACGGCGTGCCGCTGCGCATCCAGGCGATCGACCTGACGATCGACCGCCCCGGCTTCATCGTCAACCCCACCAACTGCAGCCGCCAGCAGATCGCGGCGACCGTCACGGGCGCGCTCGCGGACGGAAGTCGTGGCGCGCGCGCCGCCGTGTCGACGCCGTTCGCCGCCAGCGGCTGCCGCGGCCTCGCGTTCGCGCCGAAGGTGACAGCGCTCGTCCACGCGAAGACGAGCAAAGCCACCGGCGCGTACGTGCGGGTGAGTGTCACCGCGAGGCCCGGGCAGGACAACCTCGGCAAGGTCAAGGTCGTGCTCCCCAAACAGCTGCCGTCGCGACTGACGACGCTCCAGAAAGCATGCGTCGCGGCCGTATTCGAGGCGAACCCGGCCAACTGTCCGCCCGGCTCTGTCGTGGGAACGGCCACGGCCGTGACACCGCTGCTGAAAAGCCCGCTCAGGGGGCCCGCGTATCTGGTGTCACACGGCGGCGTGGAATTTCCCGATCTGGAGATCGTGCTGCAGAGCGAAGGGGTCACGATCACGCTCGACGGCAGCACACAGATCATCAAAGGCGCCACCTCGAGCGCGTTCAGAGCACTGCCCGACACGCCGCTCACGAGCTTCAAGCTGGTACTGCCGGACGGGCCAAACGCGCTGCTCGGCGCGAACACGAGCCTCTGCGCGGCGAAGCTCTCGATGCCCACCGCGCTCACCGCCCAGAGTGGCGCGGTGATCAAACAGGCCACCAGGATCGCCGTCTCGGGGTGCCCGAAGCGCCACGCCAAGAAGGCCAGGAGGGCGAGGAGGCCTGACACGGTCAGGCGCGCGAAGAAGCGCTGAGCGTCACCCAGCCGGGTGGGGAGCGATCAGTCCGGGTCTTCGATCGCCAGGCTGCCGGCCTCCTCGGCGCCGAGGAACGGCGCGAGCGCGAAGTATGTCGCGCGCGGGACGAGCTCGGGCAGCGCCTCGGCGCGATTCTGCAGCGTGTAGCTGAGGCACAGCTCGAAGATGCCGCCGACGATCGCCTCGACGGCGACGGCGGGCGGGCCGCCTTTGCCGCGAGCGTTTTCGAAGCCGGGCATGAGCAGCTGCGCGTAGGCGCTGATGCCCCTGCTGGCGCGCTCCGCCGTGCGGTCGGTCGCCACGCGGGCATCCACCAGCGCGAGGTGCGCGAACGCGGGCTCGGACGCGAGGAAGTCGAACAGCGTCGTGATCGCCGCGCGGATCGCGCTGCGCCAGTCCGGCGCGGCTTCATAGGCCCGCTCCACGATCGTGAGGCTCTTCGTGTGGCCGACCTCGTACGCGACGAGGAACGCGTCCTCCTTGCCCTCGTAGTGCTCGTAGAACGCGTCGAGCGAGACGGCGGCCTGCTCGGCTATGTCCTTGACGGTCACCGCCGTGTAGCCCTTGCTCGCGCTGAGGTTGGCGACCGCGTCGAGGATACGCTCGCGCTGGCTGTGGACCACGAAGCTGTGCGAGCCGACGTGCTCGCCGCGCAGGCCCCGGCGTCTGCTGGACGAGGGTGAGGGAGGGGAGAGGCTACCCGGCGCGCGCCCGCCCACGAGCCCGGCGAACGGCTCCGTCGGCTGCGGGTCGCGCAGCGTCACGATCGCTTCCGGCGCCGGGTAGTAGGAGGTGACCCAATCCACCAGGTCCGGCACGAGTTTGCGCAGACGCCGCTCGCGCCCGACCCGCACCCACGAGTTCAGCACGTGCGTCACGCCTCCGACGAGCGCCCGCAGGATCGGGTTCGGGACCATGCCCGTACCGCGCTCGAGATCGAGGCTTTCGCGCAGCAGCTGTTCGTAGGCGCTCACCAGCAGCTCGCGGCGCGCGGCGCCCTCGGCCCCGACCGCGCCGATCTCGACCAACACGATGCGCACCTCCAGCGGGTTCTGGACGGCGCGCGTGAACAGCGCGTCGATCCCAGCCCCGATAGCCGCCGCGCGCGAGCTCGCGGAGCGGTAGGCGTTCGCGACCCGCGCGACCCCTTCGGCCACGATCGCGTCGTAGGTCTCCAGGAAGCACTCCTCGCGGTTGGCGTAGTGTTCGTAGAACGCCTTGCGCGATACGCCCGCGATCGCGATCACGTCCGCCACGGTCGTCTTCGCGTAGCCCTGTTCGCCCACCGCCTCCGTCATCGCCGCGATCAGCCGCTGTCGCTGATTTCCGAGCACTTCCTCACGCGAGAGCGAGTGCGGGCCGCGGGGCAACTCGCGATCCGTTGAGGCACTGGGGCTTCCCGACGTTGGTACCACAATGTGGAATTATGGCGCGCCGCGCGTCTATACGTAGACTGACGCGCATGTCGCGCTTCCACGAGCCACAACATCCCGATTTCCGGCGCCTCAACGCGTCCATCGACTTCGATCAACGTCTCTGGCCCCAGGATCTGGCGCAGTCACGAGCGCACGCGAGCATGCTCGCCGCGCGTGGAATCATCACCGCGGCCGACCGCGACGCGCTGCACGCTGGCCTCGACGCGGTCGAAAGCGAGCTCGCCGAGGGGCGCTTTCCGTTCCGGCCCGACGACGAGGACATCCACATGGCGATCGAGCGGCGCCTGGGCGAGGTCATCGGCCCGCTCGCCGGCAAGCTGCACACCGGCCGCTCGCGCAACGACCAGGTGGCGACCGACGTCTGCATGGTCGTGCAGTCGCACTCGCTGCGGGCGATCGAGCAGTTAGAGGCCGTGATGGCCCAGCTGGTCGATCTGGCGCAGCGCCACCGGGACTGGCCGATGCCCGGCTACACCCACCTGCAGCGGGCCCAGCCCGTCTACCTGGGCCACCACCTGCTGGCCTACTTCTGGATGCTGAGCCGCGACGTGCTGCGATTCCAGTTCGCGCTGGACAGCGCGAGCGTGATGCCGCTTGGCTCGGGCGCCCTGTCCGGCGTCAACTGGGAGATCGACCGCAGCGCCGTCGCCGACGACCTCGGGTTCGAGCACTTGACGCCGAACTCGATCG
>DASUPL010000188.1:0-2886 GCA_036281155.1 Solirubrobacteraceae bacterium | reverse complement strand
CGCAGCTCGTCGACCGGCGTCACGCGGTCCGCCCGCAACGGCGTCGACATGCCTGCACGTATACGCGCGCATGCTCAGCGCTCCTGCCGCACGCCACCGCCCCCGGCGTCAACGTCGATCCGAGAGGCGAGGGGAACGCTTGCGCGACCGAGTGGTGCCACTGAATACCCGGGCTGAAGACGGGGACGAGGCTCGACCTGAGCACGTTACCGCCGAGCCGCAACGCCCGTGCGGAGAGCGCGCCCTCGGGCTCTCGCACCAGCGACCACTTCCGCTAGCGCTGGAAGTGGTCACCCGAGCCGCTCCGTAAACAAGACAACCGCGCTACAGCGCGGTTTCTCAAGCCCTCTGCCGGACTCGAACCGGCGACCCCTTCCTTACCATGGCAGTCCGGCTCGGTCGCACGGCGTCGCGCGGGAGGCCAAAACACCTGCGTAGCTACCGAATCGTGACTCGGCAGGTGCCCGCAGCCGTCAGCATCGTTCGGCACCCTCCTTACCCACTCGGTACCCGGGCAGAGCCAAGCGCAGCGTGCACCGGCTCCCGTCTGGCGCGGGAATCACGGGTAGAGTCTGCAGTCGATGGCGACCGACAATCCCGGCATTGGGATGGGCGCTCACGCCGGTCCGTCGAAAGCCGAGCGGCGGGCGGCGCGCGCTGCCGTCGGCGCCTACCACGGGGCCGAACTCGCGCGGCTGCTCGAACACGTGCGGGAAGGTCTCGAGCGCTACGACGCCGGCGAGATCGACGCGTTCGAGCTCGACGACCTCATTCATCACTACAAGCGGGCGACGCAGAAGCGCTGGAGCTTCTGCACCGGCGGGGGCACACACGTGTACTTGACGGCGCGGACGCTCGAGTGGCTGCGCGAGCAGGGCGAGCTCCCAGATTGGTGGGAGCAGGCAACTCCGCGCCGCGCACACGGTTGACCCCAGCGCTGGGCGGTGACCGTCGCTGCTCGCGGCCATGAGCCTACGGCTCAGCGTCGGCGCGGTGAACGCTTGGAGCTCCTGCCACGGGTCCCGACAAGCGTCGTCATCACGTAGCGTGGACTCGCGAGCCGGACTCTGTCACCTGGTCGGCATCCGCTTCGGCTGATCACCGACGTCGCGACCTACTCTCGCGGTCCGTTCAGCGGAGGCCTGCCTTGTCCAGGATCGCGATCAGAGTCGGCCGGCGGCGGTACCGCTCGCGCAAGCGCGTGAGGTACTCGCCGAACGCGCCGAGTTCGCCGGCCGCCTGCGCCGCCGCTCTCGCCCGCTGGAGAATCCGTGAGGCCGAGTGATAGGCGCGTCGATCGGCTCGCTCGAGCAGCGCGTCGGCGATCCGCTGGTAGACCGCGAGCGCGTCAGCGGGCCGATCTCGCTCGCTGCTTTCGGCGAGCCGCAGCAACAGGTCGGACCCGATCGCGTCCTGCGGAGCCGCGGCGGCCGCGCTCCACGCGAGTTGGACGTCGCCGTCGCCGAGGAGTGCGTCGACGAACCCGCGCGGGTCGGCCCGCTGCAGCGTCGCCCGCGCCGCGTCCTGCTCGAGGGGCCAGGCGCCAAGCGTCTCGGCGGCTGACCGCAGCGCGCGGTAGGTCGCCGACGACGGCATCCGCTCATGCTGCGCGCGCCGCAGCGCGAGCACCTCGAGCGGCTCCTCGCGCGCCTCGTGCACACTGCACGCCAGGTCGTACAGCTGAGAGAGTTGCCAGCCGCTGGTCTGCGCGATGCCACGCATCGCCCACGCCAGCGCCTCGTCGTCGAGTCCGAGCTCGCGCATTGCCTCGGTGACGCGAATGAAGTGGTACGGGGTGCTCAAGTCCCCGCCGAGCAGCCGCACGACCGCGTCGACATCACGGTCAAGCATCGCGAGCCGCTCGCGCGCGTAGCGAACCGCGAACGAGTCGCCATCCCGGCGTGCGCCGACGGCGTCGCGATACGCGGCCATCCCCGCCTCACCGAGGGCGCTCGCGTAGCGAACCGGATCGAGCTCGAAGAAGTCCTGATCGTCGAACCCGAACCGGACCATCCATGCGGCCAGCTCGACCGGGTCGGCCACGCCAGCGTCGCACGCCCGCGCGTGCAGCTCCAGCAGCTCGCGGGCCAGATCCCCAATCAGCCCGTCCGAGTCGTCCGCATGCATGATGACCTTGACGACGTCACCGACCGCCCGCTGCAGCAATTCGACCAGCGCCCGCGACGGAGACTTGTCAACGGCGGCCCGCAGCTCGGCGGTGATCGGCTGCGCGGCGTGCGCCCACTCTGCGCTCTCGCCGTAACCGAGGAACCTACGCGTACGCAGGCCGCGATCCACCTCGGCGCGCAGCTGCGCCAGATCGCCCGCGACGCGAGCGGCGATCAGACGCACCTGCCGCTCAACGTCACCGTGACGATCCACCGCTGCCACGACGACCTCACGCAATTCGTCGACCGTCAATCCGGCGATCAGCCGCTCGACCGGCGCCTCCGATCGGACGCGCGCTCTACGGGGCATCGGCCAGTCGCTCGATGAGCTCTCGTGGTGTGATGACCGCTACGCCGACGTCCTCCAGGTCAAGCAGATCGCGGTCGCCGGTCACGAGCGCATCGACGACAGCCGCTCGGGCGAGCGCGACGAGATAATCGTCGCCGGGATCTCGGCAGACAGCCGGGTACGGCGGTGGAGGGTCCGCAGCCAACGTCATGACGCCAGCGAGGTCGGCCACGAACCGACGAGCCTGCTCGATCGAAAGAAAGCGCCGCAGCCGCTCGCGCCCCAGAACGGAGGCGACCTCGCCAAGCAGCACAGGACAGCCGACCACCTCGATCCGCTCATCCAGCAGCGCATCGAACGCCCGGACCGAGGGTGCGGCGGGGTCGCGAGCTAGCGCTGCGGACACAAGGACGTTCGCGTCCAGAACGA
>DASUPL010000187.1:0-2757 GCA_036281155.1 Solirubrobacteraceae bacterium | reverse complement strand
GAGGACAGCCCGGCGCCGCGCGGCAGGTTGCCGCCTATCTCGATCGTCGCGCCGGGCAGCGTGACGCCGGCGCTTTGCAGCTCGGCGACGATGCCCCGGAGATATGCGCGCCACCCCTGGGTGTGCGGCACCGGCCCCTCGAGCGCGAAGTCGTCGTGCTCATCCAGATCGCGCGCGTCGGCGTGGATGCGGCGATCCTCGCGTGCGACGGCGTGCACGGCGAGACCCTCGGCGATGGCGAACGGCAGCGCGAGGCCGGCGTTGTAGTCGGTGTGCTCGCCGATCAGGTTCACGCGTCCAGGAGCGAACGCGCCGCTGCGCCTATCCGGCACGAGCGATCGCCTCGCGCAGCTCCGCGGCGGACTCCTCGGGCAGCACGTCTGAGATGAACGTGCCGGCGCCCTGCTCGGACCCGGCGGGGTACTTGAGCTTCTTCGCGGTGCGCAGCGGTGGATAGAGCTCCACGTGCAGATGGCCGCGCCCCACGGGCGGCGCGGTGGGCGCCTGGTGGACGGCCATCACATACGGGAACGGTCGCGCGAACAGGGCGTCGTAGCCACGTACGAGAGTCTGCAGGCCGTGAGCGAGCGCGCGCAGATCCTCCGCGTCGCAGTCCA
This sequence comes from Solirubrobacteraceae bacterium, assembly GCA_036281155.1. Lineage (GTDB taxonomy): Bacteria > Actinomycetota > Thermoleophilia > Solirubrobacterales > Solirubrobacteraceae > Palsa-744. Next base: position 2,140 of record DASUPL010000187.1, on the reverse strand, counting down.
ACAGGCTCGGCCGATGCTCGCGCACGACCACGTGCGCTTCATACGGCCAGCGCGCGGCGTGGGGGACATACGCGACCACGCGCTCGCTCTCGAACAGCACGCGCCGCCCGTCCTGCAGCTCGCGCGCGAGCAGTGTGCACGGTGCGCAGCCATCCAGGCGCGCGTCCGCGGCGAGCTCGAGCGCTGGGACCGGCGGCAGGAACGGGTAGCCGTAGATCTGCCCGTGGGGGTGGTGCAGCGTCACGCCGACCTCCACGCCGCGGTTCTCGAAGATGAACACGTAGTCGACGTCGGCGCGCGCGCCGAGCTCCGCGTAGCGGTGGCGCCACACCCACATCAACGCCTCCGCGCGCCCGGGCGCGAGCGTGCCGAAGGACGCGTCGTGAGCGTCGGTGTACACCACCACCTCGGCCGCGCCATGGGGCTGCTCGAAGGCGGGGAAGCGGTTGTCGAACACCGCGATCTCGAACGTCTCGCGAGGTATCTCGGTGGGGGGGCATCCGGACTTCGTGGGGCACAGCGGGCAGTGCTCGCGCGAGGGCAGGAAGGTACGCTCCTGACGGTGGATCGCGTAGGCGACGTGCTCGTGGCGCAGCTCGTTGAAACGCAGCTCGCTCATGTGCGCGGCGGCGGCGCGGAGCTGTAGAGAATCAGTGCGCGCCCGTCCTCTTTGCTCAGCTTCTCGATCTCCAGCGGGCCCACGATCTCCCGCTCTGAATCCTGCTCAGTCGTGTCTCCGCGCCCTCGACGCTGCGGCTGATCGGATCGAGCTGGCTCGGCGGGTTTCCCGACCATTCCCGGAGGGTATTACCCCCGTAGTGCTCGCAAGTCACAGCACTTGCAATTGAGGAGGAGGCGGATCATGTCTGAGACTGACCAACGGCAGACGGCTGGGGAGCCGCTGCCACAATCTGAGGAGTCACGGTTCGCGTGGCCCGAGATCGACCGGCGCTCGTTCCTGCGCAGGACCGCGTTGAGCGGCATCGCGGCGGGCTCGGTGGGCACGCTCTTGAGCGCGTGCGGCTCTAACTCCTCCAACGGAGCGAGTGGCGGTGGCGGTTCCTCGAGCGTGTTCGGATCGCACAAGAACTACAAGTTCGTGTTCGTCAACCACGTGACGACGAACCCGTTCTTCACTCCGACGCAGTACGGCGCGGCCGACGCGTGCAAGCTGCTCGGCTGCTCCTACCAGTGGACGGGCTCGGAATCGAGCAACGTCAACCAGATGGTGAACGCGCTCAACAGCGCGGTGACCGGCGGGGCGGACGGGATCGCGATCGCGCTGATCGACCTGCAGGCGTTCAACCAGCCGGTCGAAGCGGCGATCAAAGCGGGGATTCCGGTCCTCGCCTACAACGCCGACGCGCTCGGCAACGCCCGGCTCGCCTACATCGGACAGGACCTGAAAAAGGCCGGCGAAGAGATGGGCAGGCGAATCGTCGCGGCGGTCGGCTCGGGCGATGTCGCCCTGTTCATCGCGACCCCCGGCTCGGCCAATCTGCAGCCACGGATCGAAGGCGCGGAGAAGGCGATCAAGGCATCGGGAAAGCCGATCAACATCCACACGGTCGCCACAGGGGCGGCGGTGCCCCAGGAGGAATCGACGATCGACGCCTACTGGGTCGGGCACACGAACACGAAGGGCATGTACGCGGTCGACGGAGGCAGCACGGAAAGCCTCGCGAAAGTGATGCAGAAGCACAGCCTCGCGGGGAAAGGCGTGAAGGCGGGAGGCTTCGACCTCACCGAACAGACACAGAAGCTGCTCAAGGAAGGCAACATCGAGTTCACGATCGACCAGCAGCCTTACCTGCAGGGGTTCCTGCCGGTGCTGCAGCTGTTCATGTACAAGGTCTCTGGAACCCTGTCGGGCCTGTCGGAAGCCGACACGGGCCTGAAGTTCCTCGACAAGGAATCGGTCGAACCGTACCTGAAGACGACCTCGCGCTACGAGGGCACATCGACGGCGGTCAAGGCCATCGCCTAGGCAAAGCACGACGGGATCTCTGACCATGGGGCGCGTAGCCTCCCTGCGCGAGGGCAGCATCATCGTCGTCACGGTCGTGACGGCGATCTACTTCGCGGCGAACACGAGCAGCTTCTTCACGGGCGCGAACTTCAAGACGCTGCTGCCGTACTT
>DASUPL010000186.1:0-10475 GCA_036281155.1 Solirubrobacteraceae bacterium | reverse complement strand
AGATGGATACGGGAAGCAGCACCGCAGCGAAGCCGACGAGCTTCAGCAGCGCGGTCTCAGGCGACTCGCCCAGCGAGCTATCGACGAGCAGATGGCGCAGCAGGTCGGTCGCGGCCGTGAATGGCTGCAGTTTCGCGATCGTCTGCAGCCACTCTGGTAGCAGCGAGACGGGGAAATACAGGCCGCCGACGATCGACAGCATCGCGACGACCCAACTCGTCCCCACGTTGCCCTGCTTGATTACCACGGTGAGAGCCGCGAACAGCACGCCAAAGGGCAGGAACGCGAACAGGACGAGGATCATCACCGGCAGCGCCAGCGGCACCGTGGACCAATGCAGGTGCAGCCCGAACACGGTGCAGCCGAGCCCGAGTGTGATCGTGGCGAGCACGAACGAGTAGACCATCGGGAACAGCGTCATCGCGAGCACGCTGCGGATCGCTCCGAACGGTGAGAGCAGCAGCCGGTCGAACGTGCCGGCGATCAGCTCTTGGCGCACCAGTTCGGGAATCGAGAAGCACGAGTACAGGACGCTGATCAGGGAGATGCCGACGACCACGAAGCCGAAGTAGGAGTCAGAGGATCGAAAGCCGTCGACGTGGACGAGGCGTGAGATGTAATAGAAGAGGGTCAAGCTGAACAGCGCCGTGAGCACCTGGCTGACCAGGCGCGTGCGATAGGACAGATAGACGTGCAGATCCCGTCGCATCACGGCGAGGAATGCGTTGCCCGTGGCGAGCGCGCCGTTCATGCCGCCACCAGGCGTCCACGCTCGAGCATCCAGTGCGCGTCGAAGCTCATGTCGAGGTGTTCGCCGCTGGGCGAGCACCAGAGCACGGCGCCGTCACGACCGAGCAGCTCCGCGACCGCGGCCTGCAGGAGCTCTCCGCCCTCCGTGTCCAGGCTCGTGAGCGGCTCGTCGAGGAGCACCACCTCGGAGCGTGGGAGGAACGTCATCGCTATGCGCAGCCGCTGGCGCTGTCCCATCGACATTCGGTCCACGCGACGCTCGGCCAGCTCGCCGAGGTCGAACGTGTCGATCGCCTCCTCGATCCAATCCCCGAAGCACTCGAGTGGCACCATCGCGATGCGAGCCCAGAACTCGAGCTGGCGGCGCACGGTGAGCCGCGCGTACAGTCCGCGGTCGCCGGCCGGCAGGAAGGAGACGAGCCGCTGATAGCGGGCGCGATTCTCAGACGGAGCGACGCCCCAGACCTCGGCGCGTCCGCTGTCGGCCTCGATCAGACCAGCCGCGATGCGCATCATCGTGGTCTTCCCGATCCCGTTGCGCCCGCCCACCCACGTCGTCGTCCCCGGCTCGAGCGCGAGGTCCAGCCCGTCCAGTACCAGCGGCAGATCCTTGCGCCAGCGCTTGCTGATCGCGCTCAGCCGCAGTGGCACAGAGTGATCCGAGGGCTCACGGGCGCCAAGCAGCGACTCGATCCCGCACACCTGCCCCGGCTCGGGCCCCGGCTCGGGGTCGGTCGCCTGCAGCGATCGCGCCATTATCGGACCCCGCTCGTCGATAGCTCCGGGCTGCTTTCGAGCGCGTCTTCGAGGAGATCGGCAATCTGCGTAGGTCGCTGCGCAAGGTCGGCTGTGATCTGCACGAGCGCGGTTGAGTCCATCAGGTCCGCGTATAGGGAGAAGCGGCTGCGTTGCCGCTCCGGGTCGGTGGAAAGGCCCAGCATGTAGGGCGCGAGCGACAGGGGGTTGGACGTCAGCGTGCGGGTCTGCGTCGTTAGCTCGGCGCCTCGCTGAAGCACGCAGAGCATCCGTACGGGCCGTGGTCGCATGGTCGTCTTCCCAGCCGCGAGCCAGCGCTCGCCCGCGAGGATCCCCAGCGTGTCCCCCAGGGTCTGTGGGTCGAGCGTGCCCGGTGGAGGCTCCGCGATGTTCATGTGTGGCGTCCCCGCGTGGGCGCGAACAGTGCCGTGGCTGTCCTCGAGAATCAGTACGTCATCGGCAAACAGAGGCCATCCGCGGCCGAGCAGCTCGATCGCGAGCGTGGACTTGCCCGATCCGCTCGGTGCCATGATCGCCACGACGCCATCGGGCGAGTCGACGACCGCGCCGTGCAGCGCCTCATAGCCGAGCATCACGCTGATCGCGGGGATCACCTTGCCGATCAAGGCCCGCTGCCAGTCGAGGCCCTCATGTGCGGGCGCGCAGTCCAGTTGGCTCATGTCTCGATGCAGACGGAATCGGGCTCGATCGCCGTAGGCGAACAGCACCTCGCCAGTCGCTCCCGTTTCGATCGTCAGATCGAGACCGTCGCCCAGACGTCCACGCCATTGTGGTGGTCCCGTCGAGCCACTCCATTCGTGGTCGATCTCGGAGGGTTCCCGCAGTGCGAGCGCGAGAGAGGGGAGGTCGTTGTCGATCTGTGCGGTCGCGCGCATGCCGACGAGCTGAAAAGAGCAGCTCAGGTTCAGGCCGTAGGCGGCGTAGCGCGTCTCCATCGCTTGGATTAACTTGACGCTCGTGTGGGTTCTTGCGACCCGCCGAGTGCCTCCGTGCGCGCGCGGGAGCGCGTCAGCGCAGTTTCTTCGGCTTGGATTTTTTGTGCTTTTTCGCGCAGGTGTGATAGGTGCGGCTACCCGACACGCGGTGTCCACGAACCGTCGTGGCTTTGATCTTGATCGTGAACGCACCGTGTGTGAGACCCTTGAGGTTGACCGTCGTGGTGTAGGTGCTTCCCCGATGGGCAACCTTCAGCTTGTGTCCCTTGAGCGTCACGATCACGCTCTTGAAGGGGTCGTACTTCGTGTCGCGCACGTGGATCTGGAACTTCCTGCCGCTGAGGCACTTGCGAGCGCTGGGGAGCTTGACGACCTGTTTGAAGGTTCCCACCTCCGACTTTGCCAGTGGGGCCGTGAGCGCGGAGTTCTGGCAGCCGTAGTTGGCTCCGGTGCCCATGCTGCCGGGGGGTATCGACGGCTGTGGGCCTCCTGGTGCGCTGAGGCAGACGCGCAGGTAGCGCGAGCCGTTGGCTTCTTCCTGCACTCGCCACGCCGTGGGGCCGGGGGTGGGGTTCAGTGCGCACGCGGAGGTTTCGAAGTACCACTGGTGGAAGCCCTGGTAGGAGCCATTGGACTGAAGTGTCATTCCCGTCCAGATTTCCTGCCCGACGGGGTGGGTGCACGTGGCGAAAGTGGTGGGAGAGACGACGATGCCGACGAGTTTCCCGCTGCCGGCCGGCTGAACGGCGATCTGACCGCCGTTGAATGACCAAATCCCTTCGATGCTGCTCGTGGCTGTGGCGGAGGTTGCGCCGACGCTCAGCAGAAGGATGGTCGCGGCGATCGCTAGCGGGAGCGATAGGCGGCGCCTCGGGCGTGTGGGAGTGTGCGTCTCAGTTCTTGACATTGCCCTATCAACGCCAGCCCGATTCGATTCTTCCACGGCTCATTGCTCCAGCGAGTGCTGCAGCTTCTCGAGCACCCGCACCACGCGTAGGCCGCTGTGCCCATCCGAGCGCGGCGCGGCGCCGGTGCGGATGCACTCGAGGAAGTGCTCGCACTCGATGCGCAGCGGCTCCACGTTGGGGATGCGCGGCGAGAACGTGTCGCCGGAGCGGGCGATGTACTCGCCCCACGAGCGTGTGTCCTCGTCGAAGCCCTTGTCGTAGATCGTCAGCTTGCCCTCGATCAGCATGTCGTCGAACGTGGCCATTCTGCGTGCGCCCACCACCGTGATGCGACGCTCCTTGTGCGGGTCGAGCCATGAGAGGTGCAGGTGCGCGACGATCCCCGAGGGGAAGCGCAGGTAGCAGAACACCACGTCCTGCACGCCGTCGCGCACGTAGGAGGCGCCGTGCGCGGTGCACTCGACGGGCTCCTCGCCGATCAGGTGCAGTGCCACCGACACGTCGTGCGCGCCGAGGCTCCACAGCGCGTTCTCGTCCGCGCGCAGCTGGCCGAGGTTCAGGCGGTTGCCGTATATGTAATAGAGGTCGCCGAGCTCCTCGCCGGCGATCAACTCCTTCAGCTTCGCCACCGCCGGGTGGTACTCGAGCAGGTGGCCCACCATCAGGACCCTGTCCGCGGCCGCCGCGGCCGCGACGGCACGTTCCGCGTCCGCGGCGTTCGTGGCGAGCGGCTTCTCCACGAAGCAGTGCTTGCCCGCCTGCGCCACCGCGACCGCGAGCTCCGCGTGCGTGGGCACGGGCGTCGCGAGGACCACCGCGTCGAGGTCGTCGTCCTCCAGCAGGTCCTCGAGGCGATCGGTCGAGCGCGCGTTCGGGAAGGAGCGCTCGAGCTTCTCGCGCGCCTGCTCGGAGGCGTCGCACAGCCACGCCAGCTCGCAGCCGGGGATCGAACCGAAGTTGCGCGCCAGGTTGGGGCCCCAGTAGCCGAGGCCCACCACGCCGATGCGGATCGGCGTGCGCGAGTCGCTCGTCGGCGGGGGTTTCGGTGGCAGGTCCATCTCCGCGTAGTGTTCCGTTCGCGGCGGCGGGATCACAGCTTGCCGATCGCCTCGACGCAACGCTCGGCCGCGTGGCCGTCGCCGTACAGCGCGGGTCGCTCGGTTGGGGTCTCGCGCGCGAGCGCCGCGAGCGCCGCGTCGACGTCGAGGTCCACGAGGGTGTTCCAGCTGCTGTGCACCGTCTCCACCCACTCGGTGTTGGCTCTGAGCGTCACGCAGGGAACCCCCGCGAGGTACGCCTCCTTCTGGACTCCGCCCGAGTCGGTGAGCACCGCGCGCGCCTGGCACACGAGCGCGCTGAACTCCGCGTAGCCGAGCGGCTCGGTCAGGCGTATGCCGTCGTGGCGCTCCAGCTGCTCCAGCAGGCCCGCGTCTATGAGGCGCGCGCGGGTGCGCGGGTGCAGCGGGAAGAGGATCGGGCTGGGCAGCGCGCCGATGAGCTCGACCAGCGCGCGTAGGCGCTCGCGATCATCGACGTTGCCCGCGCGGTGGGCTGTCAGCAGCAGGTAGCCGCCGGGGCTGAGGCCGTACCCAGAGGGGGCGCTCGCGTTGGCGCGCGCGGCCGGCTGCCAGCGCATCGCCACGTCGACCATCACGTCGCCCACCACCTCGACCGTGCCGGCGACGGACTCCGCGCGGAGGTTCTCCGCGGCGTTCTGTGAGGGGCACAGCAGCAGCTCGGCGAGGTGGTCGCTGAGCACGCGGTTGAGCTCCTCGGGCATCGTGCGATCGAACGAGCGCATGCCCGCCTCCACGTGCACGACGGGCACGCCCGCCTGCGCCGCGGCGAGGCCTCCCGCGAGTGTCGAGTTGGTGTCGCCGTAGACGAGTACCGCCTCCGGCTCGAGCTCCGCCAGCAGTGGCTCGAGCGCGGCGAGCATCCTGGCGGTCTGAGAGGTGTTGCTCCCGCCGCCGATACCCAGTTCGCGATCCGGGCGTGCGAGACCAAGCTCGGTGAAGAACACGCGCGAGAGCGAGTCGTCGTAGTGCTGACCCGTGTGCACGAGGATCTCCTCATGGCGCTCGCGCAGTGGCCCCGACACGGCCGCCGCCTTGACGAACTGCGGCCGGTTGCCTACGACGGTGAGGATCTTCACGTGCTCAGCCTATTTGGCCGCGCACGCAGGGGCTGCGAATGCGCCGCCAGCCAAGCCGGAGAGGCCCTCAGGCTGCGGCACCCACAACTGAAGTGGACCAGTCGATCACCGATGTGGGACGCACGACGTGGCGGCTGAGACCGAGCTCCTTGGGGTCGAGGCCCAGCGCGAGGCCGACGAGCTGGGGGAGGTGCAGGACGGGCATGTTCAGCTCGCGCCCGACGACGCCCGCGGCGAGTGGCTGCTGCATGTCGAGGTTCAGGTGGCACAGCGGGCAGGGGGTCACTAGGCAGTCGGCTTCCGCGTCGAGGGCGTCGCCGAGGTGGCGTCCGGCCTGCTTGAGCGAGGCCTCCTTGTTCATGGTGATGATCGGGAAGCCGCAGCACTTGCGCATGCCGGCGTACTCGATCACCGTGCCGCCGAGCGCCTCGATCACCTGCTCGAGGTAGTGGTCGCGGGGGTTCTCCTCGTCGATCCCGAGGCGGTTGCGCGGGCGCACGATGTAGCAGCCGTAGAAGGGGCCGACCTTGAGGTTGCTCAAGGGGCGCTTGACGCGCGCGGTGAGCTCGTCGAGGCCGATCTCCTCGACGAGCAGCCACAGGAAGTTCTTGTTCGTCAGGCCGGTCTCGTACGTGAGGCCCTCGGCGGAGAGCGTTGAGTTGACGTGGTCGCGGTACTCCGTGTTCGCGTCCAGGCGCTCCTGGCACTCGCTCTGCGCGCCCTGGCAGGTGGAGCAGATGTTCATCATCATCGCCGCGCCGTCGACCTGCTGGGCGAGCGCGAACGTGCGCGCGTTGAGCGTGTCGGCGAGCTCCTGGTTGTGCTCGGCGATGACGCCCGCGCCGGTGCAGCACGCGCGGTCCAGTTCGACCAGCTCGATGTCCAGCAGCGGCGCGACCTTTGCCATCGAGCCGTGCAGCTCGGGGGTGAAGCCACGGCTGACGCAGCCGGGCCAGTAGGCGACCTTCATTGGCTGACGCTCCCTTCGGGGCTCGCGGCGACGGGCTCGGGCGCCTCGTCCTCACCGACGATGTACAGGTTCAGCTCGTAGCGCTCCTCGCGGCTCTCGACCTTGTCGTAGATCGCCTGCACCGCCTTGAGGTCCTGCTTGGGGATCTTGTGGCCGAAGAGCGCCAGCTTGGGGCTCATCTTGCCGCGCACCACCGCCTTGACGGTCACCCCCAGCAGGCTCAACAGTACCTTTCCGGCCTCCGGATGGAACTTGGCGAACCACGAGTTGCCGCCATAGGAGCGCGGCAGCAGCTCAGCCTCGTGGTTGAGCCCATACCCGCGCACGAGCCCGGTGAACGCCGCCTCGTGGCGCTCGCCGTTGTTCTGGTCGACGATGTGGTGGTCGTTGATCGCGATCCGGCGCAGGCGCATGATCTGGCCCATCGGGTTGACGTCCTTGGGGCACGCCTCGACGCACTTGAAGCAGTGCGTGCAGTCGAAGATCCCCTGCGGGTCCTGGGCGAGGTCGTTGAGGCGCTCGAACTGCTCGTCGTCGCGCGGGTCGCCGACGAAGCGGTAGGCCTTGGCGAGCGCGGCGGGTCCGATGAAGCCGGGGTCGACCTCCATCGCGAGGCAATCCGAGACGCACGCGCCGCACTGGATGCAGCCCATCGTCTGCGTCACGTCGACCATCGACTCTTTCGAGACGATGTACTCGCGCTCGGGTACCGGCTGCTTGGCGAGCAGCCACGGCGTGACGCGCTGGATCTTCTTCCAGTGGACCGCGTCCATGTCGACGATCAGGTCCTTCAGCACGGGCATGTTGCCCATCGGCTCGATCTCGATCACGCCGTCCTTCGCTCCGCGCTTGGCGGCGTCGAGGTGCGTGTGGCACGCGAGCGCGGGTTCGCCGTTGACGCGGATGCCGCAGGATCCGCAGATCGCTTGGCGGCAGGAGCAACGCACGCCGATCGATCCATCAAAACGGTCTTTCGCCTGCAGGATCCCCTCCAACACCGAGCGGTGCGGCTCGAGCTCGATCGTGTGCTCGTCCCAGTAGGGGGCCTCGCCCGCCTCGGGGTCGTAGCGGCGCAGCCTGAGGGTGAACTGCTCGGGGGGCCTGTCGTGCGCTTCAGCGGGCATCAGTATTTCCTCTCCTCTGGCTGCCACTGGGTGATCGTGACCGGCGAGTAGCTGACCTGCGGGCTCCCGTCTTGCAACGTGATGTCGATGTGCTTGAGCCACTCCTCGTCGTTGCGCTCGGGGAAGTCCGTGCGGAACTGCGCGCCGCGCGACTCCTTGCGCTCGATCGCCGCGACGACGGTCGCCTCGGCGCAGTCGACCATGTAGCCGAGCTCGATCGCGCCGAGCACGTCCTGGTTGAAGACCGTGCCGCGGTCGTCGATCCACGCGCTCTGAGCCTCCTGTTTGAGGCGGCCGATCGTCTCGAGGGCGCCCTGCAGGCCGGCCTCGTCGCGGAACACGGCGGCGTGTTTGTTCATCAGCTCGCCGAGCTCGTTCTTGATCTCCGACACGCGCCTGCCGTCGTGCGAGCGCGCGATGATCGAGTCGATTCGCGCGGCGTCCTCACGCAGCTGCGGGCGCGTGTCCACATCGGGCATGCCCATGGTCGCGGCGCGCTCGGCGGCGTGTTCGCCCGCCCGACGGCCGAAGATGAGCGTGTCGAGCAGCGAGTTCGCGCCGAGGCGGTTGCCGCCGTGGACCGACACGCACGCGACCTCGCCGGCCGCGTACAGGCCGTCGATCGGCGTGCGCCCGTCGACGTCGGTCTTCACGCCGCCCATGATGTAGTGCTGGCCGGGGCGGATCATGATCGGTTCGCGCGTGATGTCCACCCCCGCGAAGTCGCGCCCGAGGTTCACGATCTCGCGCAGCGCCTCCAGCGTGCGCTTGCGCGGCACGACCGTCACGTCGAGGTAGATGCCTTCGCCGTTGGGCCCCACGCCGCGCCCCTCGTTGATCTCGATCTGCTCCGCGCGTGAGACCACGTCGCGGGAGGCGAGCTCCATCTTGTTGGGCGCGGTTTTCTCCATGAACCGTTCGCCGTTGGCGTTCAGCAGGTGCGCGCCCTCGCCGCGCGCGCCCTCGGTGATGAGGATGCCCGTCTCGACGAGGCAAGTGGGGTGGTACTGGACCATCTCCATGTCCATCAGCGGCGCGCCCGCGCGGTAGGCCATCGCGATTCCGTCGCCGGTCACGATCAGCCCGTTCGTCGTGGGCTTGTACGCCTGGCCAGCGCCGCCGCACGCGAGGATCACGTTCTTGGCGGTGAACGCCTCCATCCGCCCGCTGCGGATGTCGCGCGCGAGCACTCCACAGCAGCGGCCCGACTCGTCCTTCAGCAGCGAGGTGGTGAACCACTCCTCGTAGCGTTCGACGGTCTCGTGGTGCTTCATCAACTGCTCGTAGAGCACGTGCAGCAAAGCCTGGCCGGTGATGTCGGCGACGTAGGCGGTGCGCTTCATCGACGCGCCGCCGAACGCGCGCAGATCCATCTCGCCGCTGTCGTTGCGGTGGAACGTGACGCCCATGTGCTCGAGGTCCATGACCTCCTTGGGCGCCTCCGAGCACATGATCTCGATCGCGTCCTGATCGCCGAGGAAGTCCGAGCCCTTGACGGTGTCGTACGCGTGCGAGCGCCAGTCATCGTCGACGCTGATCGCCGCGTTGATGCCGCCGGCGGCGGCGACGGAGTGCGAGCGCACCGGGTGGACCTTGCTCATGATCGCGACGCTCGCGCCCTTCTGGGCGGCGGCGAGCGCCGCGCGCTGGCCCGCGAGGCCTGCTCCGATGATCAAAACGTCGTTTGTTGGCATGGGGCGAGACTCTATATACCGGCGGCCGGCCGCAGCGCTTGGCGCACCTGCGCCAGCGTGACGACGCCCTGCAGGACGCCGTCGGCGTCGACGGCGACCATCGCGCCCAGACGCGCGATGCCCTCGGCGCGCAGCAGCGATTCGAGCGGCATCTGCTCGCCGATGCGCACGGGCATGTCGTCCTCGAGCACGTCCGTCACCGGCAACGCAGGCCTGCCGGCGGCGATCTCGCTCTCGACGCGCTGCTGGCGCACGACGCCGAGGAAGTGTCGCGCGGGGTCGACGACGGCGAACCATGGCCAGCGGTAGCGCAGGAAGAACTGCTCCTGTGCGTCGAGCAGCGTGATCTCGCCGGAGATCGTCACGGGCTCGCGGTCCATGATGTCGGCGACGGTGATGTGCTGGATGCGCCTGCCGAGCGCGCCCTGCACGACCGCGGCGCCGGCGGCTTGGTACAGAATGAACGCGAGCATCAGCGTGATCAGGCCGAGGAAGCCGTCGTTACTGGCGAGCGTCCACGCTCCGAACAGGCCGAGCACGAGCGCGAACGCTTGTCCCGAGCGCCCAGTGGCGAGCGTCGCGCGGTTGCGGTCGCCGCTGATCCGCCAGATCGCGGCGCGCGCGATCCGCCCGCCGTCGAGCGGGAACGCGGGCACGATGTTGAAGATGAACAGCGCCGCGTTGATGAAACCGAGCCAGCCGGCGAGCGCGAGCGCGGGCGTGGCGATGACGTCTTCGTTGGTGAGCGCGGCGACGTCCGTGAAGCGCCCGCTGCTCGCGAGCGCGGTGCCGGCGGCGAGGCACAGGCCGAAAAGCAACAGCGTCACGGCGGGCCCCGCGGCGGCGACCTTGAACTCCTCGCCCGCGGTCTCGGGCTCACGCCGCATGTGCGACAGGCCACCGAAGAACCACAGGTCGATGCCCGCGATCGGGATGCCGAGGCGTCTGGCGACGAGCGCGTGTCCGAGCTCGTGCAGGATCAGCGAGGCGAAGTAGCCGAGCGCGCCCGCGACGGCGACCGCGTAGGCGGTGCTCTGCGATCCGCCGAGCAGTTTGTGGAAGTAGTCGGAGAGGTAGTAGATCAGCAGGAACAGCACGACGAACCAGCTGGCGCTGACGCCGATGCGGATGCCGAAGACGCGGGCGAGCTGGAAGTTGGTGC
>DASUPL010000185.1:0-3531 GCA_036281155.1 Solirubrobacteraceae bacterium | reverse complement strand
GCCGAGTTCCGCGGCTCGCGCGATCCGTGGATCGTGGCGGTGAACATGGTCTCCGAGGGCGTCGACATCCCCCGCCTGCGCGTCGGCGTCTACGCGACCGCGGCGAAGACGCCGCTGATCTTTCGCCAGATCGTGGGCCGCTTCGTGCGCACGATCCCCGGCCGTGCGCCCGAGCCGAGCTGGCTGTACCTGCCCGCCGAGCAGACGCTGCGCTCGCACGCCTCGCAGGTGGAAACGGAGCTGCGCCACGCGCTCCACCGCGACGAGCCCGAGGAGGGCTTCGACGAGCCGCCCGAGCGGCGCGAAAGCGAGCCATCGCCGAGCGCGGAGTTCGTGCCGCTGAGCGCCGAATTCGCCCCGCAGATGACGCTGTTCGGCCCTCCTCAGCGAGCGCCGTCCCCCACGACCGTCTCGCCACCGCCGCTCGAACAGGCCCCCGTGGCGGTGTTCGAGCGCCGCGAGGATCTGCGTCAGGAGCGCAGCCGGTTGGTGGCGGAACTGCACCGCAAAGACGGACGCACCCACCGCGAGATCAACGCGTGGGTCAACCGCGCCGTGGGCGTCGAGCGCGTGGAGAGCGCCAGCGTCAAGCAGCTCCAGCGCTCGATCGACGCGCTCGTGGGCGAGCTGGAACGCAGCAGCAGGCGCGCCGCCGCCAGATAAGGGCCGTGAGCGGCAGTCCCGGAGCCGCGATCGTGAGTCAGGCGCGAGAGAGGCCGCGGGCGAGGCGGGCGCGGATCGTGACGCGGCTGCGTGCGGCGCTGGGGGCTGGCCAGATCGCGATCAGGGCTCCGCCGAGGACGATCAGCCCGCCGATCCAGATCCACATCACGAGCGGGGAGACGATGAAGTGGAACTGCGCCTGCGGTGGGTGCTTGAGGTATTCGCGGGCGAGGTAGCCGATCGCCACGAGCGCGTCCTCGGGCGGCAGCGTGCGGTTGCCCGCCTTCACGATCCGCGACAGGGTGGGGGCTTCGATGTTGGGCTCGATCGCGCTCCACACGTCCCGCGTCACGCCCGCGTCCATCGCGATGTGGCTCACCGGCTGGCCGCCGATGAGGCTGCCGACGGAGCCCTGGCTGGCGTCCTGGGAGGCGTAGAAGCCCTCGCTGGGGTTGAGCGTGGCGACGTGGCGCCCGTCCTTGCTCACGTCGATGATCGCCCCGAGGCTGAGCGTCGAGCCGGTGTGGGCGCGATCGTATTTCGGCGTGATCGTGGCCGTTGGGCGCACGTAGGCGAGCTTGTACGCGCCCACACGCGTGGAGTGGCCGGGTGAGAGCCCGAGCTGGGAGGCGTGCTGGAAGGACGACGAGGCCGCCACGCCCACGAACAGCACCGCGATCCCCAGGTGCACGACGTAGCCGCCGTAGCGCCGGCGGTTGCGGCGCACCAGCGACAGCAGGGCGCGGGGCGCCGTCTCCCCCGCCATCGCCCGCCGTGCGCGGATGCCGCGGAAGAACTCCTGCCCGATGCTGCCGAACACGAACGCCGCGCAGCAGAACATCGTGATCGCGAACGGCTTGTTAGCGATACCGGCGCCGAGCAGCACGACCAACGCGCTCAGCGCGGCGAGCAACGGCACGAGGAAGTTGCGCCGTGCGTTGGCGAGCGTCGCCCGGCGCCACGCGATCACCGGGCCGATGCCGCTCAGCAGCACCAGCATCAGCGCCAGCGGCACCGTGTAGCGGTCGAACCACGGCGGGCCCACGGACGCTTCCTGGCCGGTGAGCGCCTCGGAGATCAGGGGGAAGTACGTGCCCCAGAAGATCACGAAGCACAGCGCCACGAGCACGACGTTGTTAGCCAGGAAGATCGACTCGCGCGAGAGCAGCGAGTCGAGCCGGTGCTCGGAGCGCAGCATGTCGCGGCGGGTCACCACGAGATATATCGAGCCCGCCACCAGCACCCCGATCAACGCCACGAACGGGACGCCCAGCGTCGCGCCGCCGAACGCGTGGATCGAGTTCAGCACGCCGCTGCGCACCAGGAACGTGCCCATGATCGCGAGCGTGCCCGTGGCGAGCACCAGCGAGGTGTTCCACACCTTCAGCATCCCGCGTTTCTCCTGGATCATCAGCGAGTGCAGGAACGCCGTGCCCGTCAGCCACGGCATCAGCGACGCGTTCTCGACCGCGTCCCAGCCCCAGTAGCCGCCCCAGCCGAGCTCCGCGTAGGACCAGCGCGCGCCGAGCAGGATGCCCACGCCCAGCAGCAGCCACGCCGCGAACGCGAAGCGCCTGACCGCTTTGATCCAGTCCGCGTCGACCCTGCGCGCGAGCAGCGCGCCCATCCCGAACGCCAGCGGGATCGTGCACAGCGTGTAGCCCGAATACAGCATCGGCGGGTGGATCATCATCGTGGGGAAGCGCAGCAGCGGATCGAGCCCCACCCCTTCGGCGGGCGCCGGATGGGTCGTCGCGAACGGGTTCGCGTAGAAGATCATCAGCGCGATGAAGAAGGCGCCGAAGCCGAGCAGGATCGCGGTCGCGTAGCTGGCGATGTCGCGCATGCGCTTGCGCACGAGGAACAGCGCGAGGCTCGACCACAGCGACAGCAGCCACGCCCACAGCAGCAGCGAGCCTTCCTGGGAGGACCACACCGCCGCGGCCCGGTAGGCCGTCGGCGTCGTGCGACTGGACGTGTCCGCGACCGCGTTGAACACGAAGTCGTCGCGCAGGAACGCCACCTCGAGCACGGCGAACGCGACCGTCAGCACGCCCGCCAGCGCATACACCGCGCGCCGCCCCGACGCCGAGAACTCCACACGCCCGCTGCGCGCGCCGTACAGCGACGCGCCGATGCCGTACACGCAGACGGCGAGCGCCAGCAGCAGGCAAGCGAACCCCAGGCTGGCCATCAGCGCCCACGCTCCGTGGACTGTGCTCGCGCCCGATCGCGCGTGGGACTCATCGCACGAAGTATCTCAAACCCCGATGAGCCCGACCGCGCTCAAGGTGCGCCGTTGCGCGCGCTTCACCCGGTGCCAAGCGATGCGTACACCGCGTCGACGAGCGCCCGGTTGAGCGAGCTCTGCCAGCGGGGGATGACGTGGTTCATGGCGTAGCCGAACGCGACGCCCCCGTCGGGGTCGGCGAAGCCAAGGGCGCCGCCGGTGCCGAAGTGGCCGAAGCTCCGGCGGTTGGGTCCGAGCGGGCGACGCTGCGTGGTGGGCTGGAACCCGAGGCCGAAGGCGACCTCCTCGCCGAGGATCGGACAGTGCCCCGTGGCGCGCGGGACGGTCGCGTGCGCCAGCAGCTCGGGGGCGAGGAGGCGGCCGGGCTCGAGCAGGGCGGCGTAGATCCGCGCTATGCCCGAGGCCGACGCGTGGCCGCTAGTCGATCCGATCTGCGACGAGCGCCACACGGACGTGTTGACCACGCCGACCGACGAGTAGCCAGGCGGGTTGAAGTGGGCGAGCGCGTTCATCAGGATGTCGCCCTCGAGGCCGTCGAACGTGTCGAGCGTCGGCAGCGGCTGCGTCGGCGCCCACACGACCTCGGCGCAGCGGTGCTGCTCGGCGGCGGGCACGCC
>DASUPL010000184.1:0-11976 GCA_036281155.1 Solirubrobacteraceae bacterium | reverse complement strand
CGCGTGCCCGCGGGGATCTCCGCGCTGATGTCCTCGAGCGTCCACGGCGCGTCCGGCGCGTAGCGAAATGACACCTCGTCCAGACGCACGTCGCCGCTCACGCCCGCCAGCTCGTGCGCGTCCGCGTGCTCGACGATGTCCACCGGCAGGTCCAGGTACTCGAAGATCCGCCCGAACAGCGCCAGCGACGTCTGCACTTCCAGGCCCACCGACAACAGCGACTGGATCGGGAACAGCACCCTCGTCTGCAGCGTCGTGAACGCCACCACCGTGCCGATCGTGATCGTGTGCCCGCCCGAGGCGATGCTCTCGCCCGCGAACCAGTACACCGCCGCCGGCATGATCGCGAAGCTCATCTGCACCGACGCCATCCGCCAGCGCCCCGCCATCCGCGCGCGCACCTCCAGATCCGCCAGCTCGCCCGACTCCTCGCTGAAGCGCCGCACCAGCTCCGGCGAGCGTCCCATCGTCTTGCCCAGCAGAATGCCCGACACCGACAGCGACTCCTCCACCAGCGTCGACATGTCCGCCAGGCGCCCCTGGCGCACCGACTGGATCCGGCGACGCTCCTCGCCCACCCGCCGCGTCAGCCACACGAAGAACGGCAGCAGCACCAGCGAGAACGCCGCCAGACGCCAGTCCAGCAGCACCATCGCCGCCACCACCGCCACGACCGTCGTCACGTTCTGCACGATCGACGTCGCCGTCGAGGTCACCACGCTGTCGATCCCGCCGATGTCGTTCGCGATCCGCGACTGCACCTCGC
This sequence comes from Solirubrobacteraceae bacterium, assembly GCA_036281155.1. Classification (GTDB taxonomy): domain Bacteria; phylum Actinomycetota; class Thermoleophilia; order Solirubrobacterales; family Solirubrobacteraceae; genus Palsa-744. The sequence goes on along the minus strand of DASUPL010000184.1, from coordinate 11,210 downwards.
CCGTGCGCGTGTGCGTGAAGAACGCCAGCGACATCCGCTGCAGGTGCGCGTAAACCGCCGCGCGCAGGTCGTGCATCACCCGCTGACCCACCTGGTTTGAGATCCACGTCTGCGCCACCCCGATCACGCCACCGATCACCGACAGAGCGATCATGCCCACCACCAGCTCCGCCAGCAGCGTCGTGTCGTGCTCCGGGATCGCCGTGTCGAGCACGCCGCGCAGCAGGAACGGGCTGATCACCCCAAGCCCCGCCGAGAGGAAGATCAGCCCCAGCAGCGCGCCAAGACGCTGGCGGTAGGGGGTGAACAGGCGGCCAATCCGCTTCAGCGACACGGGCGTCACCACGATGACTTTATCCGCCGGGTCGTAGGCTTAGAAGACGATGAACCTGTCCGCCGCCGAGACACGCGTCCTCGGGTGCCTGCTCGAAAAGCAGCGCACCACGCCCGACGTCTATCCGCTCTCCCTCAACTCGCTGCGCCTCGCGTGCAACCAGTCCACCAACAGGGACCCCGTCGTCGACTACGACGAGGCGCTCATCCGCGACGCGCTCCACCGCCTCGAACGCAAGGGCCTCACGCGCCTCGCCAGCGGCAGCCGCGCCGCCAAGCACAGGCACCTGCTCGCCGAAGCGCTGCCCATGAGCTCCGCCGAGCAGGCGATCGTGTGCGTGCTGATGCTGCGCGGGCCGCAGACGCCCGGCGAGCTCAAGCAGCGCAGCGAGCGCATGCACGCCTTCGACGACCTCGCGGGCGTCCACGCGACGCTCGATCAGCTCATCGAGCGCGAGCTCGTCGCGCGCCTGGAGCGCCGCCCTGGACACAAGGAGCAGCGCTACGCGCAGCTGCTGCAGGGGGCCGACAGGGACGAGCCAGCTGACGAGCGGGCACCCCAGCGCATGGCCGCGAACACGGACGGGTCCTTCCTCGCAAGCTCCTCGCCGAGCGAGCTCCACGCCCTGCGTGAGCGCATCGAGCGCCTGGAGCGCGAAGTCGCCGAGCTGAGATCCGGCGCGGGCGCCGACGCCAGCCAGCACTCCCACGAGGAGGCTCCTCGATCGTGATCGACTCGTACACGGTGCTCGCGTCCGCCTCCGACACCGCCACCGGCGTCGGCATCCCGCTCGCGCTCGCCGCCGGGCTCGTGTCGTTCCTCTCGCCCTGCGTGCTGCCGCTCGTCCCCGGCTACCTCTCCACGGTCATCGGCGTCACGCCGGCGGATCTCAAGGGTGGGGTGGGGGCGCGCAGGGTGCTCGTGCCGAGCCTGCTGTTCATCGCGAGCTTCTCCTCGATCTTCATCCTGCTCGGCATGAGCGCGACCGTCATCGGCTCGAGCCTCAACGCGCACAAACACGCTCTCCAGCAGGCCGGGGGGATCGCCATCATCCTCATGGGGCTCATCTTCCTCGCCACGCCATTCGTCGCGATCTTCAACCGCGAGTGGCACTCCGAGACGCTGCTGCGCCTCGCCGGCCGCGGCGGGCCCGTCATCGCCGGCGCCGCGTTCGCTATCGCGTGGACGCCGTGCACGAGCATCACCCTCGCCGCCATCCTCACGCAGGCCGCCGTCTCGAACTCCGCCGCTCACGGCGCGCTGCTGCTCGCCTTCTACTCCGCCGGCCTCGCCATCCCATTCCTCTTGATCGCGCTCGCGTTCGAGCGCATGACCTCCGCGCTCGCCGTCGTCAAACGCCACTTCCCCGTCATCATCGGCGTCGGCGGCGCCATCATGATCGTCCTCGGCGTGCTGATCCTCACGGGCGAGTTCACGATTCTCAATTCTGAAGCCAACCGGCTGCTCGAAGGGACGGGGCTGGACGTCTCCAGCATCTGAGGACCGTCGATGCCCGACCCGTCGCCGCCGGCAGGCGCTCGTCGCCGCTGGTCGTTCCGGCATAGACTCGGCCAGATGGAATTCCGCACGGTCTCACACGAGGGCCAGAGCTTCGTCGTCTCACAGGCCGGGGAGGGACCCGACATCGTGCTCCTGCACGGGTTCCCCGACACGCCCTACTCCTGGGAGGGGATCGAGCCGGCGCTCGTGGGCGCCGGCTGGCGCGTGACCGTCGCGTGGCTGCGCGGCTACCACCCGGACACGATCGTCCCCGGCCGCGACTACAAGCCGGAGACACTCGGCCGCGACGCGCTCGGGCTGCTCGACGCGATCGGCGTCCAGCGCGCTGTGCTCTTCGGCCACGACTGGGGCGCGCTGCTCACGTATGTGGCCGCCGGCTTGGAGCCAAGCCGTGTGCGCGCGATCCTCACGTCGGGCATCCCGCACCCGAGTGTCCTTCAGCGCACCCCGCAGGCGATGTGGTCGGTGCGCCACTTCGTCGGGTTGAAGCTGCCCTGGGCTGCTTGGGTCTGTAGGCGTAACGACTTCGCCTACCTCAACCACCTCTACAGGCGCTGGTCGCCCGGCTGGTCGGGGCCGGAGCGCGAGGAGACGCTGCGTCGCGCGAAGGAGGCTCTGTCCTCGCCGGAGACGCTCAACGGCGCGATCGACTACTACCGCGACCTGCCGCTGAACGGCGCTCCCGCCTTGGAACGCGTCGGCGCCGTGCCCGGGCTGATCATCGGCGGCGATCACGCGATCGGCGAGCAGAAGCTCTACGAGCGCACCGCCGCCATGCTCCCCGCCCCGAGCCGCGCGCTGATCGTCGCGGGCGCGGGGCATTGGCCGCACCGCGAGAACACCGCGGCGGTCGTGCCCGAGGTACTGCGCTTCCTGGCCGAGCTCGGCGAGTAGACGCTACGCCGCGAACCGTTCGGCGCTGCGTGCCCTGCGCTTCGCCGCCTCGACCTCGCGGTCCTTCGGCGGCTGGGAGGTGACGAGCTCGCCCAGCAGCCTGCCCGAGATCTCGGTCACCTCGGCGACCGCCCGCTCGAACGCCTCGGCGTTCGCCTGCGACGGTTTGGTGAAGCCGCTGATCTTGCGCACGTACTGCAGGGCCGCGTCGTGCACCTCCTCGTCGGTCGCGGGCGGCTCGAAGTTGTGGAGAGTCCTGATGTTTCTGCACATGCGTCAAAGGTTAGCCACAAGCGGAGCAGGTCCAGTCCGGCCCCGATCTGGCGACTAGGATCTCGCGCGTGTCAGCAGCGATCCTCGCACGAGCCATCCCGCTCGCTCAGACCCGCGAGCTGCGCCAGGCTGTGCTGCGTCCGCACGAGACCGTCGAGCAGGTCGCCGCGGACGAGGCGCCGGACGCGTTCGCTGTCGGCGCGTTCGACGCTGAGGAGATGATCGCCGTGGGTCTCATCGCCCCGGATGGGGGGCCCGGCGCGTGGCGCGTCCGCGGGATGGCCACAGCGCCGCACGCTCGGGGCAGGGGAGGCGGTCGGGCGGTGCTCGACGCGCTGGTGCGGCATGCTCGCGAATGCGGCGCGCGGCGCATCTGGTGCAACGCGCGCGTCCCAGCCCAGCGCTTCTACGAACGCGCGGGCATGCAGGTGATCTCCGACGAGTTCGAGCTGCCCAACATCGGGCCGCATCTCGTCATGGAGATGAGGGCCGACGGGTCGGGAGTGTGAATGGGGCCCAACACCGGCCGACGCATCGCAGCTGAGCGAGCGCCGGCCGGCTGGTCCTCAGAACTTCAGTCTTACGCGGCCTCGCGCAGGGCTGCGAGCTCGGGAGACTCGGCGAGCTTCTTCAGCGCGCGCTGCTCCAGCTGCGAGGCGCGCTCGGCGGAGAATCCCAGGCGCTTGCCGATCGCGGTCAGCGTCTGAGGCTCCTCGCGGCCGGTGCCGAAGCGCAGCGTGAGCACCGTGCGCTCGGTGTCCGGCAGTTGCGAGATCGCCTCGTGGACGATGCGCTCGCGCTCGTTGTCCCACGCGGTCTCCTCCGGCACCTCGGCGTCGGAGGGGAGCAGGTCACCGAGGGCGGTGTCGCCGTCCTCGCCGATCTGCTGGTCGAGGCTCACGAGCGCCGCGCGTTGGTGGCGCACCTCTTCGACCTGCTCGATCGGCAGTCCGGTCTCCTCGGCCAGCTCCTCGAGCGTGGGCTCGCGCCCGAGGCGCACCGACAGCTCGCGCTCGACACGACCGACCTTGCGCGAACGCTGGGCCACGTGGACGGGCAGGCGGATAGTGCGCCCCGAGTTCTCCAGGCCGCGCTGGATCGCCTGGCGGATCCACAGGGTCGCGTATGTGGAGAAGCGAAAGCCCTTGCGCCAGTCGAACTTCTCGCTCGCGCGGATCAGTCCGAGCATGCCCTCCTGCACGAGGTCGCCGAGCGGCAGGCCCTGGTTCTGGTAGCGGCGGGCGTTCGACGCGACGAGACGCAGGTTGGAGTTGACGAGCAGTTCCTTCGCGTGCAGGTCGCCGCGCTCGATCCGCTTGGCCAGTTCGATCTCCTGGGCGGGCGTGAGCAGGGGGTATCGCCGCGAGTGCGCCAGCAGCTGGTCGACGGCCTCGGGGATGAACGTGTCGCTCGTCCCGAGGTCGAGGCGCTCGATCGGGCTGTCCAGTCGATCTGGCGCGACGACGGTGGGGGCGTCGTTGGTGTTCTCGGTCTCAGTGTCCTGCGCATCCTGCACGGGAGCCACGGGATCGAGCGTTAGAGTGGGGGTTGAAGCTGTGTCTGACATGGGCGTCCTTCTAATCCGATGCTTGGAGTCGGAATTATACGCCTCGATAGTTGCGTTGTCAATTACCCTCGCTGGAGGCGCTTCTGCGGGGTCCTTCGACGCTGAATGCGCGTCTCCCTGCGTACTGGATCAAAAATATGGTGCCCATCTGATCGACAGATAAAACCCCGCGCGGGGGCGAATGGAGCGATCATGGGTCCGCAACCGCTATCGGACGCGGGCTCTGGATGGCTGAGGCGGAGAGGGCTAAGCTCGGCGGATGACCATCGACCTCTCCAATCAGGTAGTTGCGGTGACAGGCGCCTCCTCCGGTATCGGCGAGGCCACGGCGCTTGCCTGCGCGCGCGCAGGGGCGGCCGTGGCGCTGGCGGCTCGACGCACGGATCGCATCGAAGCGCTCGCCGAGCGCATCGTCGCGGAGGGTGGCCGCGCGATCGCCGTGCGGACGGATGTCGGCGATGAGGCGCAGGCGAGCGCGTTCGTGCGGCGTGCCCACTCCGAGCTCGGACGCCTGGACGTGCTCGTCAACAACGCCGGTGTGATGCTGCTCGGGCCGATCGAGAACGCGCCCACGGAGGAGTGGCGGCGGATGATCGAGGCGAACGTGTTCGGCGTCCTCTACTGCACGCACGCCGCGCTGCCGCTGATGCGCGAGCAGGGCTCCGGCCACGTCGTCAACGTCAGCTCCGTCGCCGGTCGCATCGCGCGCGCCGGCTCCGGCGTCTACAACCTCACGAAGTTCGGCGTCGGAGCGTTCTCGGAGTCGCTGCGCCAGGAGGGCGTCGCGATCGGCGTGCGCGTCACGTGCATCGAGCCGGGCGCCGTCGCGACCGAGCTCCCCGGCCACAACCGGCCCGAGGTGCTCGAGCAGATGGCCAAGCGCTTCGCCGGCGTCACGCCTTTGAGCGCCGAGGACATCGCCGGCGCGATCCTCGACGCGATCGGCCAGCCGCCGAACGTGAGCGTCAACGAGGTGCTCGTAAGGCCGAGTGGGCAGGTGGGCTGAACACGGTCTGGCATCGAGGCGCCGCCGGCCATCGGCGTCAGTGCCACTCGGTCGTTCGCCAGTTGTCGGTGGGCGACTCCGGCGCCAGCCACGGCGGCAGGCTCAACTCCAGCCGCTCGCTGAGCGCGTTGAGGTAGGGCTCGTAGATTGAGCGCATCCCCGTGAGGCGTTTCGCGATCGTCGCCTCGTCGGCGCCGGGCTCGACGCCCGCCTCGCGCAGCTGGCGCAGCAGCTCGTGCAGGTCCTCCGCCGGCAGCCGGTCGATCCGCGGCGCGGACGGTTCGACGTGGAAGCTGTAGCTGAGGTCCGCCACCGCGTGGCGTGCGATCGCGAACGTGAAGCGCGCCGAGTCGACCGTCCCGGCCGGCGCGGCGGACACGGTGAACGCGCACGCGTCCAGCAGCGCGCACATCGCCGCGAGCCAGTTCTGGTTGACGTGTTGGGAGCGGAAGTACGCCAGCGCGGGATAGGCGAGATGGGTCTCCATCAGCTCCGCCACCCACGTCTCCCAGCCGCTGAGGTAGCGGTTCAGCGCCGGCCAGCCGTCGCGCTGGGTGGAGCGCAGCACCAGCCGCCCCGCGCTCGGCGGCGAGCCCGCGCGCGCGTCGAGCTGTGAGACGGTCGCCTCGCGGCTGGAGAACGCCTGGTAGAGGGAGGGGACGTAGCCGATCACGATCGCGATCACCGCCAGTCCGCTGACCGCGTCGATCACCTGCACGACGCGCGCGAACGTGCTCTCGGGGCCCAACCCGGCCGGCGGGCTCGCGGCCATCGTGGCGGCGCTGAAGTACAGGTCGTCGCCGAAGCCCACCGCGTGACCCACGGCCAGGTGCGAGCCGCCCGCCCACTGCAGGCAGGCATAGCCGAACATCATCACCACCACCCACAGCACGAGGTTGAGCAGCAGGCCGACCGGGCCGTAGACGCCGAGCATCGTGTCCGCCGCCTGGGCGGGCAGCGCACGCGCCATCCGCCGCCAGGGCTTCCACGCGTAGTCGAACACCGAGCGCACGATTTTCGGGTCGCGCTTGACCCGCCGGGGCAGCAGGAACGCGACGAAGATCTCCATCAGCATCATCAGGACCAGGGCAGCGCCGAGCAGCCCCACGAGCACGTGCGTCATGGGTCCATCCGCGCGATCTCGAGCAGCTCTTCGGGGCTCTCGTGGTCGACCTGCAGCGTCGTGTGGTCGAGCGCGAAGCGCTCGCGCAGCATGCCCTGCATCTCGCGGCGGGCCATGTGGCAGTCGCTGTCGGCGTCCACGAGCACGTGCGCGGACAGCGCCGGAAAGCCGCTCGAGACCTCCCACACGTGCAGGTCGTGCACCTCGACCACGCCCGGCTGGGCCACGAGCGCCGCGCCGATCGCCCGCGGGTCGAGACCCTCGGGCGCCGCCTCGAGGAAGACGCGAGCCGACGCCTTCACGAGCGAGCAGCCCGCGCGGATCATCAACGCGGCGACGAGCAGCGACACGATCGGATCGGCGCGCTGAAAGCCGCTCGCCAGGATCACGCCCGCGGCGAGCGCCGTGCCGACGAACCCGTACAGGTCGGTGAGGATGTGCTGGAAGCTGCCCTCGATGTTCAGGCCGCGGCGGTTCGCGCGCGAGAGCATCCACACCGCCACGAGGTTCACGACGACCCCGGCGAGCGCGACGGCCAGGATCAGCCCCGCGCGGACGTGGGGGGGATCGAACAGGCGCCGGACGGCCTCATAGGAGATGAACGCCGCGAGGATCAGCAGCGTCACGCCGTTGGCCTGCGCGGAGAGGATCTCCACGCGCCGGAAGCCGAACGTCATCGCGCCGGCCGCCGGGCGCGCGGCCAGGCGCAGCGCCACGAGCGAGAACGCGATCCCGCCCGCGTCGGTGAGCATGTGCCCGGCGTCGGCGAGCAGCGCGAGCGAGTGCGCGAGCACGCCCACCGTCACCTCGGCGGCCATGAACGCGAGGATCAGCCCCAGCACCGCCGCCAAGCGCCCGCGGTCGGCATCGGCGTCGATGGCATGGCTGTGGGCGGCGTGATCGTGCGTCACGGCTCCACCTTACGGCCCGCACAGGACCGGCCTGCGTTCTAGTCTCCAGCGATGGCGCGCGCCCAGCACAGCGAGCGAGACCTCGTGCGGCGTACCACGCTCGTATCGATCGCCGTGGCGGGGCTGCTCGTCGCGATCAAGCTCGGCGTGGGCCTCGCCACCCACAGCCTCGGCCTGATCTCCGCCGGCATCGAGTCCAGCGGCGACGTGATCGCCGCGGTGCTCACGTTCTTCGCGGTGCGCCTCGGCGGACGCCCGGCCGACCACGGCCACCCCTACGGCCACCGCCGCGCGGAGAACCTCGGGGCGCTGGGGGAGGCGGCGATCCTGCTGATGGGTGGCCTGCTCGTGGCCGTCGACGCGGGCCGTCACCTGATCGTGGGGGGAGGCGCGCCGGGCATCCACTGGTACCAGTTCGCGGTGATCGCGCTCGCGGTGATCCTCGACCTCAGCCGCACGCGCATCTCGCTCACGGCCGCGCGACTCATGGACAGCCCGGCGCTGCGCTCCAACGCGCTGCACTTCGCCGGCGACATGGCGGGGTCGATGGCGGTGCTCGTGGGCCTGCTCGCGGTTCACGCCGGCTTCGAGCAGGGCGACGCGATCGCGGCGCTGATCGTCGCGGCGATCATCTTCATCGCCGCGACGCGCCTGATCGCGGAGAACGCGAACGTGCTCATGGACCGCACTCCCGCGCAGGCGCGCGCCGCGGCGGAGCTCGCGATCGCGGGCCTGCACGAGGACGTCGAGCTGAGCCGACTGCGGCTGCGCGAGTCCGCGGGGCGCTACTTCGCGGACGTCGTCGTGAGCGTGCCCCCAGGGCAGGCGGTCGTCGAGGGCCACAGGACGGCGGACCTGATCGAGGGCGCGGTCGAGCGCGCGCTCCCCGGCAGCGACGTGGTGGTGCACGTGGAGCCGCGTCGCAGCGGCCTGGACCTGCGCGACCGCGTGCTCGCGATCGCACTGTCGGAGCCGCTGGTGAGGGAGGCGCACGACATCTCGATCTTCGAGCAGCACGACAGCGCGAGCGTCTCGCTGCACCTGAAGTTCCCCGACGACCTCGACCTGCGGGAGGCGCACGAGATCGCCGAGCGCGTCGAGCAGGAGATCCGCTCGCGCCCCGGCGTGGCCGACGTGCAGACCCACCTGGAGCCACTCGAGCGCCCGCTCGCCGCGCGCCGTCCGGATGAGAGCTCCGACCGGCTGGCGATGCGCGCGATCGAGGAGCACGTGCGTGAGCGCACGGGAGCGGACCCGCACCGGGTGAGGCTCCTCTCCACCGACGCCGGGCGCGTCGTGTTCCTCACGCTCGGGATCAGCGCGGGCGAGTCGCTGACGGACGCGCACCGACTGGCGAGCGAGCTCGAGGACGAGCTGCACCAGCGGATCGAGGGCATAGCCGAGGTCGTGGTCCACACCGAGCCATAGAGCAAATTCAAAGACGTGGGACGGGAAGGATCCGCCCACCTTGGCGTCTAGAAGGCGAGCACTACGTCCATCCACGAGGAGGTCACAGGTGAAGAACCCAGTCATGCTCGCCGGCGCCGCGGTAGCGCTCGCGCTCCTGTCCGGCTGCGGAGACAGCAGCGATACGACCGCTACGAGCACCCCGAGCACGGCCTCGACGAGCTCGACCGCGACCGCGACGACCCCGGCCACGACGCCAGCCAACACGGCGGGCGTGGTCGTCACGACCAAGCACAACGAGCTCGGCACGGTGCTCGCGGCCGGCCCGAAGAAGATGACCGTGTATCTGTTCGAGGCCGACAAAGGCGGGGGATCGGCCTGCACGGACGCGTGTGCGCAGGCATGGCCGCCGGTGACCACGAGCGGGGCGCCCACGAGCGCGGCCGCCGCCAAGTCCTCCGACCTGGGCACGATCGCCCGCGCGGACGGCGCCACGCAGGTGACCTACAAGGGCCACCCGCTGTACTACTTCGTCAAGGACACCGACGACGAGGACGCCTACGGCGAGGGCTCGAAGGCATTCGGCGCCGAGTGGTACGTGCTCGCCCCGAGCGGCAACAAGATCGAGGAGGATGAGTCCTGATGACCCAGAAGCCAGCAGCGATACGCTCCCGCTCCATCTCCAAGGCCGCGCCAGCCGCACTCCTCGTCGGAGTGCTCCTGCTCGCGGGCTGCGGCGGCGACTCCTACAGCAGCAGCTCCTCCGAAACGAAGTCCACCCCCGCGGCCGCACCCACGACCTCGACGACGTCCTCCACGCCCGCGGCCGGCGCGGGCGGCGGGCAGAAGCTGAGCCTGGCGGCGAACACCGAAGGCCAGCTGGCCTACGACACGAAGTCGCTGTCGGCGAAGGCGGGGGCGGTGACGATCGACTTCACGAACTCATCGCCCGTGGGACACGACGTGGCGGTCGCGTCGGACTCCGGTGCAACAGTCGGCGCCACCCCGACGTTCCAGGGCGGATCGAAGACGCTCGAGCTGAACCTCAAGCCGGGGACGTACACGTTCTACTGCACCGTTCCAGGCCACCGCGCTGCCGGGATGGAGGGCACGCTGACGGTGAAGTGAGCCGTCCGCACGGCGAGCGGCAATCCCCGCGCGTCAGTCGAGGTAGCTGACGAGCTCCGCGACGGGCGCGCGGTCTGGCACGCGCTGCTCCTGCACGGGTTCGCCGAGGTACAGCAGCCCCACGGGCGTCTCGTCGGCTGGGATGTCGAGGATCGCGCGTCCGCGCGGGTCCGCGAGCAGCGCGACCGTGCGCCAGTAGCCAGCGAGTCCGCGGGCATGCGCGCCGAGCAGCACGAGGTAGGCGGCGACGGCCGTGGCGAGCAGATCCTCGCGATCCTGGGCCTCGTCGCCGCTCTGCAGCGCGCTCACCGCGACGAGCGTGGGGGCTCGCCGCAGCTTGACCGCCGAGCCGGGCTTCTCCGCCTCCGCGAGCTGCATCAGCCGCTCGCGCGCGCTGGGCCCGAGGACGCGAAACCGCCAGGGGTTGGTGAGGTGGTGGTTCGGCGCCCAGCTCGCCAGCTCGAAAAGCTCCTCGAGCGTCCGCGAGTCGAGCGCGCCGGGACCGAACGCCTTATGCGTGCGGCGGCTGCGGATAGCCTTCTCCACGTCCATGCGCCAACCCTAGCTTGAGGTGTCTCCGTGTCCTGCGCAGCGCGCCCGAACGTTGACCTGAGTTGACCATCGGCGAAATCGTCGCGATCGCTCTCGCGGGTCTCGCGGCGGGTACGATCAACACCGTCGTGGGCAGCGGCACGCTGATCACGTTTCCCGTGCTGCTGGCGTTCGGATACGCGCCGGTGACGGCGAACGTGTCGAACACGATCGGCCTCGTTCCCGGCTCGGTCTCGGGCGCGATCGGCTATCGCCGCGAGCTCGCCGGCCAGGCTCGCCGGGCGCTGCGCTTCGGGACGATGTCGGCGGCGGGCGCGATCACGGGGGCGGTGCTGCTGCTGGTGTTGCCCTCCTCGGCGTTCAAGGACATCGTGCCGGTGTTCATCCTGATCGCGCTCGCGCTCACGCTGCTGCAGCCGCGCATCGCGCGGTGGCTCCTCAGGCGCAAGATCGACGTCGAGTCCAGGGGCGGCGCCCTCACGCTGCTTGCGCTC
>DASUPL010000183.1:0-8666 GCA_036281155.1 Solirubrobacteraceae bacterium | reverse complement strand
AGGGGCTCGCGGCGGAGGGCTTCGACGTGCAGGCGGTCGCGGCGAACGTCTCCGACGAGGCGGAGATCCAGAAGGTGGTGGCGGCGCACCGCGAGAAGTACGGGCGACTGGACGTGCTCGTGAACAACGCGGGCGTGGGCGTGGGCGCGGCGGTGGCGGAGATCGAGACGAAGCGGCTGGACATGCAGCTGGACATCAACCTGCGCTCGATCGTGCTGTTCTACCGCGAGTGCATGGGGATGCTGCGCGAGGCGGCGGCGGAGCACAAGAACGCGCTCGTCGTGAACACGTCGTCGATCTCGGGCAAGCACGGCGAGGCTTGGCTGTCGGTGTACTCCGCGACGAAGCACGGCGTGGTGGGCTGGACGGAAGCGATGAACAAGGAGCTCGGCAAGGAGGGCATCAAGTCGACGGCGCTGTGCCCCGCGTTCGTGGACACGCCGATGACGGACTTCGTCAAGGAGCAGGTGCCGGCGGATGAGATGATCCGGCCCGAGGACATCGCGGAGGCGGTGCGCTACCTGCTGAAGGTGTCCCCCGCGTGCGTGGTGCCGGAGATGATGTTCGTCCGTCCGGGCGAGGCGCTGTAGGGTTTGCGGCGATGAAGCTCGGCGTGCACATCGGCTACTGGGGCCTCGGCCTCAGCTCGCAGGACCAGCTGACGATCGTCCAGGAGGCGGAGCGGCTGGGCTATGACTCGGTGTGGGCCGCGGAGGCGTATGGCTCGGACACGGCGACGGTGCTCGGCTGGCTGGCGGGGCAGACGTCGAAGATCCGCCTCGGCTCGGGCATCTTCCAGATGCCGGGCCGCTCGGCGGCGATGACAGCGATGACGGCGGCGACGATCGACCAGCTGTCGAACGGGCGCATGATCTGCGGCATCGGCTCCTCGGGCCCGCAGGTCGCGGAGGGCTGGCACGGGCAGCGCTTCGGCAAGCAGCTGCAGCGCACGCGCGAGTACGTGGCGGTGCTGCGGATGGCGCTGGCGCGCGAGCGGGTGGAGTTCCACGGCGAGACGCTCGAGCTGCCGCTCCCGGACGGTCCTGGCAAGGCGCTGAAGCTGACGATCTCTCCCGTACAGGAGCGCATCCCGATCTACCTCGCGGCGATCGGCCCTAAGAACACGGCCCTCGCGGGCGAGATCGCAGACGGCTGGATCCCGACGCTGTTCTCGCCGGAGCACGTCTCAGACCTGCGACCGCTGCTGCAGGAAGGCGCCGACCGGTCGGGCAAATCGCTCGACGATTTCGACATCGCGCCGACGGTGAGCCTGTGCATCACCGACGATCTGGAGGGGGCGCGCAACTCGATGCGCCCGTTCGTGGCGCTGTACGTGGGCGGCATGGGCTCGCGCAAGCAGAACTTCTACAACCAGCTCGTGTGCCGCTATGGCTACGAGGCGGAGGCGCAGGTCATCCAGGACCTTTACCTGGAAGGCAAGCGCGAGGAGGCGATGGCCGCGGTCCCGGACAAGCTGATCGACAGCGTGTCGCTGTGCGGACCGAAGGACGTGGTGCGCGAGCGCCTGGCGGTGTACCGCGACGCGGGCGTGGGCACGCTGGGGGTCACCCCGACGGCGTTCACCGCGCCGGAGCGCCTCGAGCAGTTGCGTCTCCTCGCCGAGCTCGCCGCCTGATCGCGGCGCCGTGACGTGACAGACCGCGCGGGCCCGCCGAGACGTGTGCTGTTGGGCGCGTTCGGCGACCCTGGCCACGCGTTCCCGATGATCGCGCTCGGGCGCGCGCTGGCGGCGCGCGGGCACGAGGTGACGCTGCAGACTTGGGAGCGCTGGCGGGAGCCGGTCGAGGCGGAGGGCCTGGCGTTCGCGGCGGCGCCTGAGTACAACGTGTTTCCGCAGGGCCCCGAGCCGCTGGACTTCTACGAGGCCGTCGTCCACGCGACAACCGACACGGTCCCGCTAGTGCGCGAGCTGAAACCGCACGTCGCCGTGGCGGACATCCTCACGCTCGCCCCGGCGCTCGCGGCGGAGATCCACGACGTGCCGTACGCGACGCTGATCCCGCACGTCCACCCGCACGTGCTGCCGGGCTCGCCGATCTACTCGCTCGGCGCGCGTCTGCCCCGCAGCGCGCTCGGGCGCGCGTTCTGGCGTCGCGCGCAGGCGCCGATCACGAAAGGCCTCGAGCTGGGGCGGATGGAGCTGAACGCGACGCGCGCGCGGCTCGGCCTGGCGCCCCTGGATCACGTCCACGGAGGCATCAGCCGCCGCCTGGCGCTCGTGGGGACGTTCCCACAGCTCGAGTACCCGCGCCCGTGGCCCGATGGCGTGCACGTCGTGGGTCCGCTCATGTGGGAGCCGCCGACCCAAGACGTCGAACTGCCTGAAGGAGAAGATCCGCTCGTGCTCGTCGCGCCGTCCACCGCACAGGATCCAGAGCACACCCTGCTGCGCGCCGCGCTGGAGGGTTTGGCCGATGCGCCGGTGCGCGTGCTCGCGACGTGGAATCGGCGTCTGCCGCCGCGCCCGCTGCCGGTGCCGGCGAACGCGCGCGTGGTCGACTGGGTCTCCTACTCGCGCACGATGCCCCAGTGCGACGTCGTCGTGTGCCACGCCGGCCACGGCACCCTCGCCCGCGCGCTCGCGTCGGGCTGCGCGGTTGTCGCGGCGCCCGCGATCGGAGACATGAGCGAGAACGCCGCGCGCCTGGACTGGTCAGGCGCGGGGGTGCGCGTCCCAAGGCGGTTCGTCTCCCCGCGACCAATCCGCCTCGCGGTGGAAAGAGCCCTAGGCGAGCCCTCGATCAGAGCGAGAGCGCGGGAGCTGGGCGCCTGGGCGGAAAGCCACGACGCTGGCGATGCCGCCGCGCGCCTCGTGGAGCAGCTGACTAGATAAGAGAAAGCTCCGGGGGTGGGACTCGAACCCACAACCTCGATCTTAACAGGATCTTGCTCTGCCGAATTGAGCTACCCCGGATCATCTCTTTGCGCTACCCCGGAGATGGAGCTGATTCCGTTCTCCACCTCCGCGTGGCAATTAGAGCACAACAGGACGCACTTGCGGACCTCCGCACGCAAACGCTCGATGCTGCGAGCCATGCCTTTCTCAGCCACGCCGAACTGCTTGACGCTCGGATCGAGGTGGTGGAACTCCAGTGCGCCGTGACATCTGTCGTAACCGCAGAGCCGGCAGCATCCTCCCGCCTCGGTGACCAGGATCTCCTTGACCCGCCGGCGACGACGCACCACGGCCTCCCGGCGACATTGGCGACACCGAAAATAGCCGCGGCTATCACGGACGTGCCCACCCGTTCCATGGCGTGGACAGTCCAGAGAGACCTCCGACAGCCCCGTTTCGCGAGCCTCACGAGAGGCATCCGCCGACCGTCTGCCAGTCCCTCCTCCCGTACGTAGGCCATACTTGGCCAGCCAGTGCCGCACCGCTGCCTTGCTGCGTCCAACCGACTCTGCGATCTGCGCGATCGACGCACCAGATGCCACCAGAGTCTCCAACTCACCGCGCGGGATCGCTCCTCGCGATGCGTACTTCTTGCGGTTCACGGCTTCGAGGCCGTATTTTCGAGCCCAGTAACCCACTGTCGATTCATGCAATCCGGATCGCCGGCCGATCTCGGCAAGCGAAAGACCCTCATTCAGAAATTGCTCCAACGTGGCGCGATCCATGCACCCCATTGTCTCGGGCGCTTGGGATGAAACGAAGTGAGAACTGGGTCAATTCTGTGTCCAGACTGTGCCAATTGTGTGTCCCGAGGGTCCCGAGACCGAAACGCCGCTGGTTGACCTTCTCAGCCGCCCCTATCCCCCGTCTCCTCCAGCACCCGTCCGTACGCCCGGTCGAACTCGAGTTTGATCTTCGCCTTGTGCTTCGCCAGGTCGTTCACGTCGCCGTTGTCCTGGCCGCGCGCGCGCTGGATCTGGCGGTCAACCCTCGCGAGCTCCAGCTGCAGACGCTGCACCTCGAGCATCGCCGGGTCCGAGCGTTCGCGCCCCGCCTCAACGACGAGCTCCGCCAGCAGGCCCTTCAACTCCTGGTCCTCGTCGAGCGCGCCGCCCTCGCCAGGCCGATCGCGCATCGGCTCCTCCAGGCCACCCTCGCGCAACCGCCGCGCCGCGCGCCGCAGCAGGCCGCTGGAGAAGTGCTCATCGACGTCCAGGTCCGCCAGCGCGCGCGCGCCCTCCTCGGGCGAGGCGATGCACAGCGCGAGGAACGCACGCTCGGTGTCCTCGCGCCGCGACAGGTCCCCGCCACGAGCCTGCGGATGTGGAGCGACCGCCGCGACCGCGCCAGCCCCGCCGGCCCCGCCCCCGCCCCCGCCCGCGAGCAGCGTCTCGGCGAGGCTCTCTGGCAGCGCGAGACGCCCCGACACGATCCTCGTGAGCTCCATCCGCATGGCGCTCGGCGGGAGCGTGGCGAACACGGGGCGCAGCTGCTCGATGATGCGGTCGCGGCCCTCGGGACTCGAATCGTCGCCGCTCGCGAGCACGCGCTCGACGCGGAAGCGCACGAACGCGACCGCCCTGCCGACGACCGCCGCCATCGCCTCTGCGCCCTCGCGCTGGATCAGCTCCGCCGGGTCCGAGCCCGCGGGCAGCGGCACGACGCGCAGCTCCAGCTTGCGCTTCGCCGCGAGCCCCGACGCCTTCAACATCGCGTCCTGCCCCGCGGTGTCCGCGTCGAGCGCGAGCAGCACCGTCTGCGCCATCCGCGCCAGCTCGCCCACCTGATCGGCGGTCAATGCGGTGCCCATCTGCGCGACCGCGTTGCGCATGCCAGCCTGGTGGAGCGCGATCACGTCTGTGTAGCCCTCGCACAGGATCACCTCGCCTGCGCGCGTCGCGTGCGCTCGCGCCAGATCTGAGCCATACAGGTGCAAACCCTTGTGGTAGACGTCGTTGTCGGACGTGTTCAGGTACTTCGGTTTCTGTTCCGCGCCCATCGCGCGCGCGCCGAAACCCAGCACGCGGCCGCGCACGTCGGCGAGCGGGAACATGATGCGCGAGCGGAAGCGGTCATACGGCTGGCCGTTCTGCTTCGAGCGCTGCGCGAGGCCCGTCGCGTACAGCTCCTCCACGGTGAACCCGCCCCTGCGCGAGGCCAGCAGCACGCGATCCCACGCGCTCGGCGCGTACCCGACGCGGAATTCCCGCAGCACCGGCTCCTGCAAGCCCCGCCCCGCGAGGTACTCGCGCGCGCCGGCCGCCTCCTCGGACTCCCACAGGTAGCGCTCGTAGTACGCGGTCGTGCGCGAGAGCAGCTCCAGCAGCCGTTCGCGCAGCTTGCGCTTCTGCGCCTCACGCGGGTCCTCCGCCTCCAACTGCAGCTCCACGCCGTAGCGTTCCGCGAGCAGCTCGAGCGCGCCCTTGAAGTCCACGCCCTCGGTGTCCTGCACGAACGTGAACAGGTCGCCCGAGGCCTGGCAGCCGAAGCAGTAGTACACCTTCTGCGCCGGGTCGATCCCAAACGACGGCGTGCGCTCGTCGTGGAACGGGCACAGCCCCTCATACCGCGCGGGTCCCGCGCGGCGCAGCTCGGTGCGCGCGGAGACGATCTCGACGAAGTCCGCCGCGTCGCGCACGCGGTCCTTCGACTCGTTGGTGTAAAGCGCCATCGCAGCAACGCTAGTCGATAGGCGAAGCCCACCTCACCTGGCGAAAGCCTGCGGCACCTGCAGCTCGGTGTACTGCCTGATGCAGTACCGATCGGTCATCCCCGCGAGATAATCCGTCACCGCCTCCGCGAGCCACTCCTCGCCGCCCGCGCCCTCGCCCGCGCCGCCCCCCGACAGCAGCTCGGGGTGCTCGACGTAGTGCTCGAACAGCCGCCTCACGACCGACGCGATGCGCTTGTGCTCGGCGCGCACCGCCGGCCCGAGGTACACGCGATCGAACATGAAGTCGCGCAGCTCGCTCATCGCCGGCCCCGCGTCGGGCCCCTGCACGATGTCGCCCTCCCGCGCGGAGTGCTCGACCATGTCGTGCACCAGCGCGTCAATCCGCGCGGAGCCGGTGGCGCCGAGCACGGCGATCGGCTCACGCGGAAGGTCCTCCTCGCGCAGCAGTCCCGCGCGCACGGCGTCGTCGATGTCGTGGTTGATGTACGCCACGCGGTCGATCACGCGCACGATCCGCCCCTCCAGGGTGGCGGGCATCGGCGCGCGGCTGGAGTGGCGGGCGATCCCGTCGCGCACCTGCTCGGTGAGGTTCAGCCCCACACCGTCGCGCTCCAGGCGCTCGACGATCCGCAGCGAGTGCTCGTAGTGGCGGAAGTCCCTGCCGAAGCGCTCTTTGAGGCAGCTGTCGAGCACCTCCTCGCCGATGTGCCCGAACGGCGGGTGCCCCAGGTCGTGCCCCAGCCCGATCGCCTCGACGAGGTCCTCGTTCAGGCCCAGCGCGCGCGCGACGGTGCGCGAGATCGTGGTCACCTCGAGCGTGTGCGTCAAACGCGTGCGGTAGTGGTCGCCGCGCGGCGCGACGAACACCTGCGTCTTGTGGGTGAGCCTGCGAAACGCCTTGCTGTGCACGATCCTGTCGCGATCGCGCTGAAACGGCGTGCGCAGCGAGCAGTCCTCCTCCGGATGGGCGCGCAGCGCGGGGTAGGAGCGCGCGGCCAAGGGCGAGAGCTCTCGCTCCTCGCGCTCGCGCTGGCGTTCGGCGAAGCTGGCCGCGACGGTGCGCTGCTCGCTCGTGATGCTCACCGCTCGATTGTGCCACCAGCCGCGGCCGCTGGCATCAGCCGCACGTGCGCGTGGTGCTCGAGCGTCGCGGCGATCGCCCGCTCCACCTGCCCCAGCGTCGCGTCGCCCGCGTCGGGCACGTCGCTCAGCGAGCGGCCGAGCGCGTCGGTCATGAATATATATGCGCGTTCGTCGAGCGGAAACGAGCCGGCCTCGCACGCCCCGCACACCACCCCTCCCGCGGCGCCGGAGAAGCCGCTCAGGTGCTCCGGCTCGCCGCAGCTCGCGCACGCGGCCAGCTGCGGCGCGAGGCCCGCCGCGAGCAGCAGCTTCAGCCGAAACGCGAGCGCCGCGGCACGAGCTCCCACCGCTGCGCCCTCCCCCTGCCCGGCCCGCTCGTCCAGCAGCGCGAGCTGGCGACACAGGAGGTTGAACACGCCCGGGTGGGGCTCCGAGGTCTCGAACAGCCGCCCCACCGCGTCGCACGCCCGCGCCGCGGCGTCCAGGGCCCGGGCGTCGCCGCGCAGACGCGCGTGCCCGTCGATCGTCTGCGCGCCCGTCACCGTCAGCAGCTCGCCGCGGCCTTCGTGCAGCTCGACGTGCAGGCGGAAGAAGGGCTCCAGGCGCCCGCCGAAGCGGCTGCGCGCGCGGCGCACGCCTTTCGCGATCGCCGACACGCGCCCGCGCGCGGGCGTGTACAGGTGCAGGATGCGGTCGGCCTCGCCGTAGCGCATCGAGCGCAGCACCACCGCTTCGCTCTTCACCGATCTGCTTGCCATCGCCCTATTTTGGGCGATCCGCAGGACATCGCCCGCCGCACGTGAGGCATGACCGCTCGTGTACTACCTTGCGTGCATGGCCGAGGAGCTCTCAGAGAAGCAGTACGAGCGCGAGCTGCTGCGCCTGCAGACCGAGCTCGTGTACATGCAGGAGTGCATCGTCGCCGACGGCCGGCGCCTGGTGGTGCTGTTCGAGGGCCGCGACACCGCGGGCAAGGACGGCACGATCAAGCGGATCATCACGTTTCTGAACCCGCGCACGTGCCGCGTCGTCGCGCTGCCCTCGCCGAGTGAGCGCGAGCGCGCACAGTGGTACTTCCAGCGCTACGCCGCGCACCTGCCCGCCGCGGGAGAGATCGCGCTGTTCAACCGCAGCTGGTACAACCGCGCCGGCGTGGAGCACGTGATGGGCTACTGCACGCAGGCGGAGTACGAGGAGTTCCTGCGCTTCTGCCCGCTGTTCGAGCAGACCCTCCAGAACGAAGGGATCCAGCTCGTGAAGTACTGGCTGTCGGTCAGCGACGATGAGCAGGAGCGGCGCTTCGAGAAGCGCCTGTCCGATCCGCGCAAGCGCTGGAAGTTCAGCCCCACCGATCTGCAGGCCCGCGCTCGCTGGGTCGACTACGCCGAAGCGAAGGACCACATGTTCGCCCACACCGACACGCCCTCGAGCCCGTGGCACGTGGTCGAGGGCGACGACAAGCGCAGCGCGCGCCTGAACCTGATCGCCCATCTGCTCTCGCTCGTCCCCTACGAGCACCCCGACAAGGCCACGAAGCCGAAGCTCCCGCCGCGCCAGAAGCGCGACTACAAGCGCCCTCCGAAGCGGACTGAGCGCCTGGTGCCGGAGCGATACGTCGTGCGATCCCACTGATGTGGGAACGCCATCGCCCCGGCCTCAGACGCTTCTCCTATGACTATCGCGACGCAGCAAAGGAGCGCCGTTTTTCGTAGAAGTCTGGGCTCTTCGTAGAGCTGTGTGTTGTATGCCTCTGTTTCCAAGCAGAGGTTAGCTCGCTTCCCGCGCCTATGCAAATAGTTGGAAACATCGGGCCGTTATTCACCCTTCGCCCCGCTCGACGAGCGGTCTAACTGCGCTATACTTTATGAAGTAATGAGCGATGTCACCGTTTATACGACCGAGCCGTGCTCGTTCTGCGCGCGCGTGAAGGGGCTGCTCGCCTCGCGCGGCGTGGAGTTCAGCGAGGTCAACCTCGCCAAGGACCCCGAGGGG
>DASUPL010000182.1:0-5010 GCA_036281155.1 Solirubrobacteraceae bacterium | reverse complement strand
GTCGGCGCGCGAGCATCGCCCGCCAAATCGTGGCCATCGGCACGATCGCCTACGTGGGCAACCATGGCGGCGAACTGTTGCGCGCGGGCAGCACCCAACCCGAGGTCGCCCCCGGCCTGGCCGCGTGGACGGCGCGCGTGCGCGAGTTCGCGGTGCGTGCCTACGCGCCCGAGCACCAGCGCATCCGCGTGCGCGCCGAGGACAAGGACGCGATCGCCGCGTTCCACTGGCGCGGCGCCCCCGACGAGGCTGGCGCCGAGCGGGCCGTGAGGGAGATCGCGACGCTCGCCGAGGGGGAGGGCTTCGCGGTGCACTGGGGGCGCAAGGTGCTCGAGGTGCGACCGCCGGTGGATTTCGACAAGGGCAGCGGGATCGCCGCGCTGCTGCACCACGGGCCTGCACGGACGGCGGTGTATGTAGGCGACGACACGACCGATCTGGACGCGTTTCGCGGTCTGCGCTCGCTCGTGCGGACGCACGCGCTGCAAAGCGCGCTGTGTGTGGCCGTCAGCTCTGACGAAGCGCCCGCCGAGCTCGCGCTCGAGGCGGACCTGACCGTGGATGGACCCGGCGGCGTGCGCGGGCTGCTCGAGGCGCTCCTCTAAACACGTGCGCTTCGTCGACTTCCTCAGGACCACCGTGCTGCTCAGCGCGGGCGCGGCCACCGCGCTCGCGACCGTCACGGTGTTCGCCGCCGCGGCAGGCGCCCACGAGGTGCTCGTCGCCACGTCGATCGGCTGGTGGATCGTGGCGAGCGTGATCGGACTGCGGCTCGGCAGGCGCTCGCACGCCAATCCGCCGATCGCGCGTCTGCTCGCGAGCGCCCGCGCCAGCACCACGCTGCCCGAGCATCGCCCGGGCGCGATCATCCTCAACCGGCTGTGGCCGCTGCTCCTGTACACGCTGCTCGCCGCGGGCTCGGCCTTCCTCGCCCCGCAGGTGCCTGGCATCGCGGCGGGCTTCGCGATCATCTGGGCCCTGTCGTGGCGCCATCAGGACGCGGCGGTCGAGGCGATCGAGGAGCGCGACGGCGCGAGCTTCTACGTGCGACGCACCTCGCCCATGAAGCCGATGTCGTTGTTGCGAACTCCTGGTTTCAGCGCATCGCGTCCCGAACGCGTCAACGGCGCCGTCACCTGAGATGGGCGCGTCGCGCGCGCTCGACGTGTTGATCGTCTCGCTCGGCTCCACCGCGGGGCTGCGCGCCGCCGACGAGCAGCTGCGCGACTCACTCGAGCGGGCCGGTGCGCGGACGGACATCGTCAGCGCCGCGCCGCCGCGCGCGCAGCGCACGCTGATGCTCACCGACCTGGCGTGGGCGCGCGCCGCGCGCGCCGCGACCACGAACGCCTTGGCGAAGCCGCGCGGCGCGCGGCTCCCGGCGCTCGTCTACTCGACCACCACCGCCGCGCTGCTGTGGCCACGCCCGGGCGCGATTCGCTTCGACGCGCCCTCCGCGGGCAACCGGCCCGGACGCCACGGGCTTTGGCAGCGACCGTTGGAGCGCCGGCGGCTGGCCCAAGCGCCGCTGCTGCTGCCGTGGAGCGAGGGCGGGCTGCGAGAGGCGCCGCGCGTCGCCCACGGCGAGGATCGCGCGATGGTCCTGCCCGTCGCGGTCGAACCCTCGGGGCCGCCCGCGACCGCACGCGACATCGCCGCGATCACCTACGCTGCCAACCCGCGCAAGAAGGGCATAGATCGGGTGCTCGCGGCATGGCGTGCGCTGCGCACGGCCGGCGGGCTGGAGTCCGAGGAGCTTGTGATCGCGGGCGCTTCGGCGTCGGAGCTCGCGGCCGCCGGGTTGCGCGTCGACGCGCACGAGGGCGTGCGGATCGTGGGCGCGCTGCCCGCCGCGGAGTACCGCTCGCTGCTCAGGCGCGCGCGGGTGTTCGTGTGCGCGCCGCGCCGCGAGGACTACGGCATCGCGCAGCTGGAGGCGCTCGCGGACGGGTGCCTGCTCGTCAGCACCCCCGCGCCCGGACCGTACGCCGCGCTGCCGATCGCGATGACGCTCGACAGACGCCTCGTCAGCGAGGATCTGCGGGCTGCGCTGCGCGTCGCGCTCGAGGATCCCGCGCTCGACTACGCCACCCGTGCGCGCGCGGCGATCGCGCCGTTCGCACGCGACGCGATCGACGCGCGCGTGGCCGGGGAGCTGCTTCCCCGGCTGCTTCACAACCCGGTGGCGTGAGAGAGACAATGTTCTCAGAATCGCCGTATTTACTGGAATTGGCGGTGGCGTTGGCCTAGGCTCGGCTGGTGTCGGCTCCCGGTCGCGCCAACCCCACGACCGATGTCGCTTCGAGCACGTTCGGGGGGGATTCGCGCATTGCGGTTCACGCCCGTGTCCGCTGGTCGCGCTGGAGCGCTCCCGCGTGGGGCGCGATCGGCGCGACAGCGACGTTCCTCGCACTCACCTGCTGGTGGCTGACACAGGACCGCGGCATTCCCATCTTCGACGCGGGGACGCAGCTCGAAACGGCGCTCGAATATCGCAGCATGCTCGCGAGCGGCGACCTGCTGGGGCCGTTCACCTTCGAAAACGTATACCCAATCCTCGGCCATATCGTCGGCTCCGTCTCGGCGCTCATCGGCGGCATGAGCGTCGCCGCGCCGATCGTCGGCGAGAACCTCGTGTTCGTGCCCTTGCTCGCGCTCGGCTGCTATCAGACGGGTCGCCTGCTCTTCGGGAAGCTGGCGGGGATGCTCGCGGTCGTCTTCGTGCTCGGCTCGCCGCTGATGATCTCGATGTTCCACGTGTTCCTACTGGATGCGCCGCTCGTGGCTGCCGTGGCGGTGGCGGTTTGGCTGGTGCTCGCCAGCGAGGACTTCAGTCGCGTGGGAGTTTCGGGCCTCGCGGGCCTGGCCGTCGGGCTCGGACTCAATATCAAGGTGCAGTTCGGGCTGTTCCTGTTTGGTCTGATCGTCATCCTCCTGTTGCACGGCGGGTGGCGGAACTGGCGTGGGTTCGCGGTCTTCTGCGCGGTTGCGCTGCTCGTGGGCACGCCTTGGTACATAGAGCACGCCTCAGAACTCCCGCGGATGATCGAACTGTCCAGCTCGGGGCCCGGTACGCCCCCCGGCAACATCCCGCCAACCTTCACCACCGAGAATCTGTTCTGGTACTTCTGGAGCGTCATGAACTCACAGCTGCTGCTGCCGCTGTGGGTGCTCGCCGCGGGAGGCACCGTGTGGCTATGCGTCAATGTCGCACGCGACCGCGGCAGGAACGCTGTGCGACTGGAGTTCCTCGCCGGTGGCTTTGCTGCATGGTTCATCGCCACGTTCCCCGACTCACACCACGACATCCGCTACGGCATGCCTCTGCTCGCCTATGTCGCGGTCGCCGCCACCGGCTGGATCGTGTCGCTGCCACGCTTCGCGCGCGTCGCGACGATTGCCCTGCTGGCGTTCGGCGTGGGCGCAAACACGCTCGGCATCAACTTCGGCGTCGGCGACGACGTCAAGGTGAATCTGGTCGCTTCGCCGCCGCCCACCCAGCAGTTCCCCGAGCAGCTCGTCTTCTTTCAGACGACCGGCTTTCTCGCCTCCGCGCCCAGCCGCGACGGCGACGTGCCGGGGCTGCTCGACGCGCTGCGCCGCGAAGGTGTGACCACGGTCTCCTGGAGCTTCGAACAGAGCCAGCTCCCCGACTTCTCTCTCGAAGGCATCAAACCGCTCGTGCGCATCACCGGTCTGGAAAAGGCGATCACAGAAAGTCCCCAGTACGTGAGCTCGCCCAACGTCGCGACGCTCCTGCACGAAGCCGCGGGCGCTCGCGCCGTGCCGCCGTGCACGCGACTGAGCAACGGCACCGGCGTGTGGGTGGTTCGCTATGAAGCCGCAGCTCGCAAGCTGGCGTTCTACTGCCCGTCGAGCCGTCCCCAGTACTACGGCGTCGGAACCGTTCGCTGAGCGCGCTCCTCAGCGCCGTGGCGCGACACGCCGCCGCAGCCGCTGAAACTCCGACCATCCACGCGCGTTCGCCACATCCACCGCGCTCAGCCACGCTCTGCGCGCGGTCGCCACGCCCCAGCGCATGTTCGCCAGCGTGGCGACGCGGTGAGCGTCGGAGTCAATCAGGAGGTGCACGCCGGCCTGCCGGGCGGCACGCGCGTGCACGTCTGAGAGGTCGCGACGGTCCGGGTTGGCGTTGATCTCGAGCATCGTGCCCGTCCGCGCCGCCGCGGCGAAGACCGCGTCGAGCTCGATCGCGTAAGGCGCGCGACGCCCGATCAGCCTCCCGGTGGGGTGCCCGATCGCATCGACGAGCGGGTGCTCGATCGCGGCGATCACGCGCTCGGTCATCGCCCGCTCGCCCACCCCGAAGGATGTGTGCACGCTCGCGATCACCCAGTCGAGCAGCGCCAGCAGCTCGTCCTCGTAGTCGAGCGAGCCGTCGGGCAGGATGTTCACCTCGCTGCCCGCGAGCAGCTCGATGCCCTCGATACGTGCGTTCGCCTCGTGCACCAGCTCGATCTGCCGGCGCAGCTGATCGGGCGAGACGTCGTTGCCGAACCCGTGGCTGGCCGAGTGGTCCGTGATCGCGAGGTACTCATAGCCGCGCTCGCGCGCCGCGAGCGCCATCTCCTCGATCGTGTTGTGCCCGTCGGAGGCGATCGTGTGGCTGTGCAGATCGCCGCGAATGTCGCCCAGCTCGATCAGGCGGGGGAGGCCGTCCGCGCTCGCCGCGGCCTCCAGCTCGCCGCGATTCTCCCGCAGCTCCGGCTCGATGTACGCCAGGCCGAGGCGCCCGTACACCTCGGCCTCGCTCGTGTGGGCGTCGGTGAGTCCCGTGGCGTCGTCGAAAATGCCGTACTCGGACACGTGCAGCCCGCGGCGCACAGCCGCCTCGCGCAGCGCGGCATTGTGCGCGCCCGAGCCGGTGAAGTGCTGCAGCAGGTTGCCCAACTGCGCCGGCGCGGCGATCCTCAGATCCACGCCCACCCCCGAGTGCGTGCGCGCCTTCGCCCCGGCCTTGCCCGCCGAGCTGACGCGCTCGATCTGCTC
>DASUPL010000181.1:0-5672 GCA_036281155.1 Solirubrobacteraceae bacterium | reverse complement strand
TTGCTCCCGCTCTTCGATCTACCCATGCTGGCGATGGTAGCGGGCGAGCGGCCTGCGAGGCTCACAAGCGATTGCAGCAAGCGACTACGCCGACTCCTCGCGCAGCGCGGACTCGTCGACTTCCTCGGGCGCGGCTTCGGTGACGAGCGTGGGCGTGAGGCCCTTTTCGACGGTCTCCTTCGTGACGACGCACTTCTTCACGTCGCGGCGCGAGGGCAGCTCGAATTGGACCTCGAGCAGGATTTCCTCGATGATCGAGCGCAGTCCGCGCGCTCCCGTTTCGCGCTCCAGGCCCTTCTCGGCGACCGCGATCAGCGAGTCCTCGGAGAACACCAGCTCGATCCCGTCGAAGGCGAAGAAGCGCTGGAACTGCTTCACGAGCGCGTTGCGCGGCTCGACGAGGATCGACACGAGATCCTCGCGCGTGAGCTGGTGCACGGCGGACATCACCGGCAGGCGGCCGATGAACTCGGGAATCAGGCCGTACTCGATCAGGTCCTCCGGTAGGCAGCTCTCGAACACCTCGCCCGTGTCGCGCTCGGCCTTCGCTTCGATCGCCGCCGCGAAGCCCACTCCTTTGTGTCCGATGCGCCGCTCGATCACCTTGTCGAGGTTCGCGAACGCGCCGCCGCAGATGAACAGCACGTTCGTGGTGTCGATCGTCAGGAACTCCTGGTGCGGGTGCTTGCGCCCGCCCTGTGGCGGGACCGACGCCTGCGTGCCCTCGAGGATCTTCAGCAGCGCCTGCTGAACCCCCTCGCCGGAGACGTCGCGCGTGATCGACGGGTTGTCCGCCTTGCGCGCGATCTTGTCGACCTCGTCGATGTAGATGATCCCCGTTTCGGCCTTCTTCACGTCGTAGTCCGCGGCCTGGATCAGCTTCAGCAGGATGTTCTCGACGTCCTCGCCGACGTAGCCGGCCTCCGTCAACGCTGTCGCGTCGGCGATCGCGAACGGCACGTTCAGCGTGCGCGCGAGCGTCTGGGCGAGCAGCGTCTTGCCGCAGCCGGTGGGACCGAGCAGGAGGATGTTCGACTTGTGCAGCTCGATGTCCGAATCTCCGGACATCATCATCTGCACGCGCTTGTAGTGGTTGTACACCGCCACCGACAGCGTGCGCTTGGAGGGGTCCTGGCCAACCACGTACTCATCGAGCACGTCGTAGATTTCACGCGGCTTCGGCAGGTTCTCGATGTCGAACGCCGGCGGGACCGACAGCTCCTCGTCGATGATCTCGTTGCAGAGATCGATGCACTCGTCGCAGATGTAAACGCCGGGGCCCGCGATCAGCTTCTTGACCTGCCGCTGGGACTTGCCGCAGAAGCTGCAGAGAAGCTGCTCGTTGGAGTCTGTTGGTCTGGCCATTGTGTTCTCCTCCTGCCCTACGCCCGACGGCGCGCTCCCGAGCTAATGCTCTGAGATGACGCGATCGATGATGCCGTACTCCTTGGCTTCCTCCGAGCTCATGAAGTAATCCCGCTCGGTGTCTTTGCTCACGTCCTCGAGTGCCTTGCCGGTGTGCTTGGCGATGATCTCGTCCAGCCGGTGGCGCACGTCGATGATCTCCTTGGCGTGGATCTCGATGTCCGTCGCCTGGCCCTGGAAGCTGGATGAGACCTGGTGGATCAAGATCTTCGCGTTCGGCAGCGCCATCCGCTTGCCCGCCGCGCCGCCCGCCAGCAGCAGCGCCCCCATCGACATCGCGATGCCCACGCAGATCGTCTGCACGTCGGGCTTTACGAACTGCATCGTGTCGTAGATCGCCAGCCCCGCATACACCGAGCCGCCGGGCGAGTTGATGTAGATCGAGATGTCCTTCTCGGGGTCCTCGGACTCCAGGTGCAGTAGCTGCGCGACGATCAGGTTCGCGATCTGATCGTCCACGGGCGTGCCGAGGAAGATGATCCGCTCGTTGAGCAGACGGCTGTAGATGTCGAACGCCCGCTCCCCTCGCGAGGTCTGCTCGACGACCATTGGGACAAGTGGGCTCATAGTCTTGGGCTCATAGGGTCTCGCCTTTGTTTCGCTTCGTCGACCGGAATCCTCTAAGAGGCTAGCTGCCCGACCCTTGATCGGCCGGTGTCCACAGACGCCCCGCCTCAGCAGCGCCCTCGCCGGCGCCGACGCCCGCCGCGGCCTCCTTCTCGGGGGTCCACAACTGCTCGCGCGCCTGGGCCTGTGACAGCGGTATCGCCTTGGCGGCCTCAGCGACCAGATCGATCGCCTGCCGCGCGGCGAGATCCTCTCGCACCTCCTCCAGGCGACCCGAGCTGCGCAGTTCAGCGAGCAGCTTCTCCGGCTCGATCCCCTCGCGCTCGGCCGTGGAGGCCAGCGCGGCCAGCACCTGCTCCTCTGAGGGACTGATGTCCTCGGCGGCGACGATCGCGGTGATCACGGCCTCGCGGCGCAGACCGACCTCCGCTTCGGGGCCCATCTCGGCGAGGATGTCCGCCTCCTCGCGGCTGACGATCTGCAGATACGCCTCACGCGAGATGCCGCGGTGGGAGAGCGAGTGCAGCATCCGCTCCCACATCTCGTGCGCGCGTGCCCGCGCGAGCTCGGGCGTGACATGCACGCGCGCCGCCGCGACCGCCGCGTCGAGCGCCGCCTGGCGGAACTCGGCCTCGATACGCTCCTCCTCAGCCTCGATCAGCCGGCTGCGAATGTCCGCGCGCAGCTCCTCGAGATCGTCGAAGCCCGCATCGATCGCGAAGTCCTCGTCCACCGCCGGGAGCTGCTTGAGCTTGACCTCCTTGACGGTGATCTCAAACGACGTGTCGCGTCCCGCCAGCTCCTGGTTGCCGTAGTCGGAGGGGAACGTGAGCTTCACGGTGCGGGTCTCCCCCGCGCTCGCGCCCAGCAGTCCCTCCTCGAAGCCCGGGATCAGGTTGCCGCTGCCGAGCTCGATCAGCTGGTCGCGGCCCTCGCCGCCCGCGAACGGCTCCCACGCCTCATCCTCGCCCGAGGACTCCCCCGGCGCGAGCGAGCCGACGTAGTCCACGACGATGAAGTCGCCCTCCTGCGCCGCTCGCTCCACCGTGTCCAGGCGGGCCAAGCGCTCGCGCATCGCGTCGAGCTCCTGCTGGATCTGCGAGTCCTCGATCTCCGGCTCGCGACGGCCCACCTCCAGGCCTTTGTAGTCGCCCAGCTCCGCTTTCGGCAGCACGCCGATCTCGATCGAGAACTCCAGCGTTCCGCCCTGCGCGGGCAGCTCTCCGAGGTCCAGCTTGGGGTCGCCCACCGTTACGATGCCGGCCGTCTCGATCGCGTCCGAATACCAGCTCGAGAGCGTGTCGCGCACGGCTTCCTCGAGCACCACCTCGCGCCCGACGCGCTGAATCACCAACGGCGCGGGGACCTTGCCGCGGCGAAAGCCCGGCAGCTTCAGCTCACGCCCGAGCTGCTGCGCCTTGCGCTCGACTCTGCCCTGCAGCTCCTCGGGCGGGACCTCCACCTGCAGCCGCACGCGCGAGTCCGCGAGCTCGGTGACGGTGGTCTTCAGGGCGGGCGGCACCACCGCCACGATACCGTGCCCGCCCATGAGGGTCAGTCACACTCCACCCCTGCACCGGCGCGTCGAGACGTGGCTGTGGACCGGTCCGGTCGGTCACCTGCTCGGCGGCGCGCTCGACTTCCTGCAGGCGCTTGCGCGCTACGCGTATGCGCGGGCGCGCGGACGGACCATTCGCTGAGTCCGCCCGCGCGCGCCGTTGCGCGGCCCCTACCGAGTCTTTCCTGTCAGGCGGTCGCGGCGACCGCGCCGTCGAACGCCAGCCTCGCGCCGCGCGGCAGCACCAGCACCGGGCAGGCGGCCGTCTCGATCAGATGCGCGGCCGAGGAGCTGATCGACACACGACCCGGCTCCGCGTCCGAGCGCGAGTCGATCACGAGCAGGTCAGCCTCGTCGTTGACGACCGGAGCGACGCTCGCCCCGAGCGCGCCGGCGAGCGCCTCCGCGGTCTCGCGCGCGCCGCCGTCCCCGTCGCCGACCGCCACGATGCGCTTGACGGCGGCTCCTTCGACGCGACCCGCGAGGCCCGCCGGAGCGATCGCGACCGCGGCGCTGCCGCCCTCGAGCAGACGCTGAGCGGAGTTGCCGACCGCAACGTGGCCCTTCGCGGTGTGCGAGTCCGAGCAGAACACGATCACATCGGCGCCCTCGCTCGCGGCGAGCGTGCCCAGTCCCTCGGGCGTGGAGCGGTCGGTCACCACGTGGCGCTTGGCGCCCGCGTCGCCGAGCAGCTCGACACCGCGGTCGAGCAGCCCCTGCGCCTCGCGCTGGGCGATCTCCTCGCGGGCGCTGTCGGTCTCGGGCGTGTGGCGCACGTACGCGAGCGACACCTCGCCGCCGGCGTGACCGAAGACGCGCCCGAGCGCGATCGCGTCGACCTCGTTGGCGGTGCCGTCGTAGGAAACGATGATCTTGGTGGACATGGCGCTTCTCCTGTCGGGTTTGGAAGTTGGCTTTCGAAGCTCGTTTCGCTACAGCGTGACACGCTCCTGCCATCAGTGCCAGTGATCTTTATGATCGTTCCTATAAGCTTTCCTTATGCTCAACGTAACCCGCTTGAAGGTCCTCAAGGAGGTCGCCTACCACGGCTCCTTCTCCGCCGCCGCCGACGCCCTCTCCTACACGCAGTCGGCCGTCTCCCAGCAGATCGCCACGCTCGAGGCCGAGACGGGCATGGCGCTGCTCGAGCGCCATCCGCGCGGAGTCACGCTCACCGCCGCCGGACAGGCGCTCGTCGGCCATGCCGAGGGCATCCTCGCGCGCCTGGAGACCGCCGAGGCGGCGCTGTCGGCGATCGCCGGACTGCGCGGCGGGCGCCTGCGGATGGCCTCGTTCCCGACCGCCGGCGCGACGCTGATGCCGCTGGCGATCGCCACGTTCCGCAGCGCCTACCCCGACGTCGAGCTGACGCTCGAGGAGGGCGAGCCGGAGGAGATCGTGCCGCGCCTGCGCGCCGGCGAGCTCGATCTGGCGCTGCTGTTCGAGTTCGGCGACGAGATCCGCCTGCAGCGCGACATGACGCGCGTCGAGCTGCTCGAGGACCCGATGTTCCTCGCGCTGCCGCGCGAGCACCCGCTCGCCGCCAGGCGGAAGATCCGCCTCGAGGATCTCGCGCGCGACGCGTGGGTGCAGACGTCGAGCTCGAGCCCCTGCGCGCGACACGTCGTGCGCAGCTGCCACGCCGCCGGCTTCGAGCCGAACGTGGCCTTCGAGAGCGACGACTACCAGACCGTCCAGGGACTGGTCGCCGCGGGTGTCGGCGTCGCGCTGATCCCCGCGCTCGCGCTGTCGGTCGTACGCGAGGACATCGTCATACGTGCGCTCTCGCCCAACCCGCCCGTGCGGCAGGTGATCGCCGCCGCGCCCGCCGGCGCCCGGCTCGTGCCCGCGGGCCCCGCGATGCTCGGCATCCTCGAACAGGCGTCCGAGCGGGCTGACACATTGGTTGATCGAGCAAAGCTAGAAGGGTCGTGAACGATGCCCATATCGAGTGTGCTGCTGCTGATCGTCGGAGTGCTCCTGGGCGGCGCCTGCGCGTCGGTGCTGATGCGAGCCAATCGCGAGCGCATGCGTGACGAGCTGAAGGCGATCTCCGTGGACGTGCTCGCCCAGACGGGCGAGTCGCTCGCGCGGCGGGTGTCGGAGTCGCGCCGCGTCGAGG
>DASUPL010000180.1:0-15125 GCA_036281155.1 Solirubrobacteraceae bacterium | reverse complement strand
CGATGCCGGCGGCGTCGATGCGCCGCAGGCCCGGCACGCCGTTGGCCCTGCCCCTGCGCTCGAGCTCATCCAGGCGCGTGAGCTCGGAGCTGTCGGTCGCGACGATCACCTTCCCGCAGCGCTCGTTCGCGATGCCGCGCGCTTCGCAGTACTCGTACATCTCGCGCGCCCCCTCCACGCACAGGCGCGCCTTCAGCGAGCCAGGGGCGTAGTACACGCCCGCGTGGATCACGCCCGAGTTGTGGCCCGTCTGGTGCGTGCCGATCTCACGCTCGCGCTCGAGCACGCACACGGTCGCGTGCGGATGACGCCGGAGCAGCTCGCGCGCGACCGCGAGCCCCACGATCCCACCGCCCACGATCGTGAGATCGCAGCGCTCGGGCGCTTGTGATCGCGGTGGCGTGGTGCTCGACACCGCGCCCAGGCTAGCGTGCGACCGCGCCGGGGCCGCCCGGAGCGGTCGCCGCGGCCGCGTCCACCAGTCCGGCGCCGTACAGGCGCTCGTCGCCTCCGCCGCCCAGTTTGCGCGCGGTCGCGCGCAGGCGCGCGATGATCTGCCGCGGCGTGGGGTGCGGACCGAGCACGCCGCTCGCGATCACCATCGCGGCGATCGCCGTCACGTGCGGCGTCGCCATCGACGTGCCTTCATAGCCCGACGGTATGCCGAAGCGCCGCAGCGAGTTGCCGGTGAGCGTCACCTGGAAGATGTCGCGGCCGGACGGCAGCTCGGGGTGGCAGTTGGGGTCGCCGACCAGGTTCGCGTCGGCGCCGCCGCCGGGCGCTACGAGCGCCAGGCCGGTGCCGTAGTTGGAGTACGTCGCGAGGCAGCCGTGTTCGGTCGTGGCCCCCACCGACATCACGTCCGCCGCCCGCGCGGGATAGGCGATCGCCACGTGCCCCTCGTTGCCCGCGGCGGCGATCACGAGCACCCCGCGGCGGCGGGCGAAGTGGATCGCTTCGATCAGCTCCGGGATGTCCGACGCGGTCACGCCCGGCGTGAACTCGAGACTGAGGTTGATCACCTGCGCGCCGTGCCTGACCGCGAAGCGCACTCCTTTGGCGATCGTCGACGCTTCGCCTTCGCCCCGCGTGTCGAGTACGCGCACGGGCATGATCTGCGCGGCGAACGCCAGGCCCGTGAGGCCGTAGCGGTTGTTCGTCGCCTCCGCGATCGTCGATGCCACGAACGTGCCGTGGCCGTTGCGGTCGTTCGGGTAGGGGTCTTTGGCCACGAAGTCATAGCCGTGCACGAACTCGTAGCGGCTGAAGTCCGGCGAGCGGCGAAACGGCCCGCGGTTGGCGTACGCCACGCCCGTGTCGAGCACCGCGATCGTGACGCCTTTGCCGCCGGGCGAGCCCTCCGCGGCGAGGTTCGCCCAGGCTTCCGGAGCGCGCACGCCGAACGGACCCGCGAAGTTCCACTGCAGTTGCTGCCACGCGCCCGATTCGCTGCCCTGGCCCTCGTCGTTCGGCGTCAGTCCGCCGGAGGCGTGGGCGACATAGTCGGGCACAGCCCACTCGACGCCCCGCATGCGACGCAGTCGCGACAGCGCAACGGCCATCGTCACGCCGCGGGGGAGGCGCACGATTCGCGGCTCCGCATCCGCGCTGGACCCCCGCGCCGCCGCGGCCCGAGCCGCGGGCGTTGTGGCGGCGTACTTAACGACAATCTCATTCGCCGCGTAGCTGCGCGGACCGGTCGCGAGAGCGCTGCGACTCGTGGCGCAACCGGCGGCGATCGCGACGCACAGGGCAAGCCACAGCTTCGTGCGACGGAGGGAGGTTGGGAGGCTGAGGCGGTGGGGCATGGCCTTTGGGTAATGATGGACGAGGCGGGCTGGACGCGGCGGGCGAGAGCACTGTCGCAGACACCGCGGGCGCTTACCGATGAGCGAAAGCTTCCTCCCACACGACGAGCACTTCATGCGCCTGGCCATGCGCGAGGCCGAGCGTGCGTTGAAACACCACGACGTGCCTATCGGCGCGGTGCTCGCGCGCGACGGCGAGGTCATCGCCGCGGCCCACAACGAGCGCGAGCTGCGCCAGGACCCGACCGCCCACGCCGAGATCCTCCTCCTCCGCGAGGCAGCCCTCGCGGAGGGCAGCTGGCGGGTGCTCGATGCGGTGCTGTACGTCACGCTCGAGCCATGCGCGATGTGCGCCGGCGCGATCGTGCTCGCGCGCGTGCCGCGCGTGGTCTTCGGCGCGTGGGACCCCAAGGCGGGAGCGTGCGGGAGCGTGCTCGACGTGCTCGCCGAGCCGCGCCTGAACCACCGCCCCGAGGTGGCCGGCGGCCTGCTCGCGGGCGAGTGCGGCGAGACGATCAGCGGGTTCTTCGCCTCGCGGCGGTAGGGGCTCAGACTAGGCCCCTCTCGCATCGTCCGGCGCCAGGATCATCTAGCCTTTGTCGCGTCGCCCAGGAGGGGTGGCAGAGCGGTTGAATGCGGCGGTCTCGAAAACCGTTGTGCGTCTGATTGGCGTACCGGGAGTTCGAATCTCCCCCCCTCCGTTTTTGCCAGGTATGAGGGCCTTGTTCGAAATTCGTCTGCCGAGAGGACTTCCCACCATCCCAGTGTGACGCGTCGAAACCAGGCGGTCAGGATGCTGGCGTTCCCTTCCGTTCCATAAGCTTCTTCGCTCGCTCGCGAAGTAGCGATCCAGGGACCACGGCGTCGATAGAGCCTTCCTGGCAGCGACACCCAGCGTCTTCAAAGTCGGTACTGAGGTCCTGCACACGGAACGGATCGACATTACCGGCGATTGCTAGCACCCAGCCGCTGGGCGTCTCTGCGCCCCAGGCGATGATCCCGGCGCTTGAGCCTTCGGTGAGGACCTGGGTCGCCCTTCTCCGACCCTCGCGGCGCTCGACGATTAGCAGCCGCTGTCCTCTCCTGAGATGGCCTACTCCATCTTCGTCGTAAGGCTCGGCGCCGAGCAGTTCGGTTGCGAGATCGGTCAGGTGATACTGAGTCCCGCGGGTTGGAGGGTCGGGATCGCAGTCGCTGATCAGCAGCCCGTCGGAGTGCATCCGGCGCAGTACCCCGAAGATAGATCCTGTGGGCCGGCCGAGCCTAACGGCTACCTCATGCGGCGTTTTCCATTCATCGCCAAAGACGGCCGCTAGTTCGCGCCGTGAGCCCTTGAGTTGCCGGGCCTTCGTCATGGCCCAATCATCGCACGAAAATCAAAGTTCCGCACTGCGTGGAGCTTGTATTGCAGAAGTATCGTCCGCAGTCTATGATACCGAGCGCGTGTGTCTGGCTGGTTCCGTATTCGTCGCGGATCAGGGCTTTCCTTCAAGGGAGTGTGGCCTGTGAGCCGAAAAGGTTGTCCGTCGGTCAAAGGTTTCGTTCGAAACCTAGCGGACCACGAGTGTTGCGTGCGCCACCTGGGACGTTGGTCTTCCGATCAGCGGGAATGGGAGGCGTATGGCTGACCCTATGCTGACTGAGCCGATCTCCGCGGAGTCGGAGGCGCCGCTCACGAGGCTGCTTAAGGCTGTCCTCAGAGCGGTCTTGCGCCTGCCCGAGGCGAACGTCGCTGAGGAAGCAAGATGCCTGAAGACGGGCCTAGACGATTACAGCGCATACCTCGATCACACGTGGCCCGCATCACGACCGTCCGATGATGGATCGCAGGCCCGTAACCGGGAGGCCCGTCTACGCGAGAAGGTGATCCGTTCCCGGGCCCGGGTGACGGCGGCTAATAACTGGGCGACGGTAGCCGTAAAGGCGTCCGCTGTTCTAGTCAGCCTCGCGATCGTCCTGCGGCTCTTTGGAGTGTAATCCGTCGGACCACCCCTGGCATCCACACTCGCTGGGCTCCGGGCCAAATCGTTCCTCGTAGAGCCGTCTAACCAAGGGCCACGGAGATCTCGAGGACTTTCCCGCCATCCCTGTTTTTCGCCAGTACGAGGTCGTCGCTCGAACTTTGGCCCGCTGGGATGTGCTCAACGACGTCGCCATGTGCGTGCCACGGGCTGCCGCGGGGCGTACTGCATGCCGCTCGTCTGCTCTCGATTGAGGGCGACGGGCGCGGTAGTGTGCAGCTTGATGGCTGTGCGATCGAGGCGACATGAGGAAGACGTGGAGGGGGAGCGCGTGCGGCGTCTGCGGCTGCGTGCGGATGGGCGGCGGCCGCTCGTTGTGAACCTCGAAGAGACGATCTTGCTGACACGCAAGCTGTTCGAGTTGCGCGACGCTGCGCTGCGCGCCCGTTGAGGGCACCGCTGTTCGATGAGCTTCTGGGGCGCCTCGCTCAGGCGGATGTCCGCTTCGTGGTCATCGGTGGCTTGGCGTTGGGTTCTTGGGGCGTTGTTCGTGGGACGAAGGACTGCGACATCGTGCCCGATCCAGCGCCTGAGAATCTCGACATGATCGCCCACGTTGCCGCTGAGCTTGGCGGTCACGTCCAGCTGGGGGAGTCGCTGCTCGGCTCCGAGCGCTCCATTGCGGCGCTGCTTCGTAGCGGCGAGCGAGCGTTGCTCGCCACACAGCTTGGAGACTTGGATGTGGTCCAAGGTCTTGAGGGTGTCTTGCCCTACGCGGAGCTTCGAGCCAGGGCTGTTGATGTCGAGATGGCGGATATGACGATTGCGATATGTGCGCTCGATCACCTGAGGACGATGAAGCGGGCTGCTGGGCGCCCGCGTGACCTCGTCGACTTGGACGACCTCGACGCCGCTCAACCGGGAGTCTGATCAACAACTGCATCTCGGGTCGCATCCGCCGCCGGCCGTCAAGTCTTCTTTCTCCCAATTCGCTCCTCGTGGAGCCGCCGAATCAGCGGCCCGGGGATTTCGAGAACTTTCCCGCCATCCCCGTTTTCGCTGGGATTGTGGTCGTTGTTCGAAATCGCATTGGCGGCAGCCCGGAGGGTGCTGTACCGGGTGCTACACTCTCTGGGTGCCCACTCGCCACCCACGTCATTCGATAACCGAGACGCCCCCTGTGCGTGATGCGCTTGACTCTCTACGTCGCCGAGGGGAGCGCGTGAAGCTTGACGACCTAGTGATCCGTGGCGCCCGTGATCGACTGCGAGAGCTTGAAGTCGGACGAGGAGAAGAGGCTGAGAAGGCCGAGCTTCGTCGTGAGCTGATCGAGCAGCTGCGTACCGGAGATGGCCTCGACGTGGACGCCGCCTACGAGGTCAGCGAGCATGGCTGGATGCATTGACCGGCTACGGCAGGCCACTCCTCTTCGACAACTCGGTATGGGCTCGGCTGCTCGACGGACGCCTCGCCGGTACTGCGCGCGAGATCTTCGAGGCGGCTCTCGTCGCGAACGAACTGTGGACTTGTCCGCCCACGCTGCTGGAGATGCGCTACAGCGCTCGGGATAGCGACGGGTTTGCAAGAACAGCGAAACGGCTCGACGCGCTGCCTCACGCGCCTCTGACCGCGGAGGCCGCAGCGACCGCTCTCACGGCTCAGGCCGAGCTCGCCGCGAAGCCAGGAATCTCGCACCGCGTGAAGCCGGTAGATCTGCTGATCGCCTCAATCGCTACCACCAAGGATCTTGGGGTGCTGCACTACGACCACGACTACGACATCATCGCGGAGTACACGTCGCTGTCGTTTCCCAGCGTATGGGTAGCACCGCGTGGCGATCTCGGCTGACCAAGCGGCAGCGCAGCACGTCCTCACGATCCCAACGCTTTGACGGGTCCCACGGGGCCTCGATGACCGGGCTGCACTATTCGCAGCCTCTGCTCTGAAGGCCACTCAAGCGATCGCGTCGAATAACGTCTCCTGTCTGTTCCATACTGCTCTTAACAACCCTGAACATCATGTCGCCAACGAGACGCCTAAAGCCCGAGCCACAGGATTCCGGCCCGACTTACGAGCGGGTCCGGCGCGACCTTGGGCGTCTGGTCACCGATGGTCTCATCCCCTACAACATCGCCGAAAATGGCGGTGAACTGTTGAGGCTTGCGATCGTGCGCTCCCGAATATCGATTGCCGATGATGCCGACGAATCCAGACTCGAGGCCGCAGAGGCATCGGCGCTCACCGAGGTTCTCCGGGAGGCGGTGACGAAGCGGCGCATGCCACGGCGCAAGCACCGTCAGATCCTTAAGTATGTTCTGCCGTTGGTGGACGAGTACATCGGCACGCCCGTGGAACGAAGACGAACCGCGGCGGGTGAACATTTGACCGAGGGTCATAAGGTCATCAAGCCCGGCACCATCCGCACCTATCGTGCATACGAGCCCGAAGCTCTCGATGAACTGGCGCGTGTCCTCATCGAGATGGAGACGGCCGATGTCGACTCTTCTTCCTCTCGGCGTCGCTAGCGCGGGCCGTAGTCGCAGTCGTTGTAGAGCGTAACTCTCAGAGCAGAACGGACCGTGCTTGACAGAGCCTAACAACTCTGTACGATTCCTAACAGCGTCTAACACCAAAGTAGTCGAGGCTGGAGCCGAGTAGATGCACGGAACTGCGATGAGTTCCACGGACTGGCAATGAGGGTGCGATCCGACAAGAATGGCGG
Organism: Solirubrobacteraceae bacterium; assembly: GCA_036281155.1. Classification (GTDB taxonomy): domain Bacteria; phylum Actinomycetota; class Thermoleophilia; order Solirubrobacterales; family Solirubrobacteraceae; genus Palsa-744. The sequence continues at coordinate 8,634 of DASUPL010000180.1, read as the reverse complement.
ACGATCTCAGTGGAGCTTCGAGACGACCTCTGCCATCGATCGTGCGGTCGCATCGCTGATCGTCATGATTGGACTGATCGTGACCCACGCCGTCGGATTGGATCTGTACGCCCTGAACCTCGTATCGGCGCTGGCGCGTTGAGTTCTTCCGCTGCACGGATCGGCAAGTGCGCCTCAACTAGCTGTCCTTGACGTCGACCAGTCGACGACCTTGGCCTCTGCGGAACTGGGCCGGTCCTTCATCGAAACGTGGCACGACCGGAACCGAACTGGAGTTTGCTCCGGTCGTCCGAGACGAATCGTTCCTTGTGAAGCCGTCGAATCAGAGGCCACGGAGATTTCGAGAGTCTTCCCGCCATCCCCGTTTTCAAGAGGTGCGAGGTCGTTGTTCGAAATCGGCTGGGTCTGGCCGCACGGCTCGGGTCGCGTGACCGGCATCCTCAGGATACCTAGCGCGGGGTTGACTCAGGCAGCGTGAGGCCGAGCTTCTGGAGTGGGTTCCTGGACTGCACCTAGGAGCGCGATGCCATCCGCAACCGATCGCGCCAGTCGCGGTAGCTGAGGGACTGCGATAATCGTTGCGCGTAGATCCGTTGCCAGCGTCTTGTAGCCGACGTCTTCGAGCTGGGCTGGAAGCTCGGGTCTTGAGAGCGGGAAGCTTCGGTCCGCCAAGAGGCGCCATCGCGCGGTGAGGGTGAGCGCTGTCCTCACCTGCTCAACGGCGGCTTCGTGATCGCCGCTTGCCACCATCTCGCGGGCGATGCGGAGAGACTTGTGTGCTTGCCGCCACTTGCGAAGCGGGTCTGGCCACAACTCCTGTTCTGCGATGAAGTCGTTGCTCGCTCGAACGATGCCCGTGTCGAAGACCACGCAGCCGAAACGCAGGGACCAGTGGGTGAAGTCATCTCCTTCCAGTAGTCGGGTGCGCATTCGCGCAGGCGAGACTACGTGGATATCAAGCTCATCGGGTAGGCAATCGACCGCGATGGGTGTGCCGATCAGATGGTAGTCGAGGTCGCTCGACGGCGTTCGTGTTCCGCGCGCCGTCGATCCGGTCAGCAGCAGGGCTTGCGCTCCCCCTCCGCGAGCACGCGACTCGACCATATCGTGAGCCACACGTAGCCTCGCCGGCAACAGTTTCTCGATGCGGTCAGCCTCGTGGCTAAGCCGCATCCTCCAGAAGATCTCCTCGCGCGCACGCTTTGCGGGCTCGCTATTCATGACGTGCCTCGGCTAGATCGACTGCCGACTGGACTTCTGAAGCCAAGTCCTCGAGTGACTGCTCTCCGAAATCCGGGTCCTCTCCGTCATATACAGCCTCCTTGCGAGCAACGTTGAGCGTGCGCAAGGCCGGTGCAAAGTTCGTCGCGACGGCGCCCTGGGCGTAAAGCTGTTCGGCGGCCTCGGCCTTCCGCCAGTGATTGGGCTCGATCGCGACGCCATGCTGTTCGGCGAGGGCGGCGATCGCTGCCTCAAGCGAGACAAAGAGCCAGGTGACGGCGTCTGTGTAGTCCTGAGACGCTCGGCCGGCAAGGCGCGGTCTAGATGCTCCCGAGCGAGCTGGCGCTTGGTCTTCGGCGACACGACCACATGCTACGCCTCAAGGTTGATGGGATCGTCAATCAAACGTCTTCTGCCTCTGGCGTGATGATCGAATCGCTCCTCGTGAAGCTGTCGGATCAGAGGCCACGGATATTTCGAGAGTCTTCCCGACCTCCCCGTTTTTGGCAGGTACGAGGTCGTTGTTCGAACTCGGTTCGGCTGGGATGTCCCAAGCGTCGATCATGCTTAGCGGGTGCCCGACGCCGTCAATCAGTTGCTCGCTACGGAGGCCGCCCTCAACAAGCTCGGGGCTCGGGGATCTCTGTCGCCGAGGCAGAGCAGACGATCTGGAACCGCCATGTGGTCATCAGGAACCGGCGCGGCAGCCCGGCGCGGCGTCAGCTCGCAGTGCGCAGGCTCATAGTCGGCCAAAGCGATGCGAGTCGAGTCCTGACTCTCGTGATCGAGGAGACGATCGAGCCGACTACATGGCTGCTCGTCACGGGTTGGGATTCCACGCCCGCTGAGCGTAAGATCTTGGAGAGATCATGATGCCCTCCCACCCAGATCCCCTGCCGGGAGACTTCGATGAGGAGTTCGGCAACCTGGACCCTGCTGACGTGCAGGTGGTCGAGTCTTCTCGCGAGCGCCATCTGAGCGTGCAGTTCACGCTTGAGGGAGACGACGCAGCAGCACTGCAACAGATTGCTGACGACCAAGGAGAGAAGCCGGGCGAGGTCGTGAGGTCGCTCATCCGTGCAGCTTCAGCCAAAGCTGCCTGACCGCCCGCCGCAACGGGTGCGCGGTCGTTTGTTTTGCTGCGCCTAGCCGTTGCTTGGCCCAAACCGCTCCTCGTGGAGCCGTCCGATCAGAGGCCACGGAGATTTCGAGAACCATCCCAAGCGTTGATCATGAGGTGTCGTGCCCCGCATCAGCGTCTTCTACTGCATCGTGATCACGATGTACTTCTACGATCACGAACCGCCCCATTTCCATGCTCAATACGCCGAGCATCATGCGGTGATCGCGATCGAGACCGGCGCGGTGCTCGTCGGCGAGCTGCCGAGTCGTGCGCTCAAGCTCGTGAGCGAGTGGGCGACCCTGCATCGTCCGGAGTTGGAGGCGAACTGGGGTCGGGCGAAGGATGGTGGCGCTCCTGAGCCGATCGACCCGCTGCCGTAAGATGGGGTGGTGGACTTCGTGAGCGTCATGTCCGTCGAGGTTCTCGGCCACTATCGATTGCGGCTTGGCTTCAGCGATGGCAGTTACCGCGATGTCGATCTCGTCGGGGAGCTGCACGGTCCCGTGTTCGAGCCTCTTGCCGACCCGGGCTTCTTCGCGCAGGTTCGTGTGGATGATGAGCTGGGGACGGTCGTGTGGCCCAACGGCGCCGATCTCGATCCGCTTGTCTTGCACGGCGACTTCGAGCCGGCCTCGCGCTTAGCGCATCGCTAGAGGCGAGGCTCGCGACCGAAGCGTTTTCGATGAAGCCGCCGGATCAGGGCAGCTCGAGGATCAGCAGTAGAGCGTCCTCGACCGCGCGCAGCTCCTCATGCGTCAGATGTCCGGTTCGCTCACCGAGCGCGCGGGTGTCGACAGCGCCAACCATCTCGCAGAGGACCTGCGTTGGCTGGTTCTCGACCGTGATCTCTGGATGAAAGCTGGCTGAGAACGCCGAGCGCGATGTTGGGCAGATGACGACCGTAGAGAGGGAAAGCAGATCGTCGGCTTGGACAATCACCGCGTAGCGGCGACCCTGCTGAACGTAACCGCGTTTGCCTGGGAGCTTGATGCGGTGGACGTCACCACGGACCACGCAGCGTCTCCATCATGTCAGCGACCTCCCGTGCTTCTCGCACATAGAGATCGTCCTGCATCAGGCGCCTCGCCTCCGCTGCAAGTCCACCGCGCGTACGCTCCCGCAGGGCCGTCTCGGTGATCGCCTGTCGTGCCGCCTCCGCGCGACTCAAGCCTCGCCGTCTCGCAATCTCATCGAGCGCGCTCAACCCGTCCCGTCCGAGACGGAGCGATAGCGGATGAGGAGCTGACGCCACACAAGCACTGTAGCGCGAAATACGCTACACCGTGCCTAGGTTGCGACGGGTAGGCGCGGTCAGTGTGTGCGGTAGGCATCGGCACGGTGCGCGACGGCGAGAATCTTGATCGAGCGAGCCGCGTCATCGACGCGGTAGATGACGCGGTAGGGCCCGCGGCGCGCGGACCAGCACCCCTCGAGCTCGAAGCGCAGAGGCTTACCGAGACGTCGAGGGTTGCTTGCGCTCGTGTCGAGCGTCTCGATGACTGCTGCTGCGACCGCGACGGGAAGGCGGTCGATCTGGCGATGCGCGGGTGCCATCACCAGCACGTCCCATGGCGCCTCGCTCACGCTGCGGCGTTGCGGCGGTGCTCGAGCCCAGCGCGAAGCTCAGCGAGTGTGGTGGCGGGTGCTCCATCCGCGATTGCTTTCTCGCTCTCGTGGATCTGCGCCATGGTCGACGGGTCGGACAGGATCGCGAGGTTTCCTCGAGGCTCTCCAGGTCATCGTGGCTGATCAAGGCCGCGGCGGGCTTGCCATTACGGGTGAGAACCACACGGTCGTGCTGGTCCTCCACGCGATCCACCAGCTCAGAGCTCGCGGATAACATTCCTCCATGGGTACGGACGGTGGTTATTTCCCCCGTGACAGGTCGGTGCTTCGCCGAGTCCACGAGGAGCGGCTCGTAGGCCTGTTCTATGGACAGCGAGCGCTTTGCATCGGCGCACTCGCCCCGCTCAACTACGTCGGGACGAACGAGCACACGGCGGCAAAGGCAACTCCGTTCAAGCGCCTTGCGCACACCGCGACGTGGTTCGAGACGATCATGCTGGGCTCACGCGCGGAAGCCGACCGGGTCCTCGCGGCCGTGCACAAGATGCACACCCGCGTCCATGGGACGCTCTCCCGCCAGGTCGGTCCTCACCCCGCGGGTACGCCATACGATGCGTTTGACGGCGAGCTCATGCTCTGGACCGTCGCTGTGATGATGGACTCCGCCGAGTGCTTCTACGAGCTCCTCGTCCGGCGCCTGCGCGACGACGAGCGCGAAGCCCTGTGGCGGGACTACATCAGCTTCGCGGTGCTGTTTGGCATGCCGCGCGCCGCCGCGCCCGAAACATACCCGGAGTTCCGCGCCTACTACGACGGCTTCCTCGCAAGCACCAACGCCTGGCTCACCGACGCGGCCCGCTACACCGGCCACGCGATCGCGTTCGAGATCCCGATGGCCGCTCACGCCCAGCCGTTCAAGCGCTTGCATGACCTGGTCATGCTCGGCTCACTGCCTCCGCGTGTACGCCAGATGTATCGCCTGCGCTGGACGCCCGCGCACGCGGTCGCCTTCAAAACCGCCGTCCACGCCCTCCGTGGCGCCCGACTGGCGATCCCACGGTCGGTGGCGCACGGACGCAATACGCGGCTCTTTGACGGCGTCGCCCAGACCGAGGCATGGCGCATAGCGCACGGCCACCCAACCGTGGAGCTGCCGCTCGACGCGTGAGGGTGCCTTTCCCTGGGCTCAACCACCCCCCCGCCCCATCCCCCGCCGCATCCGGTGCACGCGACGCATCTCCTGCACCGCCTCGTCATGCCCGCCCAACGCGCTCGACGGCCCGTCGCCGAGCAGCTCCACGTCCAGGCGCGTGCGCCCGAGCTCGCCCGCGATCGCGTCCACCCGCTGCGCGCCCGCGCCCGGACGGGAGCTGACCACGCGCTCGAGCCGGTGCCCGCGAAACAGCAATCCCACGCCGTCGTCCAGCGCCCAGCCCCCTGGCAGGGTGCCGTCGCGCACGCCCGCCAGCCACACCGGCAGGCGCTCGGGCTCGCCGTCGGCGTGGACGGTCAGCGATCCCTCCAGCAGCCCCAGCCCGTCGAGCGCTTCCGGCGGTCCGCTCGAGCGCGTCACGCCCGCGTGAAACCAGCACATCGCGCCCGCGCTGAGGCCCGCGAGGACGATGCCAGCGCGCCACGCCTGGAGCAGCAGCTGGTCGAGGCCGTGAGCCCGCCAGATGGCGAGCAGGTTGCGCATCGACCCGCCGCCCACGTACAGGATGTCCTGCTCGAGCACGACCTGCTCCAGCGAGCGCGTCGACTCGCGCAGGCGAAACAGCGACAGATGCTCGGGGACACAGCTGCGGTCGGTGAAGCGCGCTTTGAAGGCGTTGATCTGCGCGGTCGTGTCGCCCGAGGCGGTCGGCAGGAACAGGATCCGCGGCACCGTCGGCCGGGCCAGCGACAGCACGTAGTCGTCGAGCAGTGGGTTGCTCGGCTCCATCGTGAAGCCGCCGCCGCCCATCGCGAAGATCACCCGCGAGTCGATCGGAACGACGGGCAGCTCACTCACGCGGCGACCCGCTGACGTGGGGTACGAGCGGACGCGGTCGCGGAGCGCACACGCCCGGGCGCGGGCTCAGACGCGGGGGCCTCGCGCCGCGACGCGGGCGCGCCGAGGTAGGAGACCTCGAGCGGCGTCTCGCGCACGCCGTCGCCGTGCGCCTCCACGTGGTAGGCGCAGCCGTCGGCGCGCGAGCTGACGGCGCGCTCGAGCAGCGTGCCGTGGAAGTGCAGCGCCACGCCGTCCTCCACCGCGAACCCCGCGCGCATGCCCTCAGAGACGGCGCGGTGGTACTCCGCGCGCCGCGCCGGCTCGGCGTCGTAGTGGACGCAGTTGGAGTACGGCAGCAGCCCCAGCCCGCGCACCGGCCGCGGGTCGCCGTGGAACGCGCTCAGCGCCTGCTCGAACCAGCACAGCGACCCCGCCGAGGGTCCGCACAGCACGATCCCGCGGCGCCACGCCTTGCGCAGGATCGCGTCAAGGCCGTGCGCGCGCCACGCGCCGAGCATGCTCAGCACGTTGCCGCCGCCGACGTAGATCAGATCCTGGGAGAGCAGGTGGCTGGCGAGGTCGTCCTCGACGCCGCCCGTGCCCTGGTCGCGGCGGAACAGCGACACGTGGCTGGCCTCGCAGCCGGGCGAGAAGCGCCGGTAGAAGCGCACCACGTAGTGATCCGCGTCGCCGGAGGCCGTCGGCAGGAAGCAGACGCGCGGGCGCGGGTTGCGCAGCAGCGACAGCACGTAGTCGTCGAGCAGCGAGCTGTCTTTCTCCATCGAGAAGCCGCCGCCGCCGAGCGCGACGATCTGGGGGAGTCTCCTCGGCATACCCTCCGAGGGTCGCGCCAAGCCGTCGCTGGGACTATGGACGACGGTCCGAGATTCGCGGACTCGCCGATCGACATCCGCCCATAGAGTGTGAGCCGTGGCGGACGATCACGATCAGGCGGCGATCTCGATTCGCGGCGCGCGCAAGCGCTTCGGCGAGATCGTTGCCGTCAACGGGCTCGACCTGGACGTGCCGCCGGGCGTGTGCTTCGGCCTGCTCGGGCCAAACGGCGCGGGCAAGTCGACGACGATGCGGATGCTGACCGCGCAGACGCTCGCCGACGAGGGCTCGATCTCGGTGCTCGGGTATGAGCTGCCGCGCGAATCGAAGCAGTCGCGCCTGGAGATGGGCGTGGTGCCGCAGTTGGACAACCTCGACGTGGAGCTCAACTGCAGGCAGATCCTGATGGTGTTCGCGCGCCTCTACCGCGTCCCTCGCGGCGAGCGCGACGCTGCGGTCACGCGGGCCCTGGAGATAGCGAACCTCATCCCGCGCGCGGACACGATCGTGCGCGAGCTCTCGGGCGGGATGCGCAGGCGCCTGCTCGTCGCGCGCGGGCTGATCCACCGCCCGCGGCTCGTGCTGCTCGACGAGCCCACCGTTGGCCTCGATCCGCAGATCCGCCAAGAGCTGTGGACGCTGATCGACGGGCTGCGCGCGGACGGCGTGACGGTGCTGATGAGCACGCACTACATCGAGGAGGCCGAGCGCCTGGCGGACACCGTCGCGGTGATGTCCGCGGGGCGGATCATCGCGCAGGGCACGCCCGCGGAGCTCGTGCGCGCGCACGCGGGCGAGCAGGTCTTGGAGGTCTACGGACCGGCTGAGCACCTCGCGGAGATAGCCGAGCTCGCGAGCACCCACGGCTGGTCCAGCAGGCGCAGCGGCCCGGCGGTGGCGATCATGCACGCCGAGACGCTCGACGGCCAGGCGCCGGAGGGCGTGCGCCGCCCGGCCAACCTGGAGGACGCGTTCGTGGCGCTCACGGGAGAGGAGATCGAGTGAGCACGCACGCGCACACGCCGGCACAGCCCGGACAGGCGGTCGCGGATGGCGCGCGTCGCGTGGGCCGCCTGGAACCGGCGGCGCTCGCGGGAGTGATGAGTCGCGACGTGGCGATCTTCGGGCGCTACTGGAAGGCGACGACGTTCTCCTCGATCGTGCAGCCCACGATCTACCTGCTCGCGTTCGGGCTCGGCTTCGGCTCGCTGCTGAAGACGATCGGGCACGTCAAGACGGTGCAGTACGTCGGCACGGGGACGGTCGCCACGGCGGTGCTCTTCTCCTCGGCGTTCCCGGGCATGTTCAACACGTTCATCCGCTGGCAGTTCCAGCGCACCTACGACGCGGTGCTCGCCGCGCCGGTGGACGTGGAGGAGCTGATCACGGCGGAGGTGCTGTGGATCTCGATACGCGCCGGCGTGTACGGGATGGCGCCGCTGTTGGTGTCGTTCGCGTTTGGCCTGCGACCGGAGTTGGGGATGCTGCTGGTGCCATTCATCTGCTTCGTCACAGGCTTCGGCTTCGCGGCGTTCGGCGTCACGGTGGCGGCGAGCGCGAAGACGATCGACAACTTCAACTACATAACCAGCGCGGTGCTGACGCCGATGTTCCTCGTCGCGGGCACGTTCTTCCCCGTCTCGACGCTGCCGGACGGCGTGCGCGAGGTCGCGCAGGTGAACCCGCTGTTCCACTGCGTGCAGCTCGTCCGCGACGCCTCGTTCGGCGGGCTCAGCTCGGGCGACCTCGGCCACGCGGCGGTGCTCGTGGCGTTCGCGCTTTTGATGTGGCGGCTGGCGATCTCGCAGCTGGGCAAACGCCTGATCGACTAGAGCGGCCGCTGGCCGGCGCGATGCTGCGTCCTCAGTCGCTCGCGTGCACAGCACGCCACGCTCTC
>DASUPL010000179.1:0-2780 GCA_036281155.1 Solirubrobacteraceae bacterium | reverse complement strand
GGCGCGCGACCTGCTGGGCGAGCGGGCGAAGCCGGAGCGGGTGCGTGAGCACGCGGAGTCGGCGCGGATGGACACGGAGCTGTGGAGCGAGCTGTGCGGGCTGGGCTGGCCGGGGATCGCGATCTCCGAGGAGCACGGCGGTCAGGACCTGGGCATGATCGAGCTGTCGATCCTGTGTGAGGAGCTGGGCCGCTGCGTCGCGCCCGTCCCGTTCCTGGCGAGCGCGATGGCGGCGAGCGTGATCGAGCACGGAGGCTCGCCGGAGCAGTGCGAGCGCTGGCTTCCGGGCCTGGCGTCTGGCACGACGATCGGAGCGTTGGGAGCGGCGGTGGACGGCGTGGCGGAGCTTGTGATCGGCGGAGCTGACGCGGGCGTGATCGTGCTCGTGGAAGACGACGGCTCGGCGCGGGTGCTGAGCCCTGGCGAGGCTGAGGTGAGCCCGTTGGCGTCGATCGACCCGACGCGCTCGGCGGCACACGTGAGCGCCGGCGACGCGGGCGAGCTGCTGGCGGACGGCTGCGCTGGTCTGGGCCGGGCGCTCGTGGCGGTGAGCTCGGAGCTGGTGGGCGTGTGCGACAGGGCGCTGGCGATGACGGTGGAGTACGTGAAGGAGCGCAGGCAGTTCGGCGTGCCGGTGGGCGCCTACCAGGCGGTGTCGCACCGCTGCGCGCAGATGCTGCTGGACACGGAGAAGGCGCGCTCGACGGCGGCGTTCGCGGCGTGGACCGCTGACGCTGACCCGCAGCGGCTGGCTGAGGCGGCGGCGATGGCGAAGGCGGCGGCATCGGACGCGGGGCGCGAGGTGACGGCGAGCGCGATCCAGGCGCACGGCGGGATCGGCTTCACGTGGGAGGCGGACGTGCACTGGCTGTACAAGCGCGCGCAGGTGGACGCGGCGCTGCTGGGCGGCGCGGGGCGCCACCGCGCGCGCATCGCGGCGATCCTGGCGGAGAAGGCCGGCAGTACCGCGGCGACCGTCTGACGCTCGCAGGAGCGGGTAGCTTCCTCGATGAGCTTCCAACGAGAAAGAGGTGCGGCGTGAGTCGACAGAACGTGTTCGCGGGCGAATTCCAGATGGAGCGCGAGGAGATGGGCGTTCGCGGCAGCATGGTGGCGCGCGCGGCGGGCGCGAAGGAGCTGGGCGCGACCGTGTACGAGCTGGCACCGGGAGCGAAGGGATTCAACCTGCACGCGCACTACGGCAACGAGGAGCTGTTCGTGGTGCTGCGCGGCACGCCGACGATGCGCACGTCCTCCGACGACGAGGAGCAGCTGTCCCCCGGCGACGTGGTGTCGTGCGAGCGCGGGCGCGACGGAATGCACGCGTTGGTGAACCGCTCGGAGGAGCCGGCGCTGGTGCTGGCGATCTCGACGGCGAACAGCCCCGACGTGGTGATCTACCCGGAGACGGACACGGTGGGCGTGGCGACGCGCCACCCGTTCGTGCCCGTGCCGGAGGGCGGAGACGAGGGCGTGCTGGGAGCGTTCCGCGCGGCGGACAACATGCGCGTGCCGCCGCGGGCCTCCTGAGCCCCCGGCCGGCCAGCCGGGGACCGGACGGTAATCGCATGGTGTCGTCGTACGCGGCTTTCCTGCGCGGCATGAACGTGGGCGGGCACCGCCTGACGAACGTGGAGCTTTGCAAGCACTTCACCAAGATGGGCTTCCGCGACGTGGCAAGCTTTCGCGCGAGCGGCAACGTGATCTTCGCCGGCGAGAAGCAACCCGACGACGCGGTTGCAGCCCGCATCGAGCAGGGTCTGGAGAAGGCGCTCGGCTATGCCGTGCCGACGTTCATCCGCTCGGCGGAGGAGGTGCGCGCGATCGCCACGCACGAGCCGTTCGAGCGAAAGCACGTGGAGGCATCGACCGGCAAACTGCAGGTCGCCCTCCTCGGCCCCCGCCCATCCGCGGCGGACCGCAAGGCGGTGCTGGCGCTCGCGAGCGACGCCGACCGGCTGACGTTCGGCGGGCGCGAGCTGTACTGGCTGCCGTGCGGCGGCATGTCGGACTCGGAGCTCGACCTGAAGGAGATCGAGCGCCGCCTCGGCGCGATGACGGTGCGCACGAAAGGCACGGTAGAGCAGATCGCCTCCAAGCACTTCACGGACGGCGGATAGTCGTGGACTGACGGTCGACGGTGGCGCATCGACCGGCGTCGAGGCTACGGCGGGCGACGGGGCGCGGATTCCGCTCAGGCGGGCGCGATGAGCAGCTCGGGACCCTCGGGGGCGCCCCCCGCCTTGTTGACCGCGGGGTTGGCAGGCCGCGCGGACAGTCGCTCGGTGGGCAGCGCGCCACACAGCGAGAGGGCTTCCTCCGCCCCGAGGCCGTGGTCGAGCCACGCCATCTGCGCGTCGCGATCGGCGAGGATGACGGGCATGCGGCCGTGGATGGCGGCGGCGGTGCGGTTGGGCGCGGAGTCGCACGTGAGCAGCGTGACGCTCTCGATCCACTCGCCGTCGATCTTGGCGGGCGTCCACAGCGCGGCGAACGCGAACGGGACGCCGCCGTCGACCTGGAAGAAGAACGGCTGGCGGGGCTCGCTGCGCTTCTCGGGCTTGATCCACTCGAGGTAGCCGTCGGCGAGCTGCAGCGCGCGGCGCGACCCCTTCGGTATGAGGCCACGATATGCGGGGCGCGTGGTGACGGTCTCGATGCGCGCGTTGATCGTGTTGCCGGCGCTCTTGAGGTCCTTGGCCCACGGCGGGATGAGCCCCCAGCGCAGCAGCCGCGCCTCGGGCTCGCCCTTGGGGGCGACGATCGCGAGCACCTCTTCG
>DASUPL010000178.1:0-2364 GCA_036281155.1 Solirubrobacteraceae bacterium | reverse complement strand
CGACGGGCCCGCCAGGTGGTAGATCTCAGCCGGGCGCACCCGCTCGATCGCCGCCCGCAGCGTCCCCGGCCGCTCCAGATCGCCCGCCACGATGCTCACCTGGCCGCGCAGATGCTCGGAGGAGCCGAGCGGGCGATCCTCCGCGCCGCGCACCACGCCGGTCACCGCGTAGTCCTTCGCGAGCAGCAGCTCAGCCAGGAACGAGCCGTCCTGACCGGTGAGGCCGGTGATCAGAGCGCTTGGATCGACGGACACGGCCGCAGCTTACGTGCTCGGGGGAGGAGACTCCCACCCACGGCCCCCGGACCGTGCGATCACCTGTCCAACCGCCCCTACGCCCCGTCGTAGATGGCGCCCAACGCACTCGCCACTACGTCCGGCGCGCAGAGTGCGCCCACCCGCCGCCGGCCCCTCTCGCCGGCGTCACGGTCATCCGCCATCCGCGCGATCGCATCGGCCAGCGCGCGCGCGTCTCCCGCCGGCACGAGCGCGTCCCGCTCCAGCAGCTCCGTCAACGCGCCCACGTCGCTGCCCACCACGGGCACGCCCGCCGCCATCGCCTCCGCCGCCGCCATCCCGAACGTCTCCGCCGAGCGCGACGGCGCCAGCGCCACCGACGCGCCCGCGCGCAGCTGCGCCAGCGTCCCCGCGTCCACGCTGCCGAGGAAGCGAACCGCGCCGTCTCCAGCGCGCTCTCGCAGCGCGGCCGCCTCGGGGCCATCGCCGGCCACGACCAGCGGCAGACCCGTCATCCGACAGGCGTCCACCGCCACGTCCACGCCCTTCTCCGGCGACAGGCGCGCGGCCACGAGCGCGTAGCCGCCCGCCGCGAAGCCCGCGGCGCCGTCTCGTTCCTCGCTCGGCGCGATCGCGCGATCTCGCGCGTCGCCCGCCCCGGCCACCAGCGCGGCCGGCACGCGCACCGGCGGTGGAAGGACATGCACGCGCTCCCACGGCAGCGGCGCGCCGAGCGCTCGCAGCCGCTCGCGCGCGAACGCGCTCGGCACGATCACCGCATCCGCCTGCTCCACCAGTCGCCGCTGCCACAGCGCGAGCGACGCCGCGTACGTGGCCGCCTCCGGCCTGCTGCCCCTGCAATTCAACCGCACCCCCGGGAGCGTGTTACGCCCGTGGCAGCGCGTGCACTCCTCGCCTTTGGTGAAGCACACCCCCACGGCGCACACCAGCCGGTACTGGTGCAGGTGCAGCACCACCCGCGCGCCAGCCGCGCGCGCCGCCGCCAGCGCCCGCCAGCCGAGCGTGGGGTGCAGGTTGTGGGCGTGCACCACGCGCGCGCCGCCGCTCGCGACCGCGCGCGTCACCTCCTCGGGGTCGAGCCCGCCGCGCAGCATCCCCACCGCGGCGCGCGTTCGGCCCAGATCCGCCGAGCGATCGGAGATCGGCCAGCGCGTCAGCAGCTCCGCGGGCTCGCCCATGTGCTCGCGCACGAGCCACAGCAGGTCCTCGACCACGCGCTCCTCGCCGCCGGTGGTGCGGTAGCGGTTGTGCAGGAACAGGACCATGTCTCCCACCGCAGCCTATTGCCGGCGCCCGCCGGCGGGGCCGCGACGGGCGCAAACCTAGACTGTCTGCCACAGATGACACCCGCGTCGATCGTGATCCCCACCCGCGAGCGCCTCTCCTATCTCGAGGTGGCGCTGTCCTCGATCGCCCCCGCGGCGTCTCAGGCGGGCGCCGAGGTGCTCGTCGTGGACGACGCCGGACCCTCCGCGGCGGCTCGCGCGCTCGTCGAGCGCTTCGGCGCGCGCTACGAGCCCCACCCCGTGCCGCTGGGGCTGAACGTCGCGCGCAACACCGGCGTCGAGCGCTCTCACGGCGAGCTGGTGGTGTTCGTCGACGACGACGTGCGCGCCAGCCCCGGATGGCTCGACGCGCTGCTCGACGCCGCCGCCGCGAACCCCGACGTCGACGTGTTCACCGGGCCGATCCGCGTGCGCATGGAGGGCCGCACGCCGCGCGGCTGCGGACGCGAGCAGCCGCCGATCACGAGCCTCGACCTCGGCGAACGCGACACCGACGCGCGCTACGCCTGGGGCGCGAACATGGTCATCCGCCGCCGCGCGCTCGAGCGCGTCGGCCCGTTCGACGTCACGCTCGAGCACGGCGGCGACGAGCAGGAGTGGCAGGAACGGCTGCGAGCTCAGAGCCCCCGCGCGCGGGTCGTGTACGTCGCTGGGGCCGCCGTGGAGCACCGCCGCGCGGGCAGCGACGCGCGTCTGATCTCGCTCGCGCGCGGAGCACACGCGCGCGGTCGCGCCGCGCGGCGCTTCGACGCGCGGCGCGAGCAGGCGCCGTCATTGGCGCGCGAGTTGGCGACGCTCGCCGGCTGCGCCGGCCACGTCG
>DASUPL010000177.1:0-9159 GCA_036281155.1 Solirubrobacteraceae bacterium | reverse complement strand
ATAGGACGCGCGCACGGCCTCGACGGCAGCTTCTACGTCACGCGCCCCCAAGCGCGGCTGCTCACCCTCGGCGCGATCGTGAGCGTCGATGGGCGTGAGGCCGCGATCGTGCGCCGCTCGGGCACCGAGCAGCGTCCGATCCTGCGCCTGGAGGGGATCGAGAGCCGCGACGCGGTCGAGGCGCTGCGCGGCCGGGAGCTGACGGTGGCGCGCAGCGCCGCGCCGGCGCTGGCGGAGGGCGAGTGGTGGGCGCACGAACTGGAGGGCTGCGCGGTGGTGGACGGCGAGCAGCTGCTCGGGACGGTCAGCAAGCTGTTGGTGCTGCCGTCGTGTGAGGTGCTGGAGGTCCGCCCGGAGCGCGGCGGTGAGCCGGTGCTCGTGCCGATGGTCAAAGACGCCGTCCGCAGCGTCGCACCGGCGGAGCGCCGGATCGAGGTCAACCTCGACTTCCTGGGCTTGGCCGCGGAACCACGCTCCACGCACGAGCGCTCCAACCCTCGCGAGCGCGGGGACTGCCCATGAAGATCGACGTGTTCACGCTGTTTCCGGAGTGGTTCGAGTGGTTTTCCCGCCAGCGCCACGTGAGCAACGCGATCGCGGCGGGGTCGAGCCTGGAGTGCGTGAACATCCGCGAGCACACGACCCTGACGGGCGGGCAGGTCGACGACACGCCATTCGGCGGCGGGGCGGGCATGGTGCTGCGCGTGGACGTGCTCGACAGCGCCCTGCGCGGACACTACGGCGTAGACCCCGTGGAGCTGCGCGAGCGCCGGCGCGTGATCGCGCTCGCGCCGGGTGGGAGGCTGCTGGACGATCGCCTCGTGGACGAGCTCGCGGGCGAGCCGGAGCTGACGCTGCTGTGCGGGCGCTACGAGGGCTTCGACGAGCGCATCGTGGAGCATTTCGCGAGCGACGTGGTCTCGGTCGGGCGCTACGTGCTGAGCGGCGGCGAGCTCGCGGTGATGGTGCTGTGTGACGCGGTGATGCGCAAGCTGCCGGGCGCCCTCGGCCACGAGGAGTCCGCGGCGGAGGAGTCCTTCAGCGTGGCGCTCGAGGGGCAGCCGGAGTACCCGCACTACACGCGCCCGGCGGAGTACCGGGGCTGGCCGGTGCCGGATGTGCTGCTCTCGGGCCATCACGCGCGGATCGCCGACTGGCGCCGGGAGCGCAGCCGCGAACGCGGCGCCGAGGCCGGCCTGGAGCAGCGCGCGAGCGGCGATGCGGAGCAGCGAGAGGGCTGAGCCGGACGCCGGTGAGGCGTGGGTTGCTGACGGTTCGCTACCATTGCTCCTCGCGCTGGCCGTGAGCTCCCCGTCGGGGGCCGCCCTGGTCACCTGAGGCGCGCCCCTCTTTCCCTTTACGTCATGAGCAGCGTCATCGAAACCATCGAGCGCGCGCAACTGCGCCGCGTTCCAAACTTCGCGCCGGGCGACCGCGTTAAGGTTCACTTCCAGGTGATCGAGGGCGCTCGTAGCCGCGTGCAGGTCTTCGAGGGCGTCGTCATCAAGCGCCAGGGCCACGGCGCGCGCGAGACGTTCACCGTGCGCAAGCAGTCCTTCGGCGTGGGCGTGGAGCGCATGTTCCCCGTGCACTCGCCGAAGATCGAGCGCATCGAGCTGGCCGCGCGAGGCGACGTGCGCCGCGCGAAGCTCTACTACCTGCGCGACCGCGTCGGCAAGCGCGCGCGTGTGCGCGAGCGTCGCTACACCGGCCCGGAGGAGATCGTCCAGCCGGGCCTGCTGCATGAACCTTCGGGGGCGACGGACGCGGATGGCATGACCGCGGAGGAGGCGGCGGCGGTCGAGTTCGCCGCGGACGCTCAGGTCGGTGGCGAGGCGGTTGAGGGCGCTGGTCAGGAACACGCTGACGCGGCTGAGGCCGCGGTCGAGGCGGAGCCCGAGGCGAGCGCCGACGTGTCCGCGTCGGCTACGGATGCGGCCGACTCCTCCTCCGATGCCGGCGACGCTGAGGAAGGCGTTCCCGCCGGCGACCCGCCGGCGTGAGCACCCCCTCGGGGTCCGCGGCAAAGGGGGGCGCGAAGCGCCCCAAATCTCTCGCTGGCTCGCTGATCGAGCTCGCGGTCATCGTTGGGATCGCCCTGGGGCTCGCCGTCGGCATCCAGGCGTATGTCGTGAAGCCCTACCGCATCCCGAGCGGCTCGATGGAACCGACGTTGAAGATCGGCCAGCGCGTCCTGGTCAACCGCGTCGGCATGCACTTCAACGGCCCGCACGTCGGCCAGATCGCGGTCTTCCACCCGCCGAAGGGCGCGGAACAGGCGATCTGCGGCCCCTCGCCGCACCGGGTGAACCCGGGCTCCGGCGCGCCGTGTGGGCAGGCGGTCGCGGATAAGGACTCGAAGGTGAACTTCATCAAGCGGATCGTCGCGGGCCCCGGCGATGAAATCTACGTCAAGGAAGGCCACGCCTTCCGCAAGGCGGCGGGCGCGACGCAGTTCGTCGCGGAGAAGGACTCCTACATCGCGCCGTGCTCGCCGGGGTCGCTGCCGGAATGCAACTTCCCCACGCCGATCAAGGTCCCGCCGGGCTACTGGTTCATGATGGGCGACAACCGCGGGCACTCCGACGACAGCCGCTTCTGGGGGCCGGTCCCCACGAGCTGGATCATCGGCTCGGCGTTCGCGACGTACTGGCCGCTGGACCGGCTCGGCACGCTGTAGATCTTCGGGCCGTCGTCGGGCCGTTTTGTTCTGGCCGGTGGTTGCTGCATGATGGTGCACCGTGAGCGACCCGGCCACAGAAGGCTCCACGGAGCCGGCGCCCCCGGTGCGACAGGCCGGCTCGACCGCCAGATCGAGGCGTCGCGGTAGACGTGCGAGCAGCGGCCAGCGCCTGTTCGCGTTCGACCGCCGTCTCGGCGTTCGCTTCGTCGCGGGTGCGGACGAGGCCGGCAGGGGCTGTCTGGCGGGGCCGCTCGTCGCGGCCGGCGTGCTGTTCGACTACGACGCGCTGACGACCCGCGATCTGCGTGCGCTGAGCGCGCTGAACGACTCCAAGCAGCACACCCACGAGGCGCGCGAGGAGCTCTACCCGCTCGTGTTACGCAGCGCGATGCGCGTCGTAGTCGTCTCGCGCTGTGTCCGCGGGATCGACGAGCGCGGCCTGCACAAGACGAACCTCGCCGCGCTGCGCGACGCGCTGCGGGGCGTGACGGCGGACGTGGCGCCTGACGAGGACGCGCTGTGCCTGGTGGACGGCTTCTCCGTCGCGGAGTTCGAGCGCCCGCAGCGCGCGATCGTCGAAGGCGACGCCACGAGCGCGGCGATCGCCGCGGCGTCGATCGTGGCGAAGGTGACCCGCGACCGCTACATGCGCCACGCCGACGTCAAGCACCCCGGCTGGCGCTTCGCCGAGCACGTCGGCTACTCGACCCCGTCGCACCGCGAGGCGATCCGGTGCAACGGCGTCTCGCCGCTGCACCGGATGTCGTTCCAGTCGCTCGCATACCAGCAGCTCGCGCTGTAGCGGTCGCCGGACTCATTACCGCGCCGCCTCCAAATCGCCGACCACGCCGCTTTCGGATCGGCTGTCAGGCTGAGTTCAGACCTCATCACCACGCCGCCTCGAGATGGTCGAGGCGCAGCAGCCGATCGTGAGCGTCGACGGTCACTCCGACCGCATCGAAGCGGATCTCGCGTGCGAGCGGGCGATCGGGGCGACGTTCGCACAGCCACGCCGCCGCGAGACGACGCACGCGAGCTTGCTGACGGGGGCGCAGCCGCTCAAGCGGGTCGTGAGCCGTGGACGCCAGTCGGATTGCTCGTGCGCTCGCGCGGCACGTCTTGACCTCCACGAACACGAGCGCCGCTCCGTCGAACGCGACCATGTCGATCTCGCCGTAGCGGGTGCGGGCGTTGCGCGTGAGGATGGCGAAGCCGAGGCGCGCGAAGTGCGCGGCGGCGAGCTCCTCGCCGAGGCGCCCGAGGACATGACGAGGGTCCGTGCTGCGCACCGGCGAGGGCGAGGACCGCGGCTCGGGCACGGTGTGGGGTTTTTGAGCAATGGACATGGCTGTCACGCTAGGAGACGGCGTGTGACAGCAAAGCGCCATTTGTGCCAATCCTGTGTCCGATCTGTGTCAAATCACGGTCCGTCTCACAAATCAGCGTGCCGACACGTTTTACTGAGTCCCAGCACGAAATCAGCGGACTGAGGAGACCGACGAGATGACCGATCACGTGAACGACCACGCCGCCAAGGCAGCGAGCTTCCTGGAGCTGCACGAGCAGGACCGCCCACTGCTGCTCGCGAACGCGTGGGATCTCGGCTCGGCACGGCTACTGACCTCGCTCGGCTACCAGGCGCTCGCGACGACGAGCAGCGGCTACGCGGCGACCCTCGGCCGTCTGGACTACTCCCTCAGCCGCGAGGAGGCGGTCGCGCATGCCGGCGCGCTCGCGGCGGCCACGGACGCGCCGGTGTCGGCGGACTTCGAGGACTGCTTCGCCGAGGACGCCGCTGGTGTCGCGGAGACCGTGCGCATGGCGCTCGACGTGGGCCTGGCGGGCTGCTCGATCGAGGACTGGAGCGCGGCCAACGAGCGGCTGTACAGCGCTGAGGATGCCACGGAGCGTGTCGCCGCGGCCGCACAGGCGGCGCACGCCGGGCCCGTGCACCTCGTGCTGACGGCACGCGCGGAGAACTACCTGCGCGGCAACCCCGACCTGGATGACACGATCGCGCGGCTGCAGGCATACCAGGAGGCCGGCGCGGACGTGCTCTACGCGCCCGGCCTGCTCCGCGCCGAGGACATCCGCGCGGTCGTCGACTCGGTCGACCTACCCGTCAACGTGCTCGCCCGTCCCGGCATGGCCCCCGTCTCCGAGTTGGCCGAACTAGGCGTCAAGCGCGTGTCGGTCGGCGGCTCCTTCGCGTTCGCCGGCCTCGGAGCGGTCGTGGACGCCGCAAACGAGCTCCTGAACAGCGGCACCTACGAGTTCATGGACATCGCCACCACGGGCTCGAAGGCCGCGCGCTCCGCGTTCGCCGACTGACCTCGCTCCTCACTCCCACGGCCTCACGCGAGGGCGCGCCGGAAGGAGGGGAGATCGAAATCCGTCGCGCTCGCGTAGCCTCCGCGCCAATGGCTGACGATTCCCCCGGCACCACGCCCAGCCCCGACGGCGAGCACTCCTTCGACGGCGTCACGAGCTTCATCGGCATGCGCTGGGAGGACGCGCAGACGGTTCGGCTTCAGATCCGCCCTGAGCTGATGAACCGCGGCGGCCTGCTCTCGGGCGTGGTGACGTACGCGCTGGTGGACTACTGCATGGGCTCGACGCTGTGGGTGCAGACGACGAAGGACGAGCACATCGCGACGATCAACATCTCGATCAACTACATCCAGACGGCCACACAGGGCGAGATCGTGTGCCGCTCGACGCTGGACCGGCGCAACCGCTCGAGCGCGGTGATGCGCAGCGAGATACATCACGTCGACGGGCGGCTGCTGGTGACGGCGATCGGCAGCTACACGATCTTCCCCGCCCGCAAACGACTCTCGACCCCGCCGGCGAGCTGACGTCGACCGCGCTGACGATCGCCGGCTCGGACTCCGGTGGCGGAGCGGGCATCCAGGCCGACCTGAAGGCGTTCGCGCGCTGCGGCGTGCACGGCACGAGCGCGATCACGGCGATTACCGCGCAGAACACGCGCGAGGTGAGCGCGATACACACGCTGCCACCGGAGGTGGTGCTCGCGCAGATCCGCGCGGTGCTGGCGGACATCCGCGTGGACGCGGTGAAGGTCGGCATGCTCGCGACGGCGGAGATCACGCACGCCGTCGCGCGGGCGCTCGACGAGATGCCCGCGGGCACCCCGGTGGTGGTCGACCCGGTGATGGTCGCGGAGTCGGGCGCGCGCCTGCTCGCGCCAGACGCGCAGCGGGCGCTGATCGAGGAGATCCTGCCCCGCGCGAGCGTGCTCACGCCGAACCTGCCCGAGGCGCGCGTGCTGGCAGGCGCGCCGACGCCGGCTGAGAGCGTCGCTGGACGCGGGCGCTCCGAGACCGAGAGCTCCGCCGGGGAGCCCTCCGCAGAGGACGAAGAGGCCGAGGCGCAAGCTCTCGCCAGGGCGGTGCTGGCACTCGGCCCGCGCGTGGTCGTGCTCACGGGCGGGCACCGCCTCCACGCGGCGGACCTGTTCCTCGACTCAGAGGGGGACGGATCGATCGTGAGCATCGACGGCGTGCGCCACCCGGACGGCGCGGCGCACGGCTCGGGCTGCACGCACTCCTCGGTGCTCGCGGCGCAGCTGGCGCTTGGCCGCACGCCGCTGCAGGCCGCCCAGACGGCGCGCGCGCTCGCGGGCGAGGCGGTGGCGCGGGGACTGCGAGACATCGGCGCGGGCGCGGGTCCGGTGGACGTGCTTGATCTGGGGCGCATGCGCGGCGCGAATTGAGCCCAAGCGGCGCCGGTCGTTTGCCATAATCGGTAGGGCGATGAAGCTCCTGCGTATGAAGCCCGGTCATGGCGAGATCGTCCTCGCGGAGGGCGACGTGGAGGTGCCGGAGCAGGAGCGTGAGCTGATCGAGGCGTTCCGTCGCGAGCTGGACGCGGGCATGTGGGCGGCGGTCCCAACGCAGACGCCGGGCGGGCGCCGCGAGGCGGAGATGGTGAGGAGCTTCGCGGAGGTGCCGCGGGACGCGGAGCGCGTGATCTTCTTTCCCCGGGCCGCCGGCGGCGCGCCCGAGCCGACGCGCTGACGCCTGTGGCGCTGGGCCTCGGCACCGCGGCGATCGTGCTGGTGGCGCTCGCGTGGGAGCTGGCGCGCCCGACGCTCAAACGCGCCGCCGCGCGAGCACACGCGCTGTGGGCGGCATACAGGCGCGGCTCGCCGCCGGCGGGGTATGACCCCGGCCGTGAGCGTCGCGCGGAGCAGCGCGCCCGCGAGCTGCTGCGCTCGTGCGTGGAGGAGCACGACTGGGCGATGTACCGCGACCTGGGGTTCGTGCGCGTGTGGGGCCGGCTGGGGGTGCGCGGCGGCGGGCGCGGCGCGGCGTACGCGTACCTGATCTACCCGCACAAGCCGATCGTGGCGTACGTTCCGGCGACGGGCGAGCTGCTGAACGAGTACTGCGTGGCGTTCCCCGATCACACGAAGCCGTTCGGCAGCGCGCGCCTGCCGGGCTCGGACGACGTGCTGGCGAAGTGGATGGCGCTGACCGCTGACGAGCGGCGGCTGATCGGCGAGGCGAACATGCACCTGCCGGGCCGCCAGGTGGAGCCGGCGCGGGTGCGCCGCGACCTGGAGCGTCTGGCGGCGTGGGAGAGCGAGCGGGCGGGCGAGCGGGCCGGTAGTGTGCGCGCCGCGTGAGTACGAACACTCCTTTTGACGTAAGGCACAAGAGCCGCGCTCTGACGGAGGGCCCGGAGCGCGCGGCGGCGCGCTCGTATCTGCACGGGGTGGGCTACTCGGCGGAGGACCTGTCGAAGCCGATCGTGGGCGTGGCGCACTCGTGGATCGAGACGATGCCGTGCAACTTCAACAACCGCGTGCTGGCGGCGAAGGTGAAGGAGGGCATCCGCAAAGCGGGCGGCACGCCGATGGAGCTGAACACGATCGCGATCTCGGACGGGATCACGATGGGGACGGCGGGGATGCGCGCGTCGCTGGTCTCACGCGAGCTGATCGCGGACTCGATCGAGCTGGTCGCCTCGGCGCACGCGTTCGACGCGATCGTGGCGATCTCGGGCTGCGACAAGACGATCCCCGGCACGGTGATGGCGCTCGCGCGCCTGAACATTCCGTCGCTGATGCTCTACGGCGGCTCGATCCGACCGGGCCGCTTCAAGGGGCAGACGGTGACGATCCAGCAGGTGTTCGAGGGGGTGGGCGCGCACGCGGCGGGGAAGATGACGGACGAGGAACTGCACGAGCTGGAGGAGGCGGCGTCGCCGGGCGCGGGCGCGTGTGGGGGCCAGTTCACGGCGAACACGATGGCGATGGCGTTCGAGGCGCTGGGGATCTCGCCGGCGGGCTCGGCAATGGTCCCCGCGGAGGACGGGCGCAAGCTCGAGGTGGCGGTGGAGGTGGGAGAACTGGTGATGGACGTGCTGCGTCGCGGCCAGCTGCCGAGCGACATCATCACGAAAGAGGCGTTGGAGAACGCGACCGCGGCGGCGGCGATGAGCGGCGGCTCCACCAACGTGGTGCTGCACCTCCTGGCTGTGGCGAAGGAAATGGGCGTGCCTCTGCGGATCGACGAGTTCGACCCGATCTCCGAGCGCACCCCGCTGCTGTGCGATCTGCAGCCGGGCGGGCAGTATGTGGCAACGGATCTGTACGCGGCGGGCGGCATCCCGCTGGTGCTGAAGCGGATGGGCGAAGCGGGCGTTCTCAACGCCGACGCGCAGACCGTGACGGGACGCACGATCGGCGAACACGCGGCGGAGGCCATCGAGACTGAGGGTCAGCGCGTGGTGCGCCCGCTCGGCGAAGCGCTGAAACCGACGGGCGGCTTCGCGATCCTGCGCGGCAACATCGCGCCGGAGGGCTGCGTGGTGAAGCTCTCAGGTCACGAGCGTCGCGTCCACACGGGACCGGCGCGCGTGTTCGACGGCGAGGAGGCCGCGATGAAGGCGGTGCTGGCAAAAGAGGTCAAGGACGGCGACGTGGTGGTGATCCGCGGCGAGGGACCGGCGGGCGGGCCGGGCATGCGCGAGATGCTCGCGGTGACGGCGGCGATCGTGGGCGAGGGCCTGGGGGAGACGGTGGCGCTGATCACCGACGGGCGCTTCTCGGGCGCGACGCACGGCTTCATGGTCGCGCACGTGGCGCCCGAGGCCGTCAGGGGCGGCCCGATCGGCGCGCTCGCGGACGGCGACGAGATCACGATCGACGTGGACTCGCGCCGCCTCGACATGGCTTTGAGCGACGAGCAGATCGCGGCGCGCCTGCGCGACTACAGCCCAGGCGCGCGAGCGGACGAGCACGTGGACGTGGCGATCCAGAAGTACGCCAAGCTGGTGGGCAGCGCCGCCGACGGCGCCGTCACGAGTTGACCCCATGAACTCTTTCTGAGGGTCCAGCAACAACAGCGTTGACCTCCTGGGTTACGAGCTTGTTCCCGGTGACAGCACGGGCAGGCCGGCCGCTGTTGCCCGCTCAGCAAGCTCCCCGTCGTATGTGACGATCTCAT
>DASUPL010000176.1:0-3709 GCA_036281155.1 Solirubrobacteraceae bacterium | reverse complement strand
ATCGAGGCCGCCCTCACCGGCCACCTCGTGCTCTCCACGCTGCACACTCGCGACGCGCCCAGCGCGCTCGGGCGGCTGATCGACATGGGCATCGAGCCGTTCCTCGTCTCCTCCGCCGTCGACTGCATCGTCGCCCAGCGGCTCGTGCGCATGCTGTGCGTGCACTGCAAGCGCGCGCAAAAGCTCTCCGAGACGGTGCTCGCCGACCACGGCCTCGCCGGCGCCGAGCCGTATGAGCCCGTCGGCTGCTCGCGCTGCGGCGGCTCCGGCTACCGCGGGCGCGTGGGCGTGTACGAGGTGATGACCGTCAGCGAGCCGATTCGCACCATGATCCTCGAGCGCGCCTCAGTCGACGACATGGTCTCCAAGGCCGTCGAGGAAGGCATGCGCCGCCTGCGCGAGGACGGCATGGAAAAGGTTCGCGCCGGGCTCACCTCGATCGCCGAGGTCGAGCGCATGACCAACAGCATGCTTTAGAACGGTGGGCGAGTCGGAGACAGTTGGCTGAGCGTGAGCGCCGTCCACAGCGACACGATCGCCAGTGGGCGTAGTGCAAGGTGCGCAGTTTATGTCCAAGTATCGAACTTTGATCATATGATCGATTTATCGCGCGGGTATCCTCCGCCGCGTGCCTGGCGAGACTCCCCTCATATCAGTGGTGGTGAGCAACATGAATGGCGCGCGCTATCTCCCGCGACTGCTCGACACGCTCGTCACACAAGAACGTGTGGAGACGGAGATCATCGTCGTCGATCGCCACAGCACGGACGCGTCCGCGGAGATTCTGGGCCGTTATCCGGCAGTCAGCGTGATCGAGGAGCCACCGGAGTCCGGGTTGGTGGCCGGCTACGCCGCTGGTGCTGAAAGGGCCAGTCATCCTCTGCTGTTCTTCTGCAACGAGGATCTCTATCTCGGTGAACGTTGCCTTTGGGAGCTCGCTTCGCGGATAGATCTGACTAGAAGGATCGCGGCCTGCGATCCATGGCAGTGGACTTACGATGGCGAGACGTGGATTCACGGTGGTACGCGATTCCGTCGCAGCCCGTGGCACATCTATTCTCCATTTCCGTTCAGGATGCACGAGTTCACTGTTTCCCTGCCCGATGGTGCTGCGATCCCGTTTGCATGCGCGGGCGCCGTCATGATCGATGCCAGCGTCTACGCCGAGTTGGGCGGCTGGGATGCCAGCTTCTTCCTCGATTACGAGGACATCGATCTCTTTCTCCGAGCCTGGCAGCGGGGCTGGTCATGTGTGGCCGTGCCGGCGGCCCGCGTCTTCCACGCGGCGGGCTCCTCCAATGACAAGGTCGTCGGCGTCGAAAGGGTGAGCCGACGTCGATACATCTCCCACCGCTCGAATGTCGTAGTCATAGCGTTCAAGTATTTTTCGCGCCCGCTCACAGCTCTGGGAGCTCTCAACTGGGTGGCGACGTTGGTCGCCAACGCGTTGCGTCTCCGGTGGAGCGCGATTCGGCTCGATTTTGTGGTTCTTCGCGACATCGCAAGTCGCCTACCCGCGGTGATGTCCTTTCGCCGGCAGAACCGTTCCTTGAATCGCGCCAAGCCAGGAGAGAGGTTCTTCCTCGATCCGCGTTTTCGCCTGGATGACGAGCACGCGTAGCGATGTCTGCTGTCTCCGCTCCACAGGCACTGGTGACCGGCGCCGCCGGCTTCATCGGGTCGCACGTCGTCGATAGCTGTCTGGAGCTCGGCATGGATGTTGTGGCGACGGACGATCTTTCGGGCGGCTACATCGAGAACGTCTCCGACCGAGCTGAGTTCATCCGCGGTGATCTACGGGACGCCAAATTCGTCGCGGGCCTGTGGACCAGCCACACTTTTGACTACGTCTATCACCTCGGGGCCTATGCCGCAGAGGGCCTCTCACATTTTGTGCGCGCTTTCAACTACCGCACAAATCTCGAGGCAAGCGTCAACTTGATCAATCAGTCGATCTTGCACGAGGTCCGACGCTTTGTATTCACCTCATCGATCGCCGTATACGGTCACGGCCAGGTCCCAATGAGCGAGGACATGATCCCGGTACCGGAGGATCCATACGGCATATCGAAGTACGCGACCGAGCTCGACCTCGCCGCGGCCGCGAAGATGTTCGGACTCGACTACACGATCTTTCGGCCGCACAACGTCTATGGCGAGCGTCAGAACATCGCTGACAAGTACAGAAACGTCATCGGGATATTCATGAATGCGGTGCTCCGAGACGAGCCGATGCGGATTTTCGGAGACGGGCGTCAGACGCGAGCATTCTCACACATCGGCGACGTCGCGCCGATCATCAGTCGAGCGCCGTTTGTGGAGCGCTCGCGCAATGAGGTATTCAACATCGGCGCCGATCAGCCCCACACCGTGCTCGAGCTCGCCACCGAAGTCGCGAGTGCGTTTGGAGTCGAGTGTTGCGTCGAGCACGAGCCGCCTCGCAACGAGGTGGTGCATGCGTACTCCGATCACACAAAGGTGCGGGAGATCTTCGATCCCCCGCACCCGATCTCCCTACCTGCTGGTATCCGGCAGATGAGCGCTTGGGTCGAGGAGCACGGCTCCAAAGATCCCGTCGCGTTCAAAGGCGCGATCGAGGTCGACCGCAAGCTGCCGCCAAGCTGGCGCTAGCGAGAAGACCGCGGTCGGGCCGCGGCCCGCTTGTGGCCCTTCTTCTTGCCCTTGTGCGACTTCTTGTGCGCTTTGATCAGCGGCTTGGGGTTCAAGCGGGTGCTGCCCGAGTACGCGTCCGGCTTGCAGCCGTTGGGGCGCCCAAGGTCATACGGGCCGGAGATAGCCTGCGTGATCGCGCCTTTTTCCACGTACGCGTACGTGACGCTCAGCAGCGCGTCCACGCGCGGCTCGGCGCACAGCTTCGTGCCGATCGCGAACTGTCCCGTGATCGTCTCGTAGCTCGCCTTCGCCGCGCCGACGCAGTTGAGCGCGTAGCCCGGTATTTCGCCCGAGCAGGAGAACGTGTCCCCCAACGGAGCGCCCGCCGGGATGCTCGTCACGAGCGGCGGGCTCTGGATCCCCGTCACAGGGATCTGAGCCTGCAGCTGGTAGCCCGTGATCGGGCCGTTGCAATAGAACTTGTACTGCACCTGCTGTTCGTCGCTGCCCACTTCCGGGCTGCCCGCCGCGAGGCTGCCGAGGCACGCGAGATTGTTGGGGTTCGCTTCTTCTGCGTGGCTCGAGGCGGGTGTCGCGAGCAGCAGGGCCAGCGAGCCCACGATCGCGCCGAGCCACCATGTGGCATTGCGGTGGGCTGTCTGAGATGCGTGCAACGTGGGTCTCCGTTCGTTGGTTGTCATTGGTGCAACAGCTTTTCCAGGCTCTGCGTCGGTGAATCGGGGGTGAAGCGTGTGGAGGAGCTCGCTCCCGCGGTCACGAACGGCGAGATCAGCAGCGCGCCGGCGGGAGGCTGGGAGGTGAGCGTCGCGCTCGTGGATCCGCTCGGCAGGCCGCTCGCGGAGCCCGCGGCGACCGAGCCGAACGTGACCACGATCAGGCCGCTCGTGCGATAGGCCGCGGTGGCGGTGATCGTGGGGATGCTCGCCTTGAGGAATTCATCCGCCGCGGTCAGCGCGCCCGGCGTCCCGGCGGCGCATTGAGCCGCGGCGGGTCCTTCGGGGCAGGGCGGCTGCAGGATGGTCTCCACCAACTGTGGCTGCGTGCTCGCCAACAGCGCCGCGTCGTTGGCGAAGGC
>DASUPL010000175.1:0-5083 GCA_036281155.1 Solirubrobacteraceae bacterium | reverse complement strand
GTGCCCGCGTCGTGGGAGCAGCCGGGGGAGACGATCGCCGCGATCGCGGGCTCGTGCGCGGAGATTCTCTCGACGGTCCGGGACAGCGACCGCGAGATGCGGGTGTTCGTGGCGGCGTCGGGGGCGATCTTCGGCGACGCGCCGGAGAGCCCGCAGCGGGAGGACACGCCGTGCAGGCCGACGACTCCGTACGCGATCGCGAGGCTCGCGGCGCATGAGCTCGTGGGCGCGATGCGCGCGCACGACGGGCTGTACGCGTGCAGCGGCATCGTCTTCAACCATGAGTCCGAGCGCAGACCGGAGCAGTTCGTCACGCGCCGGATCACGCGCGCGGCGGCGGCGATCTCGCTGGGGTTGCAGGAGGAGCTCAGCCTCGGCTCGCTGGACGCCGTTCGCGACTGGTCGTTCGCGGGCGACATCATGGAGGGCGCGTGGCTGATGCTCCAGCAGGATCGCCCCGAGGACTACGTGCTCGCGAGCGGGGTGGCGCACACGGTGGCGGAGCTCGCGCGAACGGCGTTCGCGTGCGTGGATCTGGACCCCGAGCCGTATCTGCGCACGGACGACGCCCTGCTGCGCCCGGAGGAGACGCCCAGGAGCACCCCCAACGTGGGCGATCCGACGAAGGCGCGCGAACAGCTTGGATGGAGTGCTCGGGTCGGTTTTGAGGAGCTGATAGGGCGCATGGTCGACGCGGACGTGCGCTCCCTCCAGGCGTCCGCCGCGCGCTCCTGACCTCGGTCGGGCGCGCTCCGGGGCGCGTGGCTCGTCCAAGGCAGGCCCTACACTGCGCCCCTGATGCGCACCGTTGGCGTGATCGGCCTGGGCTACGTCGGCTTGCCGCTGGCGGTTGCGTTCGCGCGGGAGGGCTGCGAGGTGGTCGCGGTGGACGTGGACTCGCGCAAGGTCGAGGCGATCGAGGCCGGCCGCTCCTACATCGAGGACGTGCCCGACGAGAGCCTGGCGGCGGTCGCTGAGCGGGTCCACGCGACGACGTGCTACACGGAGCTGTCGGCGGCGGATGCGGTGCTGATCTGCGTGCCGACGCCGCTGACGCGCAACCGCGAGCCCGACCTCGGTCCGCTGCTGGACGCGACGCGGGCGTTGTCGGAGGTGTTGCGGGCCGAGCAGCTGGTGGTGCTGGAGTCGACGACGTATCCGGGGACCACGCGCGAGCGCGTGGCGCCGCTGCTGGAGGAGTCGGGCCTGGCGGCGGGCAGGGACTTCCACCTGGCGTTCTCGCCCGAGCGTGTCGATCCCGGGCGCACGGACTTCACGCTGCGCAGCACCCCGAAGGTGGTGGGCGGGCTGACGCAGGCGTGTGCGGAGCGCGCGCGGGCTCTGTACGGGATCGTGTGCGACGAGGTGGTGAGCGTGTCGAGCCCCGAGGCGGCGGAGCTGACGAAGCTGCTCGAGAACATCTTCCGTTCGGTGAACATCGCGCTGGTGAACGAGCTGGCGATGCTGACCGACCGCATGGGCATCGACATCTGGGAGGTCGTGGATGCGGCGGCGACGAAGCCGTATGGGTTCATGCGCTTCGAGCCGGGCCCGGGCATGGGTGGGCACTGCCTGCCGGTCGACCCGTTCTATCTGAGCTGGCGCGCGCGCGAGTTCGACATGGCGACGGAGTTCATCGAGCTGGCTGGCAAGGTCAACCAGCAGATGCCCTACCACTGCGTGGCGAAGGCGCAGCGGGCGCTCAACGACCGCGGCATGTCGGTCAAAGGCGCGCGCGTGGCGGTGGTCGGAGTGAGCTACAAGCCTGGCGTGGGCGACGTGCGCGAGTCGCCGGCGCTGAAGATCATCGCGCTGCTGCGCGACCTCGGAGCCGAGGTGTCCTACCACGACCCGCACGTGCCGAGCGTGGCGGAGCTCTCGCTCGCGAGCGTGGAGCTCGAGCAGGCGGTGGCGGACGCGGATCTGACGTTGATCGTGACGGCGCACCCGAACGTCGATCACGAGCTCGTGGCCCGTCGCGCGCGCCTGGTGCTCGACCTGCGCGGGGTCACGCGCACGATGAGCTCATCCGACGTCGTGCGCCTGTGAGCCGCGAGGGCGGACCCGAGCCGACGGGTGGGCATGCCCCGTCGCCAGGCGCAGGAGAGCCCCGGGCGGCTGGCGGACCGCTGCTCGGCGAGGGGGTGCGGGTCGGCGAGGGCGTGAGCTTTGGCGCATACGTGGTCGTGCACGACGGCACTGTGATTGGCGACGGCTGCGCGATCGAGGACCACGCGGTGTTGGGGAAGCGCCCGCGCCTTGCGCGCCACTCCCAGGCGAAGGGCGAGGTCGGCGCGCTCGTGCTCGGGCCCGGCGTGAGCGTGGGCGCGGGCGCGGTGGTGTTCGCGGGCGCGAGCATCGGGGCGGAGGCGATCGTCGGCGATCAGTCCTACGTGCGCGAGCGCTCCTCGATCGGCGAGCGCTCGGTGATCGGGCGCGGCAGCGTGGTCGACAACGACGTGGTCCTCGGCGCGCGGGTGCGCGTGCAGACGAACGTGTACGTGACGGCGTTCAGCACGATCGAGGACGAGGTGTTCGTGGGCCCTGGCGCGATCACGACGAACGACGACACGATGGGCCGCCACGGCCCGGAGAAGCCCGCGCGCGGAGCGACGCTGCGCCGCGCGTGCCGCATCGGCGCCGGCGCGGTGCTCACCCCTGGCGTGGAGATCGGCGAGGAGGCGTTCGTAGCGGCCGGCGCGGTCGTGACGGGCGACGTGCCCCCGCGAGCGGTCGTGATGGGCGTGCCCGCGCGCGTCGTGCGCGAGGTGCCCGTCGAGGACCGCCTCGAGCGCTGGCGTTAGACCGAGCTACTTGCAACTACTTGCAATAAGACTTAAAAGCGGCTGGAATCGCGCACGGCGGCCACGACCTCGTCCACCTGCCCACGCGTGAGCACTGGGCTCATCGGGATCGCCAGGTGCGTGGCGGCGGCGCGTTCGGTGGCGGGGAGCTGGACATCGCGGGCCCACTGGCGCATGGGCGCCTGCAGGTGGACGGGGGTGCGGTAGTACGGCTTGTGGCCGACGTCGGCGGCCGCGAGCGCTGCTTCGACGCGCTCGATCTGTGGGTGGGCGATGACGTAGAGGTGCCACGCGGGGGAGGAGCCGGGAGTCGCTCGCGGCAATGTGACGAGCTCGCCGAGGCCGGCGTCTTCGTAGTGGCGCCCGGCCTGGCGGCGGCCGTCGGCCCAGCCGTCGAGGTGGGGCAGCTGCACGCGCAGGATCGCCGCCTGCAGCTCGTCCAGGCGCGAGTTGTAGCCCACCTGCTCGTAGGTGACCTTGTCGTGCGAGCCGTGGAAGCGCAGCGTGCGCGCGCGTTCGGCGACCTGCTCGTCAGAGGTGGTGATCATGCCGCCGTCGCCGAAGCAGCCGAGGTTCTTGGAGGGGAAGAACGAGAACGTCGCCGCCGTGCCGAGCGCGCCTGGGCGCCGATCTCCGGCGAGCGAGCCGGCCGCCTGCGCGGCGTCCTCCAGCACGGGCACGCCGAGCGCCTCGATCTCGGCCACGGGCGCGACGTTGCCGAACAGGTGAACCGCGATCACCGCCTTCGTGCGCGGCGTGAGCGCCGCGCGCACCGTCTCCGCGGTGACGCAGTACGTGTCGGGGTCGATGTCGCAGAACATCGGCGTGGCCCCCGTCGGCGGGATCGCCTCCGCGGAGGCGTAGAAGGTGAAGGACGGCACCACGACCTCATCGCCCGGGCCGACGCCCATCGCGCGCAGGGCGATCGTGATCGCCTCGGTGCCGTTGGCGACGCCCACCGCGTGGCGCGCGCCGCAGTGGGAGGCGAACTCGCTCTCGAACGCGCTCACCTCCGGGCCGAGGATGTAGCGCTCGGAGTCGAGCACGCGCGCGACCGCCTCGCGCAGCTCTCCGCGCAGCACGGCCAGCGGCGCGGAGGTGTCGAACAGCGGTACGGCCATATGCCTCAGTGCGGCGCGAGCAGCGCCAGGTCGGCGCGCGTCATCAGCCGGATCAGCTCCTCGAAGCTGGTCCGCGGCACCCAGCCGAGATCGCGCCCCGCCTTCGCGGGGTCGCCGATCAGATGGTCCACCTCGGCGGGGCGCACGAACGCGGGGTCGATCGTGACGTACTGCTCGAAGTCGCCCAGCCCAGCCTCGTCGAAGGCCACTTCACAGCACTCGCGCACCGAGTTGGCCTTGCCGGTCGCGATCACGTAGTCCTCCGGCTCGTCGCGCTGGAGCATCAGCCACATCGCCTCGACGTAGTCTTTCGCGTAGCCCCAGTCGCGTTCCGCGTCGAGGTTGCCGAGGCGCAGCTCCTTCAGCAATCCGTGCTTGATCGCGGCCGCGTGCCACGTGATCTTGCGCGTGACGAACTCCAGCCCACGGCGCGGACTCTCATGATTGAAAAGTATTCCCGAGGTCGCGTGGAGGTTGTAGGACTCGCGATAGTTGACCGTGATGAAGTGGCCGTAGGCCTTCGCCACGCCGTAGGGCGAGCGCGGGTAGAACGGCGTCGCCTCGTTCTGCGGCGTTTCGCGCACCTTGCCGAACATCTCCGACGACGACGCTTGATAGAAGCGCGCCTCCGGGCAGGCCTCGCGCAGCGCCTCGAGGATGCGCGTGACGCCCACGCCTGTGAACTCAGCGGTCAGTGTCGGCTGGATCCACGACACCGCGACGAACGACATCGCGGCGAGGTTGTAGATCTCGTGCGGGGTCGTCTCACGCAGCACGTCGGTAAGCGAGCGCTGGTCGAGCAGGTCGCCCGTGTGCAGCGTGATGTCGTCGCGGATGTGCGAGAGGCGCTGGAACGTCTCGGTCGAGCTGCGGCGGACCATGCCGTGGACCTCGTAGCCCTTCTCGAGCAGGAGGTCGGCAAGGAACGAGCCGTCCTGGCCGGTGATGCCGGTGATGAGCGCGCGGCGCGTCTCGCTCATCGGCCTCGCCACCAGTCGAGCGTGTCGCGGATGGTCTGCTCGAACGCGATCTCCGGCTGCCAGCCGGTTGCGTCCGTCAGCTTGTCGTGGGAACCGCGGATGTCCATCACCTCGTGCTTGCGGAGTCGGGCGGGGTCGGTTTCGTGCTACACGGTGAGCGGTGACTCCTGAGCAAGGG
>DASUPL010000174.1:0-5713 GCA_036281155.1 Solirubrobacteraceae bacterium | reverse complement strand
CGGTAGAGGTAGTTCTGCTTGATGCCCATCTTGGCCGCGAGCTCGGGGATGGTGATGCCGGGCTGTCCCTGAACGAACGACAGCGCCTCGGCCGCGCGTGTGCCGCTGCCTTTGCGCCGGCCAGCGCGACGTCCTGCTTTTTTGGCCGCTTTCGGAGCTTTGGGTGCTTTCGGGGCAACCGCTTTGGCGGTTGTACGGTTTACCGAGCCGCGCGGACGTCCGGGTCCACGGCGGCGGGGTGTAACGGGAGCAGCCGCAACCGCGGTGCTGGCGCTTGAAGAAGCCGATCCACCAACGCCTGCAAGAGCCGTCGCAGCGGCCTCGAGGCGGCTGTACTCGTCTACCAGGGGCTTCAGCTCTCTCAGTCGAGCGGTGATCTCCTGGCGCTTCTCGTCAAGAAAGTCAGTCACGGTTTGAGTCCTCTTCACTAGGTTTGATGCAACGGCGTCACATCTTTTGAGGCTTGACCTTACACTAATTCTCTTTGCTTACCGCTCCAGGTGAGCGCGCAGGCGATCGAGTGTGCGTTTCGCCTCGCGTTCTGGCATTCCGCCGACAAGTGCGCGACTGACTATCGCACCCACTGGCCCAAGCGGAGGACGGAATTCGTTGAGATAGTCAAAGCGGGTGCCGTCGCCCTCTGCTTTAAGGACGTATTCGCTGTGTGCATGCGATCTTGCGGGCCCTCGCCCCTCCCATATCGCCAGCTCGTGCGGGCGACACTCGATGAGCTTCCAGTGAACCTCGAGGCTGACGCCGCGCAGGTGTATCTGCTGATCCATCGTGTAGCCGACGCGCAGCGGTCCGCCATCGGCATGCACCAGCTTGCGGTGAATGGTGACCCACTCGCCCAGCGATGCGGGGTCCATGATCGTCTTCCACACCTCCTCGGGTGGAGCTGCGATCTGGATCGAGGCTGTGACGAGGCTCATGTGGGCTTACGTCGGCACTGCGGCGGGCGCAGAACGGTAGCGGGTGTGATGCGTGGTGCATCGGCTCGGCTCATCAGCGTGCGGCCAGCGGCTCGGATCGTTCCCACTCCGCGAGCGCATGTTCGACGGCCGATTCAAATGAGTGCAGTCGAACGCCGAACAGCTCGGGTGCACGATCATCGGCGGGCAGCAGATCGCTCTGTAGGCCTTCCATCAGCGGCACCACCAGCTCCGGGTCCTCACTGGCGATCGCCGCCGCCACGCGCGCTGTGATGGGCGTCATGTTCACTCTGAATCTAACCGCACGGCGTCTGATCAGCATGAGATCCGCGATCCGCGTGAGCATCCCGCCATAGGTGAGCGTGTCTGGCCCGCCGATGTCCAACGGGTGCGCAACCGGCTGTGCCGTGGCGGCGGCGGTGAGCATCGCGATTACGTCACGAGCGTCGATCGGCTGGGTGCGAAACCGCTGCCACGCGGGCAATGTGAGTACGGGCAGGCGCTCGACCAGGTGCACGAGCAAGCGAAACGAGCGCGAGCGAGCGCCGATCACTATCGAGGCGCGCAATGCGAGTGAGTCGGGGATCGCCGCCAGCAGGACCCTCTCCACCTCCTCGCGGCTCGCAAGGTGCGCAGAGGCGGGTTCATGATCGGTGGCTGTGGCTGAAGTCGCACGTGGGACGAGTCCGCCGAGATACACGATGCGGCGCACGTCAGCGTTGGCTGCGGCCGCGGCAAACATTTCCGCTGCGATCCGCTCGCGTTCGACGAACGGAGAAGCGTCCGAGGAAGGGCGCTCCATCGAATGGATCAGGTAATACGCAACCTCCACGCCGCTGAGCGCGCGGTCGAGCCCTTCTCCACTGAGCGCGTCGCCGCGGAACACCTCGACCCGCTCGCCATCGAGGTGCGGGGCGCTGTACGCGAGCGCGTCGCGGATGCGCTGCGGACTCCTGCCGAGAGCGCGCACTTGGTGGCCGTCGGCGCAGAGGCGGGGAATGAGCAGCGAGCCGACGAAGCCGCTCGCGCCGGTGACGAGGATGCGCATCCATCCCAATGATGACGCCAGGCGCGTGAAACGTCCGGAAAGTGCGGCTGGAGGAGAGGGATTGTCACAGCAAAGTGACTGGTTCTCGGCAATTTCCGGGTAGCGATTGTTTTCTCTGCGATTTGCGGAGTGGGCGGCTGGGATCCCTTGAGCAGCACTTCCGATACTGCTTTGATCGTTGCTGTCGATTCCATCCACTCTCAGTTCGGGGGAAGGTGCAGGTGCAGAGCACACAGAGCAGGCGTGCGCCCAGACGGGCCACGCCCAAAGTCAGCTGCGATCAATGCTTCTTCCGGGTCAACCTCCTGTGTGCCCTGGAGCTGTCTGAGCCATGCGCCACGTTCCGCCCCAACGAGGCCCAGTTGAGGCCGCCGCAGCAGCTGCGCTTCGTGTTTCGCCAGGAGCGCCGCACGCGGGCCGCGTGGGCGTTTCCCTCCGCACAGGAGCAGGCAGCACTGCACGCATAGGCGTGTCGATACCTCCCGGGCGGGGTATATTGAGGCTTCGACCCGCAAGCTTCCGGCAGAGGTGGTGGCAAGATGGCAGCGAAAGGCAGGTTGGGCAAGGCTGGGGAGGCCGCCCACAACAACCAGTATCTGCAGCGCCTGATCGAGGACGAGGAGCTCCGTTCGAGCCTGTTCTCCGCATATGACGCAGCACGCAACGCGTACGCACGGGTGAGCAACGGCAAGCCCGCCGGCTGGGCGTTGCTCGACGACAGCAAGTTTCACGAAGAGCTCAAGAGCGCCGCGGGCGCTCTGCGCGACGCCTCCGGCGCGCTGCGTGAGCCCGCCAGGCCGGCCCGCAAGAGTCGCGGTGGCGCTGGTCGTTCGCTGATGCTGCTCACCGTCGGGGCCGTGCTCGCGATCGCTCTCAGCGGGGGTCTGCGCTCCAAGGTTCTCGACCTGCTGTTCGGAGCCGAGGAGGAGTTCGAGTACAGCTCGACCACCACTCCGGCCACGCCCGCGCCGGCGGCAGTAGCCAGCAGCTGAGTCGAGCGTAGGGGAGAAGGTGATGAGCATCTTGGATGCCACTGTTGTGGAGGAGGGCGTCGTGGCGGATCTCTCCGTCACGACCACACGACCCGCCAGTGGCGCCACGCGCTCGCTCTCAGGTGAGAAGGCGCAGCGGATCATCGACGCCATGCGCCGCAGCGTCGCGCGTCGCGGCACCGCGGGCTCGACCTTCGAGCACGTCTCGCGCGAGGCGGGTGTGTCGAGGGGTCTGCTGCACTACTACTTTGGCACCAAGGAGCAGCTGCTCGTGGAGGCCGTGCGACGCGACTGCGAGCTGCGCCTGGAGCGGCTCGAGCGCCAGCTCTCGACCGCCAAGACGGCGGAGGACTTCATCGGCCTGATGGCCAAGAACCTGCAGGACACCGTTCACGAGGACCCGGAGTTCGTGACGCTGGTGTTCGAGCTGTTCACGATGTCGCGGCGCAACGAGGACATCGCGCTGGAGTACGCGGGCTTGATGCGACGTATGCGCGAACAGGTCGCGGGGATGCTCGCAGCCGCCCAGAGCGAGGGGATCCTGAGGCTGCACGCCGAGCCGGAGGCCATTGCGGAGATCCTGTTCTCGCTCGGCGACGGGTTCGCGCTGCGGATGCTCAGCGAGCCCGAGCGCGACTTCACGACGACGATCCGCGCTGGCATCATGTGCGCGAGCGCGCTGCTGACAGATTGACGACTCCTATAATCGGCCGCTGATGCCGATCTACGAGTACAGGCGCCCGGACGGCACCACCTTCGAATTGCAGCAGGCATTCAGCGATGACGCGCTGAGCGTCGACCCTGAGACCGGCGTGCCGGTCGAGCGCGTCCTGCACCCCCCCGCGGTGCACTTCAAGGGCAAAGGCTTCTACAACACCGACTACGGCACGCGCAACCGCAACCGCGAGACCGCGGCGGCGGCCGATAAGTCCTCTTCCGAGAAGTCCTCGTCGGAGAAGTCAACCCCTGAGAAGTCCTCGAGCGAAAAGACCTCCTCCGAGAGTTCCTCGTCCTCGTCCTCGTCCTCAGCCTCGTCCGCTTCGTCTGAGGGCAAGGGCGAGAAGAGTTCCGCGAAGGCCAAGGAGTCAAAGCCCGTCGCGGCTAAGGGGTGAGCGTCGGCTCAGCCCTGCATGAAACGTGCCGCCGCCGCGCGGCGCGCGCTTTCTGAGACTGTCAGGCCGGCACCGCCGCCGGGCAGCGTGAGTGTTCCGGTTGGCTTCAGCACACGCGTGGGAGGCGTGCCGGAGGTGGCGAGCGCTCCGAACAGGCCGAGGAGCGTCGAGCCGCTCATGTCCGAGATGATCGCCGGCGGCGCGTTCCACGCGATCAGCGGCAGGCGCACGAAGCTCGATGCGGATAGCAGCCGACTCTTCATGCCGTTGAACAGCGCTTGCTGGTGTTCCTCGCGCTGCAGGTCGGTCTCGTTGGGCGCGCACACGTTCTCACGTGTTCGCGCCAGCGCGAGCGCTTGCTTGCCGTTGATGTGGTGTGTGCCGGCACGCAGGCGCAGGGTGTAGCCGCCGTTGCTGAAGCCGCCGTCGAGCTTGGAGACGATGCAGCCGCCGCTGTAGCTCACGCCGCCCATCGCGTCGATCAGCTGTGGGAAGTTTTCGAAGTTCACTTCCACGAAATGGTTGATGGGGATGCTCAGCCAATGCTCGATCACCGAGATCGACAGCGCCGGCCCGCCGAACGCGTGCGCGGCGTTGATCTTCTGCAGCCCGTGGCCGGGGATTTCCACGACCGTGTCGCGCGGGATCGACAGGCGCGCGGAGTAACCGCCGCCGGTGCGGATCAGCATGATCGTGTCCGAGCGTCCCGGCCCCGACTTTTCCGCGCCCGGTTCCCTGCTGTTCTTCTGGCGCCGGTCCGAGCCGAGCACGAGGATGTTGTTCACCGCCGACAGTGGATACCCCGCCGGGTCGAGCACGCTCGCGACGTTCTCAGGCGCGGAGGTGCGGTTGAACTGCGAGCTGAGCAGGAACAGGACTAGCGACAGCAGCACCCAGAGGAAGGCCAGGGAGACGAGGCTGAGGAGGATCCGTTTGGGGGTGCTCCAGCGGCGCCAGCCGGCTCCCCCCGGCTCCTTCGCCGGGCCCCCGAGTTGCTCCCTCTCGCCGCCCAACAACCTCCGCCGGGCGCGGTAGCGGGTGTACTGCGGCGGCTCTTCGCGGTCGGAGGCCATCTGAGGGACCCTATATTTGCGAGATGAACGGCACCGAGACGCCAGTGGGGCGATTGGTCGTATGCCCCACCCCGATCGGCAACCTCGAGGACGTGACGCTGCGCGTGCTCTCGACGCTCGCCGACGCGGACGTGGTCGCGTGTGAGGACACCCGTCACACGAAGGTGCTGCTCGACCGCCACTCGATTCGCGCGCGGACGATCAGCGTGCACGAGCACAACGAACGCGCTCGCGCCGAGGAGCTCGCGGCGCGCATCGCCGCGGGCACGGTCGTGGCGCTGGTGTCCGACGCGGGCACGCCGCTCGTGTCCGACCCGGGATTCGCGCTCGTGCGCGCGTGCTTGGCGGCGGGGTTGCCGGTCGAAGTGCTACCGGGGCCGAGCTCTGCGATGACCGCGCTCGTCGCCTCGGGCCTGCCGTGTGAGATCTGGCGCTTCGTGGGCTTCCTGCCACGCGCGCGCGGCGAGCTCGAGGCGCTGCTCGCGAACGCCGCGGAGACGCTCGTCGCATTCGAGTCCCCCCGTCGGCTGGGCGGCACGCTGGCGCTGCTCGCGGC
>DASUPL010000173.1:0-9411 GCA_036281155.1 Solirubrobacteraceae bacterium | reverse complement strand
CCGGCGGGCGGAGGAGATCAAGGGCATCGTCGCGCCCGTGCAGGAGAAGCTCGGCCGCATGGAGAGCGAGATCGGGCGCCTGGAGCGCGAGCGCCGCCAGGCACAGGGCGAGCTCGCGCAGATGGTGCGCCAGCTCAGCGACGGCGTCGGCACGCTGCGCCAGGAGGCTGGCAACCTGGTCACGGCGCTGAAGCGCCCCACGACCCGCGGCTCGTGGGGCGAGATCCAGCTGCGCAACGTCGTCGAGATGGCCGGCATGGTCTCGCACTGCGACTTCGTCGAGCAGAGCACCATCCAGACCGGCGAGGGCACGCTGCGGCCCGACATGCTCGTGCGTCTGCCCGGTGGCAAGCTCGTGGTGGTCGACTCGAAGGTGCCGCTCGACGCATACCTGTCCTCGCTGGAGGCCTCCGGCGAGGAGGAGCGCGAGCTGCACGCCATCCGCCATGCGCGCCAAACCCGCGACCACATCGCCAAGCTCGCGTCCAAGGGCTACCAGCGCCAGTTCGACTCCACGCCCGAGTTCGTCGTCATGTTCGTGCCCTCCGACGGCATCTACCAGGCAGCCCTCGCCCAGGACCCCGCGTTGATCGAATACGGCGTCCAGCAGCAGGTGCTGATGGCGACCCCCACCACCCTCATCGGGCTGCTGTGGGCGGTGCACTACGGCTGGCGCCAGGAGCTGATCGCGGAGTCCGCGCGCGAGATCGCGGAGTCCGCGCGCGAGCTGCACAGCCGGCTGGGGCGTTTCGTCGAGCCGCTCGCGAAGGTCGGGCGCCAGCTCGGCTCGGCGACCGCCGCCTACAACGAGGCGGTCGGCTCGTTCGACAGCCGCGTGATGCCCCAGGTGCGGCGCATCGAGCAGGCGGGCGCGGCCTCCGAACGCGACGTGCAGGCCCCGGACGCGGTCGAGATCACGGCGAGGGCGATCGCCGCACAGCCGCCGAGCGAGCTACCCGAGCGCCCACGGATGCGATCGGTGCCGCCACAGGAGCGCGACGTCTCCGCGGAACGTCTTCCCGCCGGCGCGTAAGCGTCACGGCGAGCAACGCAAACGCGACCGGCACGGTCGCGGGCAGCTCGTCGACGAAGAAGAACAGCAGGTCGAAGACGAGCGCAAGCAGCGCCGTCAGACGCGCCGCGCGCAGTTGCAGCGAGCGCCCGACCGTCGCCGCCAGCAGCCCGCCGAGCGCGCCCGCGATGAACAGGTCGCCATAGCCCATCACGGCATTGCCGAACACGGCGCTCTGCAGCCGCGGCAGCCCCGCCGCGGGATGAGCCGCGTTGAGCGCGTCGTTCGGACGCTGCAACAGGTCGGAGATCACGAGCACGCTGTCCGCCACCGCCATCGCCACCACGCCCGCCGCTAACCACCGCGGCGGCGTCACGCTGGCCAGCAGCACCCCGAGCGCCACGCAGCTGAGCCCGGACAGCGCGAGCGCCGCCGTCTCCCCCGCGAGCCCACCGCGGTTGAGCCACGCGAGCACGAACAGCGGCGCCACGATCAGCGCCCAGCGCGGGCGCGGACGCCACAGCAGCCAGCCGAGCGCTACGGCGGCCAGCACCGGGACGGCGCACAGCGCGAGATACGTCAGCCCCTGCGCGCTCGCACGTTCCGCCGCGCGCGCCCCCAGCACGAAGCCGGCGACCGACAGCGGAGGTATCAGCGCCCAGCGCGGACTGCGCAGCCGCGTCAGGCGCGGGAGCGCAAACGCGCCCGGGAGCGCCACGAGCACGCCCTGGACGGCGGACAGCACCACGATCGATGTCCAGAAGGGCGGCACGACATCTCAACATAGTTATCCGTCCGCGATCCCGCCACCGCTGCCGGAGAGCCTACGATGACGAGCATGAGCGCACCCGCCGTCCAGGCGCCGCCGATCCTCCACCTCTCCTCGGTCATCGGCAGCCCGCTGCGAGACTCAGACGGGGAGCGCCTCGGCAAGGTCCAGGACCTGATCGTCCGCCTCGGCGGCGTCGGCTACCCGCCGATCACCGGCCTGCTCGTGAGCGTCGCCGGCCGCACCTCGTTCCTCGGCGCCGACCGCGCTTCCCAGATCGGCGCCGACGGCGTGACGCTGCGCAAGGCCAAGCTTGACCTGCGCCACTTCGAGCGCCGCCCCGAGGAGGTGCTGCTGGGGCGCGACCTGCTCGACCGTCAGCTGATCAACGTCGAGGGCGCCCGCCTCGTGCGCTCCAACGAGATCGAGCTCGCGCTGCTCGGCGGGGTGTGGCGCGTCGTCGGCGTCGACACTGGCCCGCGCGGCGGCTTCCGCCGCCTGCTGCCAAAGCGCCTCGGCGCGCACATCGGGACCGGCGAGTTCCTCGACTGGGCCGGCGTCGAGCCGTTCGTCGGCCACGTACCCACGGTGCGTCTGCGTGTTCCTCACCCCAAGCTCGCAAAGCTCCACCCCGCGCAGATCGCCGATCTCGTCGAGGCCGCCTCGCGCCACGAGGGCGAGGAGATCATCCAGGCCGTCGGCGACGACGACCGCGAGCTCGAGGCGGACGTGTTCGAGGAGCTCGACGACCAGCACCAGCGCGAGTTCCTCGAGGACCGACCCGACGCGGAGGTCGCGCAGATCCTCTCGCGGATGGCGCCCGACGACGCCGCCGACGTCGTCGGCGAGCTCGACGAGGACCGCCGCGAGCCGGTGCTCACGCTGCTGCCCGTCAGCCACCGCATCAAGGTGCGCGCGCTGCTCGGCTACGACCCCGCCGAGGCGGGCGGGCTGATGAGCCCCGATTTCGTGCTGCTGCGCGGCTCCACCGCCGCCGCCGACGCGCTCGCCGCGGTACGCCGCAGCCCGATCGCCCCCGAGTTGCTCGGCACCGTGTTCGTCAGCTCCGCCGAGGGCGCGCTCGAGGGCAGCATCCCCGTTACCGCGCTGCTGCGCGCCGAGCCGGCACAGGCGCTCGAGAAGATCGTCAAGCACGAGATCCCGCGGCTACGGCCAAACGCGCCCTTCGGCGAGGTCGCGCGGCTGATGGCCGACTACAACCTCACCTCCATCCCCGTCGCCGACGAGCAGGAGCGCATGCTCGGCGTCGTCACCGTCGACGACGTGCTCGAGGCGATGCTGCCACGCGGCTGGCGCAGGCGCTTCGGTCTCCTCGGCGAGGACTGATTACACTGCCCGTCGTGAGCGCTCCCAGCGGGAAGTTCGATGGCGGCCCGAGTACCGCCCGTCATGCGTCGTATCAGGTCGGCCACCCGTGGCCGACCGCGCCTGCCTGCCCGGCTTAACCCTCGCCGCGCCCGCATCTTCGCGTTTCTCGGCCTGCTGGGGCCGGGGCTGATCGCCGCCAACGCCGGCAACGACGCGGGCGGCATCGCCACGTACTCATCCGTCGGCGCGAAGTACGGCTACGACCTGCTGTGGACGATCGTGCTGATCACCATCTCGCTCGGGCTCGTGCAGATGCTCGCCGCGCGCATGGGCGTCGTCACCGGCAAGGGCCTCGCGGAGCTCGTGCGCGAGGAGTACGGCATCCGCTGGTCGGTGCTCGCCACCAGCGCCGTGTTGATCGCCAACCTCGGCATCTGTATCTCCGACTTCGTCGGCGTCGGCGCCGCGCTCGGCCTCGCCGGGATACCCGCTCAGATCTCAGTCCCGATCGCCGCCGTGGGGATCTGGCTGATCATCGTGCGCGGCTCCTACCGCTCGGCCGAGCGGATCTTCATCTGGTTCACGATCCCCTTCTTCGCCTACCCGATCGCCGCGATCCTCGCCCACCCGCACTGGGCGTCCGTCGGCAAAGCGCTCGTCGTGCCGCAGCTGCACGCCAACTCGGCCTTCCTACTGCTGCTGATCGCGACCGCCGGCACCACCATCACTCCGTACATGCAGCTCTACCTGCAGTCCGCGATCGTCGAGCGCGGCGTGCGCGAGGACGAGTTGCGCCGGGAGGAGCGCGAGGCCGTCGCCGGAGCCGTGTTCGCGAACCTGATCGCGGCGTTCGTCATCATCGCCACCGGCGCGACGTTGTTCACCCACGGCGTCCACAGCATCTCCTCCGCCGCCGACGCCGCCAGCTCGCTCGCGCCGTTCGCGGGGCAGTACGCCGAGGTCCTGTTCGGCGTCGGACTGCTCGGCGCGAGCCTGCTCGCCGCCGCGATCCTGCCGATCGCCACCTCCTACGTCGTCTCCGAGTCGCTCGGCTACGAGAAGGGCGTCGGGCGCCGCCGCGAGGAGGCGCCCGTGTTCGTGAACATCATCACCGCGATGATCATGATCAGCACGTTCGTCGCGATCATCCCCGGCCTGCCCGTGATCTCGCTGCTCGTCGGCGTGCAGGTCGTCAACGGTCTGCTGCTGCCGATCAACCTGTTCTTCATCTGGCGCCTTGCGGGGTCCGCGCACGTGATGGGCGAGCGCCGCAGCCGCGGCCTGCTCAACGGCGCCGCCGGGCTCACCGTCGCGCTGACATCCACGCTGTCGATCGCGCTCGTCGCGATCACCGTGCTCGGGCTGTAGGCGCGAAACGCAGATCGATGCCCATATACCCTGGAACAACCGTTACCATTATCGGAACCTTCCATGCGTGATTCCATCCCCCCCAATCTCAGAGCGGCGCTCGTGTCCGCGATCGTGCTCCTCATCGCCAGCTTCTCGTTGGCCGCATGCGGAGACTCATCCAGCGGCTCCTCCTCCAGCAGTTCCACCTCCAGCTCCACGGCCAGCGCCGCCACCAGCGCCACGACGCCGGCGCCCAGCAGCCCAGCGACGGCCAAAAGCCCAAGCGACGCCGACACCAGCCGCAAACGTGCGGCGTTCAACCGAGCGCTGATCAAGTTCGCCGCGTGCCTGCGCAAGCACGGCATCGACATTCCGCCTCCCGATACCAGCGGCAAGGGCCCGCTCTTCAACACCAAAGGACTCAACACCTCCAGCCCCAAGTTCACCGCCGCGCGGGACAAGTGCCTCGGTGTCCTGAGAAACGCCGCCAAAGCTTCCCCGCCCGCCGGCTCCGGGTCACGCTAGCGGCTCTTCTAGCCAGCGGCCGTTCTTCGGGCTAGCTGCTCTTCTTCGGCTTCGTGCTGGGGATCGCCTGGTCGCTTGGCTTGCTCGCCACGACAGGCATCTGCAGGCCCGCCACGCGGGTCATCAGCTGGTTCCACTGGACGGGGTCGAGCACGCTCGTCGTCACGACCGGCACAGGCGCGGTGCGCCCCGATTGCGCCGAGTGCGCGACCGTCGCGGGCGTCCGCGCCTTTGCAGCCGCGGCCGGCACGGGAGCGAACGCGAGGTGGATCTTCTCCCAGTAGTGCGGGTTTGCGTGCGTGATCGCCTGGCCTGGGTAGTGCATCAGGCTGATGATCTGGTGGGGCACGAACCTGCTGGGAAGCGTCATCAGCGTGCGGATCGTGAGGTCCGTGATCGTTCCCGCGCCCTGGTGTCCACCGATCGAGGTGCCGTTGATCGCCGTGATGTCGACCGCCTCGCTCAGCTCCCGCGTGGAGGACGGGCCGGTCGGGGTGTAGCGGGACTGGCCGCAGCTCAGCCCGCCCACCGTCGGCTTCAGCCCGGAGCGAGAGAGAAACGCCAGCACCGCCAGCACGCGTCTGTCGACCGAGCCGGAGGCGATGTCGTGACGCCCGCACGCGGAGATCGTGATCCCCGGGTCGGCGAGCACCGAGCGCTCGAGCTGCGTTTTCGAGAGCAGGAACACGTCGCTCGCGGTCGCCCCCAGCAGCGCGTTCGTCGCTTTCGCGCCCTGCGGGTGCAGCGCGGTCTGCAGCTGCGCCCAGTTCGCGAGGACCGGTCCGGGGTCGATCGCCGCGACGTCGCCCGCCGGGCGGATCGAGAAGCGCAGGTGACCGTCCTTCGCTCCCTTCGGCACGCGCACACGGCCGAGCACGGTGCCGCTCGCCACCACCGAGCCGCGGCGCAGCGGCAGCCGCTGGCCCACGTTGTCGCGAGCGCGGATCGCCGCGGCGATCGCCGCCGCCGCGCGCGCGTCCGGGT
Source organism: Solirubrobacteraceae bacterium (assembly GCA_036281155.1). Taxonomy (GTDB): domain Bacteria; phylum Actinomycetota; class Thermoleophilia; order Solirubrobacterales; family Solirubrobacteraceae; genus Palsa-744. Next base: position 3,442 of record DASUPL010000173.1, on the reverse strand, counting down.
TGCTGGGGTGTGCGAACAGGCGCACCTTGCCCCCGTCGAGCGGCGATTCTTCCTGCGCGTCGGGCGACACCGACACCGCACCCGCCGTTGTGCGCTTCGGCGCAGGCGCTTTCACGGTCAGGGTCAGCGGCGACTGGGTGCCCGCGCTCGCCGGCTGGGAAGGCACCGGGTCGCGGGTGCTCGCCGCTTCGACCACGCGCGACTTGGCGTGCGCGCGACGCGTCTTCGCCGGCGAGTACGTCGGGGCGATGCTGCCCAAGCCCGCGTACATGAACAGGTCGCCGTACACGTCGCGCAACACCACATACCTGCCCAGCACGCGCGAGATGCCGAGCTTGACGATGCGACCGTCGTGCACCGCCACCACCGACGCGTTCGGACCGCTGCGCAGATCGACCAGGCCGAGCGCCTGTGCGCTCGCGGGCGAGCCGGGCTTCCTCGTCGCCGCTGCCGCCGCCGCGCTCGGCGCAACCGCAGGCGATGAGCCCGGGGTTGCGGCGGCCGCGGCTTGCGTCGCACCGGTGGTTTCGTGCCCTTCGCCTGCCGCCTCGCCCGTGACCGCGCCGGCGTTCGCCGTCGCGCTCGAAGGCGTGAGCGAGCCGACCGGCAGCGCGCTCCACGCCACCTTCTTTCCCGTCACCGGCAGACGCCCGTCGATCAGGCCCGTCAGCGTCGCGATCACAGCCTTGGGGTAGGTGGAGATGAGCTTCGCGCGCAGCAGCACCGAGCTGACGTATTCCTCGGAGTGGTTGTACGCGAAGATCGCCCCGTGCAGATCGGTCTGCGCGCCTGCCGCCCGCAGGTAGCGCGCCGCCGCGAAGATCGCGTCCACCGGGTTGTACGGGTCCGCGTAGCCGGCGTCCAGCGCGTCCACGCCATACTGCAGCCACGTCGCGGGCATGAATTGCATCCACCCCACCGCGCCCGCCGAGGACACCGCCTGGTCGGTGCCGTAGTTCGTCTCGATTTCGTTGACCGCCGCGAGGATCTGCCACGGCACGCCGTACTGCACCGCCGCCGCCTTGTAGATCGGCAGCAGGAACAGCGGGATGCGGTAGAACGCGAGCGCCTGGGCGTTTGCCTGCGAGGACGCGAGAATCGCCGCCAGCGCGCCCGCCTGAGCGACCGACTGCGGGGAGGGGGCCACGTTGTTGGGGCCCTGCGCCTTGTTCTTCTTCGCCGCCTGATCGGTCGTGTTCGTCGCGGTCGGGCTCGGCGGAGGGCTCGGCGTGGCCTTCTGTTTGTGCTGCAGGACCACCGTCGGCGCTTCCACCGGGGGCGGCGACGCGGGCGTGCTCGCCTGCGGCACCGTCGAGCTCGCGGGCGTGGTCGCCGTCGGGGGCGTCGTCGCGGTGCTCGTCGGCGGCGGGGTGGCACCCGTGCTCTGCTGTTCGGGAGCCCCTTCCGTCGGGGGCGCGGTCGGCGTCGTGGAGCTTTCCGTTGAGACGGGTGTGCCCGCGGCGAGCGCGTCGTTGGCAAGCGGCCCCCCCAGCCCAGCGGCCGTCAAGCCGCCGCCGGCGACCGACAGCAGCGTTCGCAGAGCGCGTCTACGGGCGCTGATCAGTGGCGGCATATGCTCGAATCGATCATCTTCGGGGTATCCCAGGTTCTGGGGTCGACGCGGCTCGCCCACAAGCGCGGGATACGCCAACCAGGACTCATATCGGCAGGCAAGCAGGAATCCGTAAAGGATTCGTAATCAGGCGTGAAAAACATTGGTCGCGCCGTGTGCATCGGCTCAGGTGCGCTCGGACCGTAGCCGCGCCCACGGCGGAACGCTCGCGCTTGGACAAATCGCCCACGAATAACCCGTTCGCGGGGGGTTTCAGGAGTCCTTCCGCCAAGCGCGCGCACGCGCGCGCTTGCCTCGTGGCGCTCTTTTGTGCAGACTGACGGGTTCAGGGAGCAGAGGGATCAGAAGTCCAAGGCTCAGGGCATCACGCGACCGGGGAGACGAGGGAGATGCATCTACGGGGTCCGATCATCACCGCACTGCTGATTTGCGGGGTGGCGCTGTCCGCCGCCGGCTCGGCGCTTGCGCAGGAGACGGTCACGATCAAGCAGGCGAGCTTCTCCCCCAACCGCCTCGGCTCCGCCACGGATGTCTTCGGCAGCGCCACGATCGCCTCCACCACCGGTCCCGTCCCCTCGCCGATCACGCACATCGACGTGTTCGGCCCCGCCGGAGTGACGCTCGACCTCAGGGGCAGCGCCACGTGCGACAAGGAATCACTCGAACGCGTCGGCGCGAGCGCATGTCCCGCGAACTCCAAAGCCGGGATCGGCGGCGGCGAGGGCATCTACCAGCTCGGCAGCGAGATCGTCAAAGAGCACTACACGGTCGAATTCTTCCTCACCGACAACCGTCCAGGCCACACGCGGATGGTGATCTACCTCAAAGGCTCCACACCCGTGCAGATCGAACTGTATTTCGACGCCACGATCATCAAGGGACCGAAGCCCTACGGGCTCGGCTTCAGCCTCGACGTGCCGCTCATCAAAGTCCTTCCCGAAGCCTCGGACGCCTCCGCCACGAGCGCCTTCCTGCGGCTCGGCGCGCACAACCGTCCCTACTACAAGAAGGTCCACGGCAAGCGCAAGCTGTTCCACATCAGGGGCATCGTGCTGCCCAATCATTGCCCGCACGGAGGCTGGCCGGTGGCCTCGCGGTTCGACTTCCAGGACGGCTCCACCGTGATGGCCAAGCGCACGATCGATTGCCCGCGATAATCTGTTGTCGTGGAAACGATCCTTTCAATCGTGCAGGTCGCGATCGCGGTGGTCCTGATCTTCCTCGTGCTGATGCACTCGGGCAAAGACTCCGGGCTCTCCGGCGCGTTCGGCGTCGGCAGCGGAGCCGGCCCGCTCGGCGGCGGCTCGATGGTCGAGCGCAACCTCAACCGCTGGACCGTGGCGTTCGCGGTGCTGTTCTTCCTCAACGCGATTCTGCTGCTCAAGAGCTTCTGAGCCAGCGCCCAGCGGCGAACGGTCGCGAGGGCTCTCATGCCGGGTTCCATACAGAGAGAGCGAATCCTCAGTGCGATGTCCCACGCCGTCGCCGAGCAGGGCTACGCAAGCACGACCGTCGCGGAGATAGCTGCGCGTGCCGAGGTGTCGCGGAACGCCTTCTACCGGCACTTCGCCGGCAAGCGGGAGTGCTTCCTCGCCGCGTTCGACGCCATCACGGCGGACTACATGGCAGCGTTCGCGACCGCCTACCGCACCGGTGGAGACGCCTCACAGGGCACAGCGGCAGGCCTCAGGGCGCTGTTCGAAGTGGTTGCCGCGAACCCTGGCGCCCTGCGCGTGGCGACGGTCGAGATCGCCGGCGCCGGCGAGGAGGGGATCGCGCGCCGCGAGCAGCTGATCACCGGCTTCGAAGGGTTCTTGCGCGAGAGCCTCGGACTGGCTCCGCGCCGCGGCACGATCGCCAATCCGATCC
>DASUPL010000172.1:0-4894 GCA_036281155.1 Solirubrobacteraceae bacterium | reverse complement strand
CCGCGCCGCTCGACCCCGCGATCGCCGCGCTGCCCGCGCCGCGGATCGTGTTCACCGGCGCGATCTCGGCGGTGAAGCTCGACATCGCGCTGCTCGTCGAGCTGGCGCGCATGCGGCCGTCGTGGTCGTTCGCGCTCGTCGGCCCCGTCGGCCTCGGCGACCCGCACACCGACGTCTCCGCGCTGCGCGCCGAGCACAACATCCATCTGCTCGGCGGCCGCGCCTACGAGCAGCTGCCGAGCGTGCTGCGCGGCGCCGACGCCGGGCTGATCCCCTACGCGCGCAACGAGCTCACCGCGAGCATCTTTCCGATGAAGGTGTACGAGTACCTCGCGGCGGGACTGCCGGTGATCGCCACGCCGCTGCCCGCGCTCGCCGGGATCGCGAACGTCGCGAGCGCAGCCGACGCGGCGGGCATCGCCGAGCTGCTCGACCGGGCGCTCGCCGAGGACAGCGCCGAGCGACGCGCGGAGCGCTCCAGGGCGGCCGCGTCGAGCTCGTGGGAGCGCCGTTTGGAGGAGATCGCCGTGGCGGTCGCCGCGCTGTGAGCGACCTGCTCGTCAGCACGCACACGCCCGTGCTGCGCTCGGGTCAGGCCGTGCGCACGTACGGCGTCGCGCGCGCGCTGGCCGCGAACGGCGGACTGACGCTGCTCTACACGCGCTTCGGCGCATCCCAGCCCGACGCCGCGTTCAGCTCGATCCCCGACATCGAGCTGCGCGAGGTCGTGCCCTCGCGTGGCGCGCGACGGCTTGGCGCCTATGCGCGGGCACGGCTGGCGGGCGTGCCCGCGGGATTCGCGCGCGGGATCTCCAGCGAGCTCGCCGCGGAGGCCACCCGCCTGGCGGGAGCGCCCGAGCGCGGGCGCGTGATCGCGGACGGCCCGATCGCCGCGGCGGCGCTCGCTCGCCTGGCCGAGACGCGCCCCGTGATCTACAACGCCCACAACCTCGAGTCGAGCTTCCGCCACGAGCTCACCGCGAGCGGCGCGCGTGAGCGCGACGCTCTGCGCGCGTTCGAGCGCGGGCTGCTCGAGCGCTCCAGCGAGTCGTGGATGGTGAGCGAGACCGACATCGCCGCCGCGCGCGAGCTGTGCCCCGAGGCGCAGCTGCGCTATGTGCCCAACGTCGTCGACGTCGAGGCGATCGTGCCCGTGACGCCCGACGCGCCCGCCAAGCGCGCGATCCTCGTCGCGAGCTTCGCCTACGAGCCCAACCGCGACGGCCTGCGCTTCCTGCTCGAGGAGGTCTTCCCGCGGGTCTGGGCCGAGATCCCGGACGCTCGCCTGACGCTCGTCGGCGCTGGGCTGGAGCGGCCTCCCTCGGAGGATCCGCGCGTGGAGGCGCTCGGCTTCGTCGCGGATCTCCGCGGGGCCTACGCGAGCGCGTCGTGCGCGGTCGTGCCGCTGCTCCAGGGCGGCGGCACGCCGTTGAAGCTCATCGAGGCGCTCGCCCACGGACTGCCCGTGATCGCCACCCCGCGCGCCGCCGCCGGCTTGGAGGTCCGCGACGGGGAGCACTGCCTGATCGCACCAGACGGCGAGACGTTCGCCGCGGCGCTCGTTCGCGTGCTCGGCGAGGGAGCGCCCGCGCTCGCGCGCAACGGGCGGGCGCTCGCCGGCGAGCACTACTCGATCGAGGCGCTCGCGCGCCTGCTCGCCTGACTCGAACATCTGTCCAGATCACAGCTGAGGGCTCGCCGGCAGCGCGCCGCTGCCGAATGATCTGTTACGCAGGCCTGTAGGTAGGCGACGCGTTCCGGGGGCTCACGCCGTGGACGCAGCGTCGCCGTCTCTGAAAACGAAAAGGCACACCCGTCGCGAGACGGGCTCGCAAAGCCAGGGGTCTCTCCGAGATAGCCCGGCCACCGAAGGAGAAACCGATGACGACGCCCCGCCCCCGCTGGGTTCGCCGCAGACTGTTCGTGATCTGCCCGCTCATCTGCGCGAGCCTCCTCTACTCGACCACGACCGCTCTCGCCGCCCACGCCCGCCCCTCGAAGCTGATCTCCGCCGCCCGCCTCAGCAAGCACGCCGATCGCGTCCTCGTACGGGACGCCAAACATCTGAAGCGCTGCCTCCAGGCCAACCTGGGCGCACCGGCGCGTTGCGCCGCCGTGCACCGCCGTCTCCAGCGCGCCGGCGTCCGGCTGGCCCGCGCCGAGCGACGTCTCGCGCGGATCGCGAGATCGACCAGCGCAAGGACCGGCGCGAGGAGCGCGTCCTGGACACGAGGCGGGCACAGGGCGCCGCAGCTCTGGGTCTCCGGTCAGAAGCTCTCCTGGTCGGGCGTCGGCAGGAACGACACCTACCTGCTCATGCGCCTGGCGCCCAACCAGGCGGCGCAGTACTCGATCGTGCACGGCACCTCCATCACGCCGCCCGCCGCTCCCGGCGAAGTCGTGCGCTACAGCGTGCGCACGATCGCCTACGGGTCCTCGTGGTCGGCCCTGAGGTCGATCTCCTATTCCGCGGCCACGGAACCGGGCGAAACACCGAAAGTCGAACCGCCCGCGCCCGAAACCCCCAAAGTCGAACCGCCGACCAAAGCACCGAAAACGCAGGCCGCTCCGCAGCTGACGCTCTCCGCGCAGACGCTCGCGTGGAACGTCGTCGCCGGCGTGAACACGTACGTGCTCGTCACCAAGGTCGCGGGCAAGGCCAACCAGTACTCGGCGGTCACCGGGACGTCGTTCACCCCGCCCGCGGTGGCTGGAGCGACCGTCCACTACAGCGTTCGCACGGCGGTCGAAGGAAGCGCCTGGTCGGCCGAAGTCTCGATCTCCTACCCGGCTCCCCCGCCTCCCCCTCCCGCCGAAGAACAGCCCCCGGCGGAAAGCTCGCACTTCGAACCGGGCCTGAACTCCGGCTCGGACCCGACGTACGACCTCCCCGGAGCGGAACAGCTCGGAGCGAAGGTCGTGCGGCTCGCGTTCAACCTCGGCGAAACCGCGTCGCAGATCGAACGAGTCGTGGCGCAGTACGCCAACGAGGGCATCCGCGTCGCGCCGATGGCCGACTTCGACAACTTCATCCCAACGCCCGCCCAGGCCCAGAGCCTCGCCGGCTGGGCCCAGGCGTTCGGGCCGGGAGGCACCTTCTGGGCGCACCGCTCCGACGGCCGCCTGGCGATGCGGACGATCGAGTTCGGCAACGAGACGAGCTACAGCTACCAGTACACCGACCACACGCCCGCGGGCTATGCCAGCCGCGCGCAGAGCTACGCGCAGCGCTTCGCCGAAGCGGCGAACGCGATCAGGGCAGCCAACCCGGGCGTGGGCCTGCTCGCCCAGGGCGACGCCGGCAACGCGGGCGCGGTGTGGGTGGAAAACCTGTTCAAAGCCGTGCCGAACCTGGGCACGCTGGTGGCCGGCTGGACGATCCACCCCTACGGCCCCGGCTGGCGCACGAGGTTCCAGACCCTCATCTCCCAGACGGCCGCGCAGGGCGCGCCCGCGACGATCCCGATCGACGTCACGGAGTGGGGCCTGTCGAGCGACAACGGCAACTGCGTGACCGAAAACTACGGCTGGGGAACGTGCATGACCTATCAGCAGGCCGCCGACACGCTGACGCAGACGGCGAACGAAATGCGCCAGGTGCTCGGCGGCCGCATGGGGATGCTCACGCTCTACCAGATCCGCGACCAGCAGCGCCCCGGAGCGACGAACAACCGCGAAGCCTATTTCGGCGCCGTTCAGCACGAACTCCAGCCGAAGGGCGCGTACACCGCCGCGGTGAAGGCGCTCCTGGCCAGCTGATCTCCAGTGCGAATCTCAGCGCCCCACTTTCAGCTCCCGGCTGATTGACATACTGCCGGCGTGGGCACACGGGCCACGCAGATCGCCGTCGGGCTGACGCTCGCGGCGGCGGCGCTGAGATTCGCCACGCTCGACGTGCAGAGCATCTGGCTCGACGAGGCCGCCACGATCGCGCTCGTGCACCGCGGCTTCTCGGGGATGCTCTCGCACCTGCCCTCCAGCGAGTCATCACCTCCTCTGTACTACGTGCTCGTGTGGGCGTGGACGAAGGTGTTCGGGGCCGGCCCCCTGGGGTTTCGCTCCTTCTCGGCGCTCGCGGGAACGGCGACCGTGCCCGTCCTCTATGTGGGCGGGCGCTCGATCTCGCCCCGCGTCGGGCTGTGGGCGGCGGCGCTCGCCACCGTAAACCCTGCTCTGTACTACTACTCGCAGGAGGCGCGCTGCTACGCGCTGCTGATCCTGCTCTGTGCCGGCGCGCTCGTGCTGTGGCAACGCGCCCTGCAGGCGCCGAGCACGCGGCGCGTGGCGCTGTGGGCGGGCGTGTCGATCCTGGCGCTGCTGACGCACTACTTCGCGGCGTTCCTGTTCGTCCCCGAGGCGATCGTGCTCGCTCGGCGCCTGGGCTGGCGGCGCCTGCTCGCGCCGAGTGGAGCGGTCGTCGCGGTCGGCGTGGCGCTGCTCCCGCTCGCGATCCGCCAGCGCGAAGGCGGCAGGAAGGCCGCCTGGATCGAAGCGACCCCGCTGCATACGCGCATCGCGCAGACGGCGAAGGAGTTCGTCATCGGCGTCTACGGCCCCCTGGAGATCGTCACGGCGGCGCTCGGCGGCCTGCTCGTGCTCGGCCTCCTGACCCTGCTGCTGCGACGCGCGGGAGCCCTCGAGCGCCACGCGGCGCGCGACGTGGCGCTCGTCGCCGCGGTGGCGCTGCTCCTGCCGCTGGCCGGCTCGGCGACCCACGTCGTGGATGTGTTCGACGGGCGCAACGTGATCGGGACGTGGGGCGCCGCCGGCATCCTGTTCGCGATCGGCCTCGGCTGCGCGCGGGCGTCCTGCGCCGGCGCCCTGCTCGGGCTGTGTCTGTGCGCGCTCTCGCTCGCCGTGATCGTGGGCATCGACGTCGGCCCCGGCTATCAGC
>DASUPL010000171.1:0-4215 GCA_036281155.1 Solirubrobacteraceae bacterium | reverse complement strand
CGCGGCCCTGCAGCTGACCGATGCGCGGCGGCGGCGAGGCGGTGGCGGGCGTGATCAGCACGTCGTGGCTCTCGAGCACGCGGTTCAGCCTCGCCGCGAGCGCGCCCTCCGCCGCGAGCGCGCGCTCGAGCAGCCCCTTGGGGATCAGGCCGCCGAGGCGCGCGATCCCGCGCGTGCGTCGTTCCAGGCGCTCGGGGTGCGCGAGCGCTTCGGCGTCCTGGTGGGCGCCGCGCAGGTAGCGCACCAGCACCGCGGGGATCGTGTCGATGCCGTAATCGGGATCCTGCTCGGTGACCTCGTGTCCGAGCGAGCGCAGCAGCGCGACCGTGTCCTCGAGCGCGCGCTCCGCGTCCTTGTCGAGACTCGATATGAGGCCGAACGGCACCTTCGTGGAGTACGCGATCCGCAGGTGCCCGGGCGTCGTGGCGGCGGCCTGCGCGAACGGGATCGCGGGCGTTGGCGCGCTGTCGTCGTCGGTGTCGATCGCGCCAGAGGCGACGTCGTGGAAAAGCGCCGTGTCGGCGACGCTGCGGCTGAGCACGCCGTTCACCGACAGCCCGTACCACGCACGCGCGCGGGGGGCCACCGACACACGCCCGCGCTGGGGCTTCAGCCCGAACAGGCCGCACCACGCGGCCGGGATGCGGATCGAGCCCGCGCCGTCGGAGCCGAGCGCCGCGCCGACGAGGCCCGCGGCGACCGCCGCGGCGCTGCCGCCGCTGGAGCCGCCGGGCGCGCGCTGAAGGTCCCATGGGTTGCGGGTGGCGCCGAACGTGTTCGTCTCCGTGAACGGCCACAGCATCAGCTCGGGGACGTTCGTCTTGCCGATGATCACCGCGCCCGCCTCGCGCAGGCGGCGCACCACCTCCGCGTCCGCGCTCGCGCGGCCGTCGACCGCGTTGGTGCCATACGCGGTCATCTCGCCAGCGACGTCGATGTCGTCCTTGACCGCTATCGGCACGCCCAGCAGCGGGCGCTCGGCGCCTGCCGCGCGGCGCGCGTCGGCCTGGTCGGCTTCCAGCCGCACGCGCTCGTCGAGCACGACGCGAAACGCGTTCAACTTCGGGTCCAGCCGCGCGATGCGCTCGAGATACACGTCCACGAGCTCGCGTGAGGAGACCTCGCCCGCGGCGATCAGCGCGGCCTGGCGGGCGATTCCTGCGTAGGCGAGATCGACGGAATCCATCTCCAAGCAATCTATTGAAAGCTCGCCCGCTCCGCCGCACGCGCGCCTACGATGACTCCGCAGGGGAGGGTCCTAAAGACACCAAGAGGGGGAGCAATCACGTGTCATATCCAGTGACGTTCGAAGCCGACTATGTCGAGCGACGCAGCCGGCTGACCGCATTCTTTCGTCTGATCCTCGCGATTCCGCTGATGATCTGGCTGTATCTGTTTGGGATCGTCGCGTCGCTCACGATCGTCGTCGCATGGTTCGCGATCGTGATCACGGGCAAGTATCCGCAGGGCCTTTACAACTTCGTGGCCAGTTTCACGCGCTTCATCACCCGCACCACCGCGTACGCCGCGCTGCTGAGCGATCCGTATCCAGCGTTCAACGGCAAGGACGATCCCGACTACCCGGTGCGGATGAGATTCGCCGGGCCGCTGGAGAGCTACAGCCGCTTGAAGACGTTCTTCCGCATCATCCTCGCGATCCCGATCCTCGTGGTGCGCTACGCGATGGGCATCCTGCTGGAGATCGGCGCGTTCGCGGCGTGGGTCGTGATCGTGATCACGGGCAAGATGCCGCGCGGCCTGTTCGACCTGATGGTGCTCGCGAACTCCTACAACGCGCGCAGCGACGCGTACGTGTACCTGCTGACGGAGACCTACCCGCCGTTCCAGGACGAGCAGACGCGCGCCGCGGGAGTCGCCCCGGCGGTCTGACTCAGACGGGCGTGACGGCGTTGCGCTTGGCCGGCCAGCTGCGCTGCTTGGACGACGCGTGCGCGAAGCGGCGCACGAGCTCCTCGCGCAGCTGGTCGGGCTCGACCACCGCGTCGATGACCATTTCCGAGGCGAGGTGCAGGATGTCGATGCCCTGTGAGTACTCCTCGCGCAGCTGCTCGGTCCTCGCCGCGCGCTCGTCCGCGTCATCGATCGCCTGCAGCTGGTTGTAGTAGACCGCGTTGATCGCCGCCTGCGGGCCCATAACCGCGATCGACGCGCTCGGCAGCGCGATGCAGCAGTCGGGGTCGAACGCCGGGCCGGCCATCGCGTAGAGGCCCGCGCCGTAGGCCTTGCGCACGATCACCGAGATCTTCGCCACCGTCGCCTCGCTGACCGCGCTGATCATCTTCGCGCCGTGGCGGATGATCCCGTCGCGCTCGACCTGCGTGCCGATCATGAAACCGGGCACGTCGGCGAGGAACAGCAGCGGCACGTTGAACGCGTTGCAGCTCCAGATGAAGCGCGCGGCCTTGTCGGCGGAGTCGGAGAACAGCACGCCGCCCTTGTGCTTCGGCTGGTTGGCGACGATCCCGATGACGTTGCCGTCCAGGCGCGCGTACCCCACGACGATCTCCTTCGCCCAGCGCGGGTGGATCTCCATCAGCGAGCCCTCGTCCACGAGCGCGTCGATCAGCGTCTCGATGTCGAACGGCTTGTTCTCATCCGCCGGGATCAGCTCCGCGATCGATTGGCCATCCGGCCGCGCGCGCGGCGGCGCGGCCTGGGCGACCGGCGGCGGCTGCGTCCAATCGCCCGGAAGATAGGAGAGATAGCGGCGTGCGCACTGGATTCCCTCGGTATCCGTCTTGACCAGTTGGTGGCCGCATCCGGACACGCCCGTGTGCATGCGTGCTCCGCCCATCTCCTCGAGGCTGACCTTCTCGCCGATCACCATCTCGGCCATCCGCGGCGAGCCGAGGTACATCGACGCGTTGCCCTCGCGCATGATCACGATGTCGCAGAACGCCGGGATGTACGCGCCGCCGGCGGCGCTTGGGCCGAACAGCACGCACACCTGCGGCACGACCCCCGAGAGCTTTACCTGGTTGTGGAAGATCCGCCCCGCGCCGCGGCGGCCGGGGAACATCTGCACCTGCTCGGTGATGCGCGCCCCGGCGGAGTCCACGAGGTAGACCATCGGCACGCTCAGCGCGAGCGCGCGCTCCTGGATGCGCAGGATCTTCTCGACCGTCTTCGGCCCCCACGAGCCCGCCTTGACGGTGGGGTCGTTCGCCATCAGCGCGACCGTGCGGCCTTCGACCGTGCCCACGCCCGTGACGACGCCGTCCGCGCCGAGGCCGTCGCCGTCCCAGTTCGCCAGCAGCGCCTCCTCCGCGAACGACCCGTCGTCGAGCAGCAGCGCCACGCGCTCGCGCACGCCGAGCTTGCCCTGCTCGCGCGCCTTCTCGTGGTGGCGCTCGGGGCCGCCCGCGAGCGCCCGCTCGCTCGCCCGCTCGAACTCGCTCATCAGCGTGAGACGATCAGAAGGCCGGGTTCGGCTGGGGAGCCTCACCGGAGTAGTCGTAGAAGCCGAGACCCGACTTGCGCCCGAACCAGCCCGCGGCGAGCATCTTGCGCAGCGTCGGCGGGCGCGCGAAACGGCGCTCGCGAAACTCGTCGAACAGCACGTCGCAGATCGAGCCGAGCGTGTCCAACCCCACGAAGTCCGCCAGCGTGAGCGGGCCCATCGGGTGCCCCGCGCCGGCCTTCATCGCCTCGTCGATCTCATCCACCGAGCCGACGCCCTCTTCGTACGCGCGGATCGCGTCGAGCATGTAAGGCACGAGCAGGCGGTTGACGATGAACCCCGCCTTGTCCTGGGTCGGGATCGCGAGCTTGCCCTCCGAGCGCGCGAACTCCAGCGCCGTGTCGAACGCCTCCTGCGAGGTGGTCACGCAGCGCACGACCTCCACGAGCTTCATCACCTGCGCGGGGTTGAAGTAATGCAGCCCCACGAACTGCTGCGGGCGGCTCGTGACGGCCGCCTGGTCGATCACCGACAGCGAGGAGGTGTTCGTCGCGAACACCGCGTCGGGCTTGACGATCGCGTCGAGCTGCTTCCACATCTCGAGCTTCAGCGCGAGGCTCTCCGTGATCGCCTCGATCACCAGGTCGCAGTCCGCCAGGTCGCCGTAGTCGACCGTGGGGTTGATCCGCCCGCGGATCGCGTCGGCGTCCTCCTGCGAGGACTTGCCCTTCTCGACCGCGCGCGCGAGCTGCTTCTCGATCTTGCCGACGCCCTTCGCGAGCGTCGCGTCGTCG
>DASUPL010000170.1:0-3334 GCA_036281155.1 Solirubrobacteraceae bacterium | reverse complement strand
TGCCGAGCATCGACGAGGGGATCACCACTCCGCGCTCGACCGCCACGATCCGCAGCATCGTCACTGCGAGCTCGCGGGCGATGATCACCATCGCCACCCACGGCGCGATCCGGTCGAGCGACACCAGCGAGATCAGCGGCGCGATGATCAGCAGCTTGTCGGCGAGCGGGTCCATGAGCTTGCCGAACGTGGTGATCGAGTCGCGGGCGCGCGCGAGGTAGCCGTCGATGAAGTCGGTGAGCGAGGCGAGCGCGAAGACGACCGCCGCGAGCACGTCGCCGGCGGGGGTGTTGCCGAGCAGCGCGACGACGAGCACGGGCACGAGCATGATGCGCAGCACGGTGAGGAGGTTGGGTAGGTTCAGTGGGAACATGACTGCGGACACATTATGTCCGCGAACGACGATCTCGACTGGAAAGGATCAGCGCGATGAAGAAGCGCACGCTCGGAGCGAACGGGCCGGAGGTGTCGTCGATCGGCCTGGGCTGCATGGGCATGTCGGCGTTCTACGGCGCGACGGACGAGCGGGAGGCGCTGCGCACGATCGCCCGCGCGCTCGATCTGGGCTGCGACTTCCTGGACACGTCGGACATGTATGGGCCGCACACGAACGAGGAACTCGTCGGCCGTGCGATCGCGACGAGACGCGACGAGGTGTTCCTGGCGACGAAGTTCGGCATCAAGCTCGAGCCGGGACGGGAGGGTGGCCCGCCGGTGAGATCGATCGACGGGAGCTCTGACTACGTGCGCTCGGCGTGCGAGGCGTCGCTGCGGCGCCTGAACGTGGACCACATCGACCTGTACTACCAGCACCGCGTGGACCCGGACACGCCGATCGAGGACACGGTGGGCGCGATGGCGGAGCTCGTCCAGCGGGGCAAGGTGCGCCACGTGGGCCTGTCGGAGGCGAGCGCGCAGACGATCCGCCGCGCGCACGCGGTGCACCCGATCACGGCGGTGCAGACGGAGTACTCGCTGTGGACGCGCGACGTGGAGGCGGAGATCCTGCCGACGCTCCAGGAGCTGGGGATCGCGCTGGTGGCGTACTCGCCGCTGGGCCGCGGCTTCCTGTCGGGCCGCTTCAGCTCTCCGGATGATCTCGACGAGGGTGACTTCCGCCGCTACGGCCCGCGCTTCACGGGGGAGAACCTGCGGCAGAACCTGAAGTTGGCAGAGCGCGTGAAGGAGCTCGCGGCGGAGAAGGGCGTCACGCCCGGCCAGCTGGCGCTGGCGTGGGTGCTTCACCGCGGCGAGCAGATTGTGCCGATCCCTGGCACGAAGCGCGTGTCCTACCTGCAGGAGAACGTCGCGGCGGCGGACGTCGAGCTGAGCGAGGCGGAGGTGCGGCGGATCACGGAGACGGTGCCGACGGCGATGGGCGCGCGCTACGACGAGGCGGGGATGCGCACGGTCAACCTCTGAGGCGGCTCAGTAGCCGACGGTGTAGAAGCTGATGCGACGGCAGCCGCGCAGCTTGTAGTGGGGCAGCGCGCGGTGGCTGGTGAAGACGACGATGTGCGGGTTTTCGCAGTGGATCACGCCCGAGCCCTTATGCGCGTGCACGACGGTCGCGGGGTTGGTGCCGGTCCAGACGTAGTTGAGCGTGTCGTTGGCGTAGATGAAGTTCTTGCCGTCGCCGGCGTAGATGACGGCGGTCTGGTGCGCGGGTCTGCCGGTGGGGTGGTAGTCGCCCCAGATCACATCGCCTGCGTCGCCGCCATAGATGGTGTCGTCGCCGTAGCCGCCGAGCAGCTCGTTGTGTCGATGCGCGAGGCCGACGAGCACGTTGTGGCGTCCGGCGGGACCCTTGTCCATGACGAGGTGCTCGATGGGGGGCCAGCCGGCGTGACTGGTGTTGGCGAGCGCCGGCGCGGCGAGCGCGAGCAGGAGCGCGGCGAGCATCGCGGCGGCGTTCAGGCGCCGAGCGCTAGGGTGGGGGTTCATGCCACTGATCCCCATGGTTATAGAGCGCACCGCGCGAGGCGAGCGCGAGTTCGACATCTATTCGAGGCTGCTCAACGAGCGCATCATCTTCCTCGGCACGCCGATCGATGACCAGGTGGCGAACCTGGTGGTGGCGCAGCTGCTGCACCTCGAGAGCCAGGACCCGGACAAGGACATCTCGATCTACATCAACTCGCCCGGCGGCTCGATCTACTCGGGCCTGGCGATCTACGACACGATGCGGTTCGTCAAACCGGACATCGCGACGATGTGCGTAGGGGTGGCGATGTCGATGGGCTCGCTGCTGCTGGCGGCGGGCACGAAGGGCAAGCGCGCGGTGCTGCCTAACTCGCGGATCCTCATCCACCAGCCCTCGGCGGGCTTCGAGGGCCAGTCGACGGACATCGAGATCCACGCGCGCGAGATCATCAAAATGCGCCAGGAGATCGACGCGATCTACGCGGAGGCGACGGGCAAACCGGAGGAGCAGGTGCGCGCGGACATGGAGCGCGACCGCTTCTTCACCGCCGAGCAGGCGCTCGAGTACGGCCTCGTGGACAAAATCCTCGAGAACCACTGACTTCAGGAAGGCCGGCAAGGCCGGCCGCTCGGGTCGCGTAATGCGCCCACTGAGCGGCAGGCTATTGTCGGGACGCGCGATGGCAGGAACCACTCCACTGGAGCGCTCAGCTCTGATCGTGATCGTTCTGCTCGCCACGGTGGCGGGGATCGCGGATCATCAATCCTGGGCGGCGGTGCCGCGCTTCGCGGTGGCGACGCTCGCGCTGGCGGGCCTCGCGTGGATGGTGTCGTTCGCGACCGAGCAGCTCGGCGAGCGCTTCGGGCCGGGCGTGACGGGGATGATGCAGTCGACGCTCGGCAACCTGCCGGAGCTGTTCGTGGTGATCTTCGCGCTGCAGAAGGGCGAGCTGGTTGTGGCGCAGACGGCGATCGTGGGCTCGATCCTGGCGAACGCGCTGCTGGTGCTCGGCTTGGTGATCGTGGTGGGCGCGCGCCGCGCGCCGGATGGGCTGATGCGCTTCTCCAAGCGCCTGCCCAGGGACACGGCCACGCTGCTGCAGGTGACCGTGTTCATCATCGTGCTGCTCGGCTTGTCGCTCGGCTCGCACGACCCCGCGAGCCACCACGTCGAGGCGATCTCCGCGGTGGGGGCGGTGTGCCTGCTGGTGGTGTACTTGGCGTGGGTGGTGCCGTATCTGCGCTCGGACGGCGGACCAGGAGGGGACGGGTCCGCGCCCGCAGGCCCGGCTCCAGCCGCCGCGGCCTCCGCCCCGCGTGGGCCGCGGCTTTCGCTCGGCCTGACGCTCGCGCTGCTCGGCGTCGCGGGCACGGCGTCGGCGTTCGTGTCGGACTGGTTCGTCAACGCGCT
>DASUPL010000169.1:0-12867 GCA_036281155.1 Solirubrobacteraceae bacterium | reverse complement strand
CTGGCGCCAATGGAGCCGTCCGTGCGGTCGATCAGCGCGTCCGCGAGCAGCTGCGTCTCGGCGATGCGATCGGTCGAGAAGTGCGCGCGCGTGGCGAGCCCGCTGAGCACGCGCGGCAGGACCGATCGCGCCAACGCGCTCGGCG
Source organism: Solirubrobacteraceae bacterium (assembly GCA_036281155.1). GTDB lineage: Bacteria > Actinomycetota > Thermoleophilia > Solirubrobacterales > Solirubrobacteraceae > Palsa-744. The sequence goes on along the minus strand of DASUPL010000169.1, from coordinate 12,722 downwards.
CGATCGCGAGCGCCATCGTTTCGACTACGCGCATCGGTCCATCCGTGGATGGAAACTCGAACGGTTGCTCCGGCGTCGGCTCGACGAGCGTGGGTGTCCTGGCGGTGGCGAACTCCATGCGCACCTCCGTGCCCGGCCCGGGGTCGCGATCGACGAACTCGGTCCTGTGGGCGAGCGCGCGAATTACCGGCAGGCCAATCCCACCGGCGGCGTCCTCGGCGCTGAGCACGCGTGGTGAGATTCCCACGCCGCGGTCGCGCACCACGACCCTCAGCGCTGGCTCGCAGGCGTGGACCTCGACTTCCATCGGGCCCTCCGCGCCCTCGTAGGCGTGCACCACGACGTTGTTGCACGCCTCCGTGACGGCCGTGATGAGATCGTTCAGCTCGACGGCGTCGAGTGAGACCACCTCCGCCAAGCCGCTGAGCGCCTGGCGGACGAGCAATACGTTCTCAGCCTTGCTGGCAAGGCTCAGACAGATGTTGGGCACAGTAGCCCGTGCCCCGTGCCCGCGGAGATACGGCTAGCGGGCCTCTGCGGGCTCACGCGTGAGCGTGCGCAGCTGGTCGAGCGAGCGTCGCAGCAGGCGTGAGACCTGCATCTGGGAGATGCCCACGCGCTCCGCGATCTCGGTCTGGGTGAGATCCTCCATGAAGCGCATGCGCAGGATCATGCGCTGGCGGGCCGGTATGTGCTCAAGCACCGACGCGAGCGTCGCGTCCAGCTCGACGAGCTCGTAGCGGCCGTCCTCGCTGCCGATCAGCTCGCCGTAGGAGGGCGCCTCCTCGTCTCCGCCCGGCCGCGGCGCGTCGAGCGAGACGGTCTCATACGCCTGGATCGCGCGCAGCGCGTCGATCACCTGCTCGATGTCGAGCTCGAGGAACTCCGCGAGCTGGTTGACCGTGGGGGCATGGCCCCGCTCGTTCGAGATCCGCTCTTGTGCATTGCGGACTTTCAGCGCACGCTCCTGCGCTCCACGCGGCACGTGGATCGCCCAGCCGGAGTCGCGGAAGTAGCGACGCATCTCACCGAGGATCGTGGGCACGGCGAAGGACTGGAACGCGTGACCGCGCGTGGCGTCGTAGCGGTCGATCGCCTTCAGCAGTCCCAGCGAGGCCACCTGCAGCAGATCCTCGAACGGCTCAGAGGAGCGGCCATAGCGGCGGGTGAGGCTGCGGGTGAGCGGCATGAAGCGGCGGACCAGCGCCTCGCGTGCGCTGCGGTCGCCGTCGCGCTGCCAACGCGCGAACAGCTCGTTCGTATCCTCGGCGATGCCGGGAGCGGAGCTGGAGTTCAACGTCATGGTTGTGGAGCCTGCGGGCATCGTTGCTCCCTTCCCTTTGTCGTGTCGCTCGTATGGGTTCGCGGACCGCATCGATGCGATCCTCGGTTCAGTTTACCCCGATTGCTGGCGATTCAAACATCGAATCGACGATCGTCTCGCTGGCGGTGTCGGCCGGCTCATCCTCGGCGCCGAGCGGCAGCGGTGCGGCGAACACACAGTTGCGACCCCCACGCTTGGCCTCGTAGAGGGCCATATCGGCGGCCTTGAACTGCGTCTCGTAGTCGACCCGCTCTCCGCGCGCGGCGCTGAGGCCGATCGAGATCGTGACCGTGAAGCCGAGCGGACGGGCCTGTTCCACGGCGGTGCGCAGGCGTTCGGCGACCTCCTGGCCGGCGCCCGTGTCGATGCCGGGCAGCACGACGAGGAACTCCTCGCCGCCGAGGCGGTACACGAGCTCGAACGAGCGCAGGTGCTTGCGCAGGGCGTAGGCGACGTCGCGCAGGACCGCGTCGCCGCAGTCGTGGCCGTGCTCGTCGTTGATGGCCTTGAAGTTGTCGATGTCGCACAGCAACAGGCAGATCGGCTGGCGGGTGAGGCGCGCCTGCATCGAGAGCTCGATGAAGCGCGGGGCGAGCGCGTGGCGGTTGAGCAGGCCGGTGAGCGGGTCGAGGATCGCCTCGCTGCGGTGGTGGAGCTCGGCGGCCTGCAGCGCCCACACGATCGACACTATCGCGGCGAGCAGCGCGAGCGTGGCGAACACCGGGACGGGGTTATGGATCGTGGCGTCCGAATTGACCCCGAGGGTGGCGGCGAGGATCACGAGCGTGGTCACCACGAGGCCGGCGATGACGACCTGCGGCCGGAAGCGCGCGGCGACCATCCCGGCGGGGAGAACGAGCCAGGGCAGCGCGGGGCTGGAGGGACCGCCGCTGAGGACGACGCCGGTGGCCATCAGCAGCAGCGTCAGGAGGATCGCGTACACGCTCACGCGCTCCGGGTGCGGGCTCGTGTCGATGCGGTGGTCGACGTTGAGGAAGTTCACGACCGAGACGGAGAAGAGGATGAACGTCCACCACCCGAGCCAGGGGGTCGAGATCAGCAGCGCGATCCCGACCGCGCTGGAGCCGATCTTGCGAATCATGCGCACGCGGTCGTTCGCGTCGACGACGCGACTGCGGTCGAACTCGGTCGGGCATAGCCAGGAATCTCCTGCCATATGGAACGCTTCGACAGGTGCGCAGTCGTGCTTGAGATCTGCAGCGCGCACTCAAACAGATGCGTTACGAGATGCGTTACGCAGACGAGTGTCTGCAAAATGCGCTCGTTCGTGCGCGCTGGCACGCTTCGGCTTGCGCACCGGAGCCTGGGCGGCACGCATACGCCGCTAGCCTGTCGGACCGATGGCCGTAACCAGAGATGACATCCGTAACGTGGCGATCGTCGCGCACGTCGACCACGGCAAGACGACGCTCGTGGACGCGATGCTGTGGCAGTCGGGCGCGTTTCGCGAGGGTCAGGACGTGGCGACGCGGGTGATGGACTCGATGGATCTGGAGCGGGAGAAGGGCATCACGATCCTCGCGAAGAACACCTCGCTGCGCTACCGCGACGTGAAGCTGAACATCATCGACACCCCCGGCCACGCTGACTTCGGCGGCGAGGTCGAGCGCGGTCTGACGATGGTCGACGGGGTGCTGTTGCTGGTGGACTCCTCCGAGGGGCCGCTCCCGCAGACGCGCTTCGTACTGCGCAAGGCGCTCGAGGCGAAGCTGCCGGTGATCCTCGTCGTTAACAAGGTCGACCGGCCGGACGCGCGCGTGGCGGAGGTGGTGGACGAGGTATACGAGCTGTTCCTGGACCTCGACGCGGATGAGCATCAGATCGAGTTCCCGATCGTGTACTGCAACGCGAAGGCGGGCGTGGCGTCGCTGACGTACGAGCCCGGCATGCAGCTCGCGGAGGGCACGCTCGCGCCGCTGCTCGATCTACTGCTGGAGCGCATCCCCGCGCCGACGTACGACCCCGACCAGCCGCTGCAGGCGCTCGTGACGAACCTCGACGCCTCCCCCTACGTGGGGCGCTTGGCGATCTGCCGCGTGCGCAACGGCACGATCTGCAAGGGCCAGCAGATCGCGTGGTGTCGCGCCGATGGCTCCATCGAGCGCGCCCAGGTGGCCGAGCTTTACGTAACGGACGCGCTCGAACGCGTCGACGCGCCCGAGGCGGGTCCGGGGGAGATCATCGCGGTGGCGGGCATCGCGGAGGTGACGATCGGTGAGACGCTCGCGGACCTTGGCGACCCGCAGCCGCTGCCGGTGATCACCGTTGACGAGCCGGCGATGTCGATCACGATCGGCGTGAACACCTCGCCGCTGGCGGGCAAAGACGGCGACAAGATCACCGCCCGCCAGATCAAGGCGCGCCTCGATCAGGAGCTGATCGGAAACGTCTCGCTGCGCGTGTGCGAGACGGCGCGCCCGGATACGTATGAGGTGCAGGGCCGCGGCGAGCTACAGCTGGCGATCCTCGTGGAGATGATGCGCCGTGAGGGCTTTGAGATGACGGTCGGCCAGCCGCACGTGGTCGAGCGCGAGATCGACGGCAAGCGCCACGAGCCGGTGGAGCGCCTGTCGGTGGACGTGCCGGAGGAGCACGTGGGCACGGTCACGCAGCTGCTGGCGTCGCGCAAAGGCCGCATGGAGCACATGATCAACCACGGCACCGGATGGGTGCGGATGGACTACCTCGTTCCCGCCCGGGGGCTGATCGGCTTTCGCACGGAGTTCCTCACCGAGACGCGCGGCACGGGGATCATGCACCACGTGTTCGACCGCTGGGAGCCGTGGGCGGGCGAGCTCTTGACGCGCCAGAGCGGCGTGCTCGTGGCCGACCGCCGCGGCGCCACGGTGACGTTCTCGCTGTTCACGCTGCAGGAGCGCGGCTCGCTGTTCGTGGGCCCCGGCGAGGAGGTCTACGAGGGGATGATCATCGGCGAGAACGCGCGCTCTGAGGACCTCGACGTGAACCCTGTGAAGGAGAAGCACCTCACGAACATGCGCTCCTCGACCTCGGACGTGCTCGTGCGCTTGGACACGCACCGCAAGCTGACGCTCGACGAGGCGCTCGAGTTCGTGCGCGAGGACGAGGCGGTGGAGGCGACGCCGGTGTCGGTGCGGATGCGCAAGGTGGTGCTGCCGAAGGTGGAACGTCTGAAGGCTGTGAGGGCCGCGCGTAAGTGATCGCGCTGAGCGGCCTGGTCAAGTCCTTCGCGGGACCGCACGGTCCGATCAGAGCGGTGCTCAGCAGTGCGGCCGGCGACGGGGACGGTGAGGGTGGATGTGGGCGTCGTGGTTGAGGGTGCGCATGGCGAGGCCGATGTCGTGGGCGAGCATGTCGACCATGTCGCGTGAGAAGTTCTCCTTGACGACCATCCTCAGCACGGTCACGTGCTCGGCGTTGGGTGGGAGGGTGTAAGCGGGAACGATCCAGCCGCGCTCGCGCAGCAGGTGTGAAAGCTGCACGAGGTCGGTCGCATGGGGATCACTGGCGCGGACGGCCACGATCGGGAAGGCCGAGCCATCGGCGATCGGATCGAGGCCGGGGATGGCCCCGAGCTTGGCTGCGAGCGCGCGGGCGTTGGCTAGGCAGCTGGCGATGATCGCCTCATAGCCGGCCCGCCCGAGGCGCAGGAAGGCGAAGTACTGCAGCACCACCGAGGAGGACGGCCGGGAGAAGTTGAGCGAGTAGTTGGGCATGTCGCCCCCCAGGTAGTTGATGTGAAAGACGAGCTCGTCGGGCAGGTCGCTGGCGTCGCGGAAGACGACCGTGCCCATTCCGGGATACACGAGGCCGAACTTGTGGTTGGACACGTTGATCGACCGCACCGAGGGCAGGCGGAAGTCCCACTCCAGGTCGGGCTGGGAGAACGGGATCACGAAGCCCCCGGAGGCCGCGTCGATGTGCAGCGGGATGTTCAGGCCACGCTCCTCGCGCACACGCGTGAGTAGCGCGTCGATCGAGGCGAGGTCATCCATCTGGCCGGTGAACGTCGTGCCGAGCAGTCCGGCGACGGCGATCGTACGCTCGTCGAGCAGCGGCTCCACCTCGGCCGCGCCGATCGTGTAGCGCCCATCCTCCATCGGGATCACCCGCGCCTCCACCTCGAAATAGCGCGCGAACTTCTCCCAGCATGTATGCACGTCGGCGCCCATGACCATGTTGGGACGGTCGGTGGGCAGCCCGCCGGCCTGGCGGCGCAGCTGCCAGGAGCGCTTGTGGGCGAGCATCGCCAGCATGATCGCCTCGGAGGAGCCGATCGTGGCGGTACCCGTCGGCTGCTGGTGGGCGGGCGCGTGGAACAGCCGCCCGATCATTGAGACCACACGCCTGTGCACGACCTCGCTCTGCGGGTACTCGTCCTGGTCGATGAGGTTCTTCGCGAGGGTCTCCGCGGCGAGCCTGTCGGCCTGCGGCTCCATCCAGCTGGTCACGAACGATGCGAGGTTGAGCGCCGGGTTGCCGTCGAGGTTCAACTCGTCGTGCACGAGCTGATAGGCCGCATCCGCGCTCACACCCTCCGCCGGCAGCCGATACTTGGGAATGTCATGCGAGAACGACCGCCCGGCATACGTGGGCGAGACGAGATCCTCCGAGTCGACGTTCAGTTTGTGCACGGGTGCTCCTTCGGTGGTGGGAAGGCTCGGCAATGTGTCCAGCAAGCTTGACTGGATTCGATCCGCGGCGTACACCCGGTGGAATCGAAAAAAGGGGGCTGTAAATGATGGGACACCGTCCAGCACGTGCGGCGAGGCGCCGCGCAATGAAGGCGACGCTGGCCATGGTGATCGCGCTGCTGTCGCTCGGATCTCCGTGGGTGGCGAGCGGCTTGGCGTCGAACGCGGGTGGCGCGGACAAGCCGAGGCCGAGCACGTTCGGGGATTGCAAGAACTCAAACGACGGTCTACACCATGGGTACCACTGCGAAGAAGCGCCCGCGGAAGAAGAAGTAGAAGAAGAAGGACTGCCCAGCTGACGGGTTTAACAGACGAAGGCGATGTGGGAGTGGGGTATCGGCCCCCGCTCCCACATCCCTCTTAAGCTAAGAACAAGACTCAATCTCATGATATGTTCGTGGCGTGCGTGCTGCGGAGCCGAGCGGGGTGGAGCCCGCGGCGATTGAGCTGGAGAGCGCGAGCGTTCAGCTTTCCGGCAGGACGATCTGGAGCGATGTGTCGATGCGTATGGGCCGGGGCGAGTTCGTGGCGCTGCTCGGCGCCAACGGCTCGGGCAAGTCGACGCTGCTGAAGGCCGTGCTCGGCGCGTTGCCGCTCGCGGCGGGGCGGGTGAGCGTGCTGGGGAGGTCGCCGGGAGAGGCGAATCGCGCCATCGGCTATTTGCCGCAGCGGCACGCGTTCGAGCTCGGGGCGCGGCTGCGCGGGCGCGACATCGTGCGCTTGGGGCTCGACGGGGATCGCTGGGGCGTGCCTTTGCCGTGGCCCGCGTCGTGGGGTCGTGGTGGCGCTCACGCGGGCGGCGCGTCCGCGGCTGGCGCCCGCGCGGGCCGAGTGTCCGCGACGCGCAGGCAGGTGGACGAGGCGCTGGAGCTGGTCGGCGCGAGCTCCTACGCGGAGCGGCCGATCGGAGAGTGCTCGGGCGGGGAGCAGCAGCGGCTGCTGATCGCGCAGGCGCTCGTGCGCAGGCCGCAGCTGTTCCTGCTGGACGAGCCGCTCGACAGCCTGGATCTGCCCAACCAGGCTTCGGTGGCGGCGCTCGTGGCGGACATCTGTCGCACGGCCGGCGTGGCTGTCCTGCTCGTGGCCCACGACGTCAACCCGCTGCTGCCGTATCTAGATCGCGTCGTGTACCTGGCGCGTGGGCACGCCGTGGAGGGGCCGGTGGAGCAGGTGATCACGAGCGAGACGTTGAGCCGCCTATATGGCGTCCCGGTGGAGGTGCTGAAGGCGTCCGACGGTCGGCTGGTGGTCGTCGGCCAGCCGGAGGCGCCGGCTCACCACCACGATCGACACGACCACACGCACACGCATGCCCATGCTCACGCCAGCTGAGATCGCCAATCCCCACCTCGACTGGAACCTGGCGCGCGACGTGAGTCAACTGGTCGAATACCACTTCATGGTCAACGCGCTGCTGGCGGGCGCCATCGTGGCGATCATGGCGGGACTGGTGGGGTGGGTGATAGTGCTGCGCCGCGAGGCGTTCGCGGGACACACGCTCGCGGTGATGGCCTTCCCCGGCGCGAGCGCGGCGACCCTCGTGGGCATACCCGTCGCATGGGGCTACTTCGCGTTCTGCGGCGTGGGCGCGTTCGCAATCGGTCGGTTCTCCGGTAGCGAGCGGGGTTCGTGGAGCGAGGAGTCGGCGGGCATCGGCGCGGTGCAGGCGAGCGCGCTGGCGGCGGGCTTCCTGTTCGTGAGTCTCTACGGAGGCGTGCTCGGAGGGCTCGAGAGCCTGCTGTTCGGCAACATCCTGGGGGTGTCCGACGGCGAGGTGCTCGTACTGGCGCTCGTGGGGGCCGGCACGCTCGCGGTCCTGGCCGCGCTCGGGCGTCCACTGCTGTTCGCGTCGGTGGACCCGGACGTGGCGCGCGCGCGCGGCGTGCCCGTGGGGGCGCTGTCGAGCGTGTTCCTGTTGCTGCTCGGGCTGGCGGTGGCGGCGACGAGCCAGATCACGGGCCCGCTGCTGGTGTTCGCGCTGCTGGTGATGCCGGCGGCGACGGCGCAGGCGCTCACCGCGCGGCCGGCGTTGAGTCTCGCGTTGACGGTCGCCCTGGCGCTGACGGTGACGTGGCTCGGGTTGGGGATCTCCTACTTCTCCGCCTACCCCGCGGGCTTCTTCATCTCGACGATCTCCTTCGCGATCTACGTGCTCGCGCGGATGTGGGCGGCGCTCGCCCGGCGGCTCGGCTCGGGACACGGTCTCGCACCGGCGATGGAGCCGCCGCCGAGGGGGGTGATCGCCTGATGATGTCCCATGAATTCATGCGCAACGCGCTGCTGGCGGGGACGTTCATCGCGCTGGCGTGCGGGATCAGCGGCTGGTTCGTGGTGCTCCGCGGCCAGGTGTTCGCGGGCGACGCGCTCAGCCACGTGGCCTTTCCGGGGGCGCTCGCGGCGGCGGCGGCGGGCGTGGACGAGCGAGTTGGGCTGATGGCCGCGACTGTCCTCGCGGCCATTGCGATCGGCGTGCTCGGCCGTGGCGTGTTCGTGGGTCGTGACGGGCGGATGTCGGCGGCGGGGATCGCCGACGACACGGCGATCGGGATCGTGTTCACGTTCATCCTCGGCGGGCTCGGCCTGTATTTCGTCACTCGCTTCGGCATGAGCGCGGGCGCCGGCGCGGGCATCCAGGTGGCGCACACGCTGTTCGGCTCGATCTTCGGTCTCGGCGCTGGCGAAGCGCAATTGGCGGCGGCGGTGGGGCTGGGCGTGACGGCGATCACGCTCGCGATCGCGCGCCCACTGCTGTTCGTGTCGGTGTCGCCCGCGGTGGCGGGCGCGCGCGGCGTGCCCACACGCATCTTGGGCGTTGGCTTCCTCGTGTTGCTGGCGATCGTCGCCGCGGAGGCCGTGCAGGCGGTCGGCGCGCTGCTGCTGCTCGGGCTGCTGGCCGCGCCGGCGGCGGCCGCGCATCGAATCGCGCGGAGTCCCTACGAGGGGATCGCGCTGGCGGGCGCGTTCGCGCTGGCGGCGATGTGGGGCGGGCTCGCGCTCGCGTATGCCGTGCCGTGGCTGCCGCCGAGCAGCGCGATCGTGGCGTTGGCTGTGGGAATGTATGCGACGTGTGTGGTTTTGAGATGAGGCGTGCATGTGTGGCGGACATAAAACGCGCGCCGTGGGTGGTGCTCGCGTGAAGGGGGCGGCGTGGGTGGAGAGCGCGGAGGCGGAGCTCGCGGCCGCGGGCCGCAAGCGCGGCGGCGCACGCAGGGCGGTCCTGGAGTTGCTCGGCGGCGAGACATGCGCGCTCAGCGCACTCGAGATCGAGGACGCGCTGCGCGAGTCCCATGTGCGCCCTGTCAGCCGAGCGAGCGTCTACCGAATCCTCGACGAGCTCGAGCGGCTGCGCCTCGTCCAGCGAGTGGAAATCGGCCAGGCGATGGTCCGCTACGAGCGCGTGCACGGGCAGGACGAGCACCACCACCATCTCGTGTGCGACGAGTGCGGCGTCGTCATCCCCTTCTCCGACTCAGCGCTCGAGCAGGCGATCACGAGCCTCAGCGAGCGCGTCCCGCTGGTCGTCTCAGAGCACGAGATCGTGTTGCACGGATTTTGTCAGGACTGCGCGGCGTAGGAAATCGCTGGTAGCGGGAGTAGAATGTGAGCATGGAGCCTGGGTCGCGAACACCACTGCTGTCGGTCGGTCACGAGGCTGAGTGGGCGGTGATCAACCGCGAAGAGGTCGAGCACCATCGGCGCACGAACATGGCGATGACTCCCGCCCAGCGGCTGGAGGTCGGTCAGAAGCTCTCCCAGCAGGCCGTCGCCCTGCTGGCGGCCGCGATAAGAACCGGCCATGTCCCCAGACGAGTTCTCTGGTCCTGACCTAGCCGGCGTCGTCGCCGACGCCTATGCGGTCGGGCTCGAGTATGTGGTGATCGGTGGCTTCAGCGTGATCTATCACGGCCACGTTCGCGCAACCAAAGACAGCGATTTGCTTGTTCCCGATGGTCCCGACGCCGACGCGGCGGTGCTGCGCTTTCTCGAGCGTGTCGGGGGTAGGCGCCTGTACGACGGCAAGGTGCTGACGCCTGACGATGTGGCGGATGCTCAGCATCTGCGCATCAACAGCCGCCACGGCATCATCGACATCATGCGCGGAGGGTTGCCGCCTCTGGACTACGCAACGGTTGCCGAGCGTGCCGAACTCGTTGAGTTCCTCGGGCAGAAAGTGCACATCGCGAGTCTGAAGAGCGTCGTGGGCTTCAAGCGCCTAGCGCACCGACCCGACCCAGACCAAAGCGATCTGCGCAACCTCGAAGCGATTCATGGGCCGCTGCCGATCGAGACGATCCCTGGGCTGGACGAGTAGTCGCTCGCGGCGGTCTCAGATTGGCGTGCCGGCTCCGCTCCAGCCCACAGATAAGTGACCACGCACCCGAGCGTGAACACCGCGACGACCAGAAGCACCGGGCCGGAGTCCTCGGACAGGGCGCCGACGATGCCGGCGGTGAGACCTCCGCACAGCGCCGCCAGCCAGCCGGGATCGCCAGACACGGGCGCTAGAAGGCGATCTCGCGAGCGGATCGCCACCGCGCCGCACACCAGCGAGAGCGCCGTCGCGATCGGCATGGTGTGGTTCTTCAGCTCGTTCCACGCGGCGCCGTAGCGGCGCACGATCACGTCGCGCAGGTCATCCGCGGAGCGCGCGTGCAGGATGCTGCCGCTGAAGTGCCCGCCCCCGTGGGCGGTGGCGAGATCGAGGGCGGCCAGCGCCACGAGCCCCGCGATCGGAACGAGGATCGCGGTGAGCGCACGCTTGCGACTGACGGCGCCGGGCAGAAGCATGACGGTCGCGACGGCGAAGCCCGCGCTGACGAGGATCACGCCGCCCACGCCCGCGCCGATCCGCGCGGAGCCCTCGACCACCGCCAGCACGATTCCCGCGCCCGCCACGCTCAGCGCCGCACGACGACCGCGCGTCGCGGGGTACAGCACGCCGGCGGTCGCCGCCAGCACGAGCACCGCGAGCGCCGACTTCAGCTCGTTGCCGATGCCGTAGAAGCGCGCGCCGAGGATCGGGTTGGGGCCGAGCACCGAGCGCATCAGCAGCTGCGTGCCCGCGAGCGCGTCGAAGACGAGCACGACGATCGCGACCGTCGCAGGGGGGACCACCGCGCGAGGCCACGGCGCGAGCACGTCGGTGAGCGCCCCGAGCGCGAGGCAGCCCAGCGCGATCGTGGCGTACTCCACAGGTGCGCTCGGTTCGAGCGCCGCGGGGATCAGGACTACGACGGGCGCCCACAGCACGCCAATCGCTCCGGCGCGCATCGCGCGTGCGCGAGTGGCTGGCCGCGCGGCGAGTGGTCCTACGGCGCACGCGAGCAACAGCAGCGCCCACGCCAGCAGCAGGATCCCGAGCGCCTTCAGCCGCCGCCCGCCGACGACGTGCAACCGCGCCATCAATGAGCGCAGCCCCACGGAGTGGAGCGCCCCATCGGTTTCGAGCGTTCTGCCGCGCATATCCGCGGGGATCGGTGTGCCGCCGAGGTGCGCGAGGATCGTGGGCGCGATGTCGACGGACACGACCAGCCCGCGCTGGTTGGTGCTTGGCGAGGTGAGCTCCATGCCGGATGCGGCCGCGCCCGCCGGTCTCGGGCCGCCCACGCTCGCCCCTCGCGCGTCGCCCGTGCCCGAGAGGCCCGCGGCGCCCATCCAAAGCAGCTCACCGCCGCGCGCGTCGGATACTCGCTGCACCGCGAGCAGCAGCTCGCCGGGTTCGCGAGTCGCGCTCAGCGCGCGCAGGTCCGCGAGGCCCTCCGCGCCGGCGGGCAGGTCGGCCACGACGAGGCGCTGTTCGCGACGCAGCGCGCCGATGCGAGCGAGCAGCGTGGGGGCCGTTCCGATCGATATGGCCGCGATGCGCCCGCGCGTGTCGGCCGCCGCCACGCCGTCGATGTTCCCCGTGCCGTTGACGCCCGCATACGCGGCGCCGCCAGGTATTCGACTGGCGAGCAGTCCGGGGCGCAGCAGCTGTGGAGCCGCTTCGGCGCGCCGGACAGCGGACATCCATCCCGCGACCCTCGGCCCGTCGGTGCCACTGCCGCTGCGACTGCTGCTGCCAAGACCGTCGTTGGTGCCACCGCCAGTGGTGACTGCTTCGAGCGCTAGGCGCGGCGGGTTCGCACTGTCATAGGAGGAGGACGCGATGCGCGCGCCCTGCGTCAGGTCGAGCAGGAACTGTGCCGTCCGGTACTGCCCCTGTGTGGCTGACACGATCCCCACCGACATCCCGTCCACGCTCGCCAGTTGCGACTCGTCGGCTTCCAGGAACAGCAGCAGCACGGACGGTTGTCGTGGTGTGCTCCGCGCCTGCGCGCTCGACGCCGCCGCGCAGAGCGCCGCCGCGCAGAGGAGGGCGAGCGCCGCCGCCCGCCCGACCCAGCTCAGATCTCCGCTCCCTCGCTTGCCACCTCGGGCTGAGCGCGGGGAGAGGCGCCGTTGGTGGAGTGCGGCGCGTCCTGCCCCTCATGTGCGGCGCCCTCGCCGCTCGGCGGCAGCGAGCCCTCGATGTTCACGCGCGGCAATATGCGCCCGAGCCACGAGGGCAGCGACCACGTGGCGTTGCCCAGCAGGCTGAGCGTCGCCGGCAGCAGCAGGCAGCGCACGATCAGCGCGTCGAGGAACACGGCGCTGGCGAGGCTGAGACCGAACTCCTTGATCACGCGGTCTTCGCCGAGCATGAACGACAGGAACACGCACAC
>DASUPL010000168.1:0-8617 GCA_036281155.1 Solirubrobacteraceae bacterium | reverse complement strand
GGCGAGAACTGCGGCGGCAGCCTCGAACTGGCGTTCGCCGTGTCCTGCAACTCGGTCTTCAGCCCGCTCGGCGTGCGCCTCGGCGCGACGCGACTCGTGGCGAGCGCGGAACGTCTCGGCTTCAACCGCGCCCCAGGCATCGAAGGCGCCGCCAAGAGCACGCTGCCCGCGGCTGGCGAGCTCGAGGGAGAACTCGAGATCGGCTCCACCGCGATCGGCCAGGGGCAGGTGCTCGCCACGCCGCTGCAGATGGCGAGCGTCGCCGCGACCGTCGCCGACGGCGGCAGGCGCCCGCTCGCGAAGTTCGTCCCCGGACCGGCGCGATACGCGCGCGAACGCGCCATGAGCGCCTCCGTGGCACGCACCGTGCGGCATCTGATGATCGCCGTCGTGCGCACCGGCACCGGCACCGCCGCCGCGATCCCCGACGTGACCGTCGCCGGCAAGACCGGCACCGCCGAACTGAAGAGCGCCTGCCCCACCCCCGCCGCCGAATCGGAAGCGAGCGAAACGACCGCGGCCGGCGAATCGAGCGACGAAGCCTGCCAGGCGGGCGAACACGAAGCGAGCAACACCGACGCCTGGTTCACCGCGTTCGCCCCCGCTCTGCGCCCCCGCATCGCCGTGTGCGTGATGCTCGTCAAAGACGGCGCCGGCGGAGACACCGCCGCGCCCGTCGCGCGGCAGGTGCTGGAAGCCGGCCTACAGGCCAGCCGGTGAACCCGAGCTAGACGTCTAGCTCAGCAGAGGCTGTCTGCGAGGGGTCCGTCGGGTTGACGATCTTCAGCTCGAGCGGGCGGTTGTCGAGCGAGACGACCTGGATCTTGTAGAGCAGCAGCGCGCCCTGCGTGCCGCCGTAGGAGGCCGTCGTGTCCGGCACCGGGATCCGGCCCTTCGCCGGGACCATCCCCGCGCGGTAGGCGTAGGGGTTGATCGGCGCCGGAGGGACCGGCGTGTAGACGTTGCCCTGCGTGTCCTTGATTGTCATGTCCGTCGCGGAGGGCTGCTGCTCGGAGCCGTTGTTGTACACCTGCACGAACACCGCAAACCACTCCTGGCCAGGTTCGAGCTTGCGCACCGCCGGGCTCAGACCCTGCAGGTAGGAGATGTCTTCGGAGTTGGCGGGGTTGAGCTCGCGCGAGAGCTGCACCTGGTAGGTCAGCTCGCCGACGTCGAGGTACGGAGCGTTCGCTCCGGACTCCCCGGCGTAGGTGCCGGTGACGATTCGCGTGTGCGAGTCGCCGCACGCGCTGAGCGCGAGCACGGCGCCGAGAGCGAGTACGGCGAGCGGGAGCTTGCACGGGCGGCTGGACATGCGACGCGGCAGTCTATCCGCCGGCGACCGTGACGCGCTGTCCGCGGCGCTCGCGCCGCCCGCCGTGACCGCCCTCCTCGAGGATTCCGCGCAGCCGCCGCAGTGCCCGCCGGTTCTTGCGGAGCAGCCATTTGCGCGCGCCGAGACCCTCCATCAGACGGTCCGACAGCGTCACGGGGTCCGTCTGCAGCGTGAAGCTCACGCGCGTGGAGCCCGCCTGCGCGTCGCTGAGCTCGTATACGCCGAGCGTGCGAATGCGATTGTTCTTGCCCGTTCGCCCCACCTCCACGATCCGGTGCGGGCGCTCGACCTCCGTGAACGTCACGTCGCCCCAGCTGAAGCGGTTGCCCGGCGCGGTCACGCGGAAGCGCGCCCCCGCGCCACGCCCCACGGAGTCCATCCTCGTGAGGTGCCAGTCGACCATGTAGTGGTCGGTGAACTCGGGATGGTTCGCGATGTCCTGCAGATAGTCGAACACCCGCTCGCGCGGGGCGGATACGACGATCGAGACGGTCAGGGGGTCCACGGCGAGACGCAGTCTATTGGCCGGCGTCCAGAGCCGATCCGAGGTGGGCTCGCGGCCGCGGATGGGCGCGGCGACTACGCCGCGCGGGCGGTGAGACGCACGGTGTGGCCGTGCTCGAAGTGCCGCACGATCTCGCTCGCGACCGGGATCTCGCTGCGCGAGGAGCGGCACAGCTCGCACACCATCCGCTGCTGGCGCCCGCTGTAGACATGCACGTGCTCCCCCACCAGGGGCGTACGCCCGCAGTCGGCGCAGCAGCTCCTGTCGGCCTCCAGCACGCCCAGGCCACGCCGCAACAGGACGCGCTCGAGCTGCTCCACATGGCTGGCGATGAACGACATGGTCGGGTTGGATTTCGTCGTCGCCGGCGCCGCTCCTGCCTGTCTCGAATTTGACTTTTGCGGTTTGGATACGCGGAGACGCGGGTATTTACGAGCCATCGGGCCGAAGGGGTCTCGCCACAACATTTTCTATTAGATTTCATCATTTGGAACTCTGATAGACCTATTGACAAGCTTGTTATGATCGTCACGAGTTCCGGCGAGGGAGCGCCCCCTTGGCAGCGTCGAGATTTAAGGGAGGAGCAGATGATGGACTCAGTTACTTCGGGAACCTTTGTCGGCGCGGGCTCGTTTCGCTGCGAGCGCTGCGACTACGCGTTGACGCTTGAAGGCTCCGACCTACTCAGCGAATGCCCCGGCTGCGGGAACACGAGCTTCGTGCGCGCGTCGATGTTCAGCACCGAGCGCATCGCGCCCGATCGCAGCGGCGCCACGCTGCTGCGTCCGGCGCCGGACGGCCACGACGAGCAGCTCGCCACGGCCAGAGATCTGATCGAGGAGCCCGGCGAGTACCTCTGCTACGAAGAGAGCGACGAGCTGCACACGGTCGCGCTCACGCGCGAGTGGACGCGCATCGGGCGCAGCCTCGCGGCGGATGTGCGCTTCGACGACCCCACCGTCTCGCGCCGCCACGCGCTGATCGTGCGCCAGCCGGACGGTGTGCGCCTGCTCGACGACCGCAGCCTCAACGGCGTGTTCGTCAACGGCGCGCGCGTCGATGGCAAGGCGCTGCGCGACGGCGACGAGATCATCGTCGGGCGCTACAGGCTGTCGTTCGTGAGCGTCTCCGAGGAGGAAGCGGAGTCGGGCTCTCTCGCTCACGGCGCGCCCGAGTCGGTGCACAGCCTCCACTGAGCAGGCGAACAAAGCAGGCACACCGGCTGCGTCCCGACGCGCCGCGCCCCGCAGCCGGCGCCCTACCGGCCCCCGCATCGACGGCCGCGTAGTATCGCGGTCATGGCCCAGACGATCGCGGTGCTCTCGCAGAAGGGCGGCACCGGCAAGACGACCGCCGTACGCACGATCACCGATGTCCTGCGCCGCTGCGGACTGCGTACGCTCGCGGTCGACCTCGACCCGCAGGGCAACCTGTCCGACTACTTCGACCTGCCCGCCGACGTCGAGCCGACAATCGCGGATGTGCTCTCCGGGCGCGCCAAGGCAGCCGAGGCGATCCACGAGGACATCGTCCCCGCCAACCTCAGCCTCGCGGAGGCCGAGCTGATGCTCGGCGGCAAGATGGGACGCGAGCTGACGCTCAGACGCGCGCTCGCCCCGCTCGGCGAGGACTACGACGTGGTCCTGATCGACTGCCCGCCCTCGCTCGGGCTGCTGACCGTCAACGCGCTCGTCGCCGCCGATCGCGCGCTCGTGACGGCCGAGGCGCAGTACTTCGCGCTGCAGGGCGTCGAGCAGGCGATGGAGGTCGTCGAGCTCGCGCGCGAGAGCCTCAACCCGCCGCTCGAGCTGCTCGGCGTGGTGCTCAACCTCGCCGACATGCGCACCGTCCACTCGCGCGAGGCGCTCGCCTCGCTGCGGGAGAGCTTCGGCGAGCGGGTCTTCGACACCGTCATCCGCTCCTCGATCGCCTACGCCGAGTCAGCCGAGCGGGCGAAGTCGATCCTCGACCACCGCGCCGACCTCGGCGCGGACTACATATCGCTCAGCGGCGAACTGCTCGATCGCCTGCCGGCCATGGGCGATGCGCGCAAGCGCCTAGCCGGGCTTGCCTAGCCGACACTTGCGCTGCTCGCCGAGGTTGCGCGGCCTCCCGCCGAGGCGCAGCCTGCGTGCAGGCCGCTACAACTGCTCCACGTAGGCGCCCTGCGGCTCGAACGACGCGCGCAGCACGCTCGCCCAACCCTCCACCTCGCCCGCCAGCGCCTCCGCGACGGCGCCCGTCTGCTCGTAGAAGCACCACACGAGCACCGTCGGCCCCGCGCCTGAGATCGTCGCGCCGAGCGCGCCCAGCTCACGCGCCCTGCCCGCGAGCTCGAACGAGCGCGGGAACAGATGCGAGCGACGCTCTTGGTGCAGCCGGTCGTGAAGTCCGCGCGCGAGCAGGTCCCAGTCCCCGCGCGCCAGGCCGAGCGTCAGCAGCGCGCCGTGGGCGACGTTGAACACCGCCTCCTCCATCGGCACCTGCTCCGGGAGCGCCGCTCGCGCGGCGCGCGTGCGCACGGCCTCGCTCGGCACGACCGCCAGCGCCTCCAGGCCCGTCGGCGGGTCGAAGCGCGTCGCGCCGCCGTCGGCGCACACGACGAAGCCGCCGAGCAGCGACGCGGCGACGTTGTCCGGGTGGCCCTCGATGTCGCTCGCGTGCGCGAGCAGATCCGCGTCGAGCTCGAACATGTGGTCCGCGGCCATCAGCCCCGCCACGATCGCCGCCGCGCTCGACCCCAGGCCGCCCGAGAGCGGTATCTCCGAGCGAATCCTGAACTCGAAGTCCTCCGCCGGGTGCAGGCGCTCGAACGCGCGCACGCACAGGTTCTCGCGTCCCGTGGCGACCGGCAGCTCGGTCTCGACCGCGAACGTGCCCGTCTCCACGACCTCCAGCTCGAGGCGCAACGAGAGCGCGGCCGCCATGCAGTCAAATCCCGGGCCGAGGTTCGCCGAGGACCCCGGCACCCGCACGGCCCGCCGTCGACTGAGAGAAGAGGGGCCCGGCTCACGCCACCCTCTAGGGATCACCCAGCACCGCTTCCTCGATTGGGCCCATCTCGACCGGGCAGGAGATCACCCTGCCTTCGTTGTTGGCGATCGCCGTCTCGGGGTCCTTCAGGCCTCTGCCGGTGAGCACGCACACCACCTGTTCGGCGCCGTCGGCGCCGTACTTCAACAGCCCCGCGACCGACGCGGCCGAGGCGGGCTCACAGAACATGCCTTCCCTATAGGCCAAGAGCTTGTAGGCATCGAGGATCTCCCGGTCGCTCACGACCCGGATCGCTCCACGCGAGTCGGTCGCCGCGGCCATCGCGTCCTCCCAGCGCACAGGGTTGCCGATCCTGATCGCGCTGGCGACCGTTTCCGGATGCTCGATCGGGTGACCCTCGACGAGCGGCGCCGCTCCCTCGGCCTGGAAGCCGAACATCCTCGGCGCGGCGCCCATCTCGCGAAAGCCACGCCAGTAGGAGGTGATGTTGCCGGCGTTGCCGACCGGGATGTATAGAGCTTCCACGCCGCCCTCGAGCGCCTCGTGGATCTCGAAAGCCGCCGTCTTCTGACCTTCGATGCGGAACTCGTTGACCGAGTTGACGAGCGCAATCGGATGCGACGCCGTCAGCTCGCGCACCATCGTCAGCGCTTGGTCGAAGTTTCCGTCCAGCGAGATCACGCGTGCGCCGTGAACCAGCGTCTGAGCCATCTTGCCCTGCGCGATCTTGCCCTCCGGGACGATCACGGCGCAGGTTATGCCGGCACGCGCGGCGTAGGCGGCCGCGCTGGCGGCGGTGTTGCCGGTCGAGGCGCAGATCACCGCCTTGGCGCCTTCGCGCACGGCCGCCGAGACGGCGCACGTCATGCCCCTGTCCTTGAACGAGCCGGTCGGGTTGGCGCCCTCCAGCTTCAGCCTCACGGTCGCGCCGACCATCTTCGAGAGCACCGGCGCACGCAGGAGGGGAGTCGAGCCCTCCTGCAAGCTGACGAGCTTGTCGCCGGCCTCGAACGGCAGCCGCTCGTGGTAGCGCTCGATCAGGGGCACGTGGGTGCCCGAGAACGCCGCGCCTTCCACCAGCGGCAGCGGCACCGGCTCGAAATCTCTCATACGAACTCCTCTTCGATCACGCGGATGGTACGCGGCGTGGAGCGCACGAACTCGAACTCGCCGACACGCTCGACCGCCACGCGCAGGCTCGACTCGAGCACGGGATGGGTGACCATCACCAGGCGCGCGTTCTCGCCCAAGCCGCGCTGCAAGATCGACTTGATCGACACGCCCTGATCGCCCAGCACCTGTGTCACCGCCGCCAACACGCTCGGGCGGTCCGCGACGTCCATGTGCAGATAGAAGGCGCTCTCCACATCCTCGATCAGACGCAGCTCAAGCGGCGGCGCCGGCGGACGCGCGCCGCCAGTCATCACGCTCACCACGTCGCCCAGCACCGCGCTCGCGGTCTGCCGGCCGCCCGCGCCCGGCCCCGACATCGTGATCTCGGTGATCGTCTCGGATTCGACCGTCACCGCGTTGAACGGCCCCGACACCGAGGACAGCGGATGCCCCGCGTACAGGAACGCAGGATGGACGCGTACCGAGATGCCACCCTCGCGCCGTTCGGCCGTGCCGATCAGCTTCAGGCCTAGCCCGAACTCGCGCGCGTACTCGAGATCGTCGCCGTGCAGGTGCTCGATGCCCTCGTAGCGCACATCCTCCAGGTGCACCGACGCGCCGAACGCCAGGCGCGCGAGGATCGCCATCTTCGCCGCCGCGTCGCGGCCGCTGACGTCCTCGCTCGGGTCCGCCTCGGCGTAGCCCTTGCGCTGCGCCTCCGCCAGCGCCTCCGGGTAGGCGCTGCCGTGCGCCATCTCGCTGAGGATGAAGTTCGTCGTGCCGTTCACGATCCCGTGGATGCGTTCGATCGGCGTCGCCGCGAGCGACTCCTCGAGCAGGCGCACGACCGGAACCGCGCCCGCGACGGCCGCCTCGAAGCGCAGGTGCACGCCGCGCTCGCGCGCGAGCTCGAACAGCTCCTCGCCGTGCTGTGAGAGCAGCTGCTTGTTCGCGCTCACCACGTCCTTGCCCGCGGCCATCGCCGCCAGCAGGTACTCGCGCGCCGGTTCCAGACCGCCCATCAGCTCGACGACCAGGTCCGCGTCGGCGAGCACGTCCTCGAACTTGCCGCGGCTGCGCGTGAGGATGCCCGTGATGAGCGGCGCGCGGCCGTTGAAGCGCTCGATCTCCGCGGCGCGCTCGTCGAGCAGCTCCGCGAACGCCGCGCCGACCGTGCCGTGGCCCAGCAGGCCGATTCGAAACGGGCTAGCGGACATCGCGCGCCGTCAGATCCTCGAGCGTCTCGCGGCGCACCACCACGCGCGCGTCGCCGTCCTTGCAGAAGACCACCGGCGGGCGGGGCACGCCGTTGTAGTTGCTCGACATCGCGAACCCGTACGCGCCCGTCGCCGGGGTCACGACGATGTCGCCCGGCGCGGGATCCTCGAGCAGCGCCTCGCGCACGATCACATCGCCCGACTCGCAGTGCTTGCCCGCGAGCACGCACTCCATCAAGTCGCCGCATCGTCCCGGTACGGGGAAGCGGTCGGCCACGTGCGCTTCATAGCGCGCGCCGTACAGCATCGGTCGCAGGTTGTCCGACATGCCGCCGTCGACCGCCACCCAGCGCGAGACGTTCTGCTTGACGCTCTCCACCGTGTACAGCGTCACGCCCGCGTTCGCGCACAGCGAGCGGCCCGGCTCGATCATCAGCCGCTTCTCGGGGCCGTGGCCGTTCGCCCGCGCCGCGCGCACGACCGCGCTCACGTACTCCTCGATCTCCGGTCCCGCGGGCTGATCGTCGGTGTACTGCACGCCGAGCCCGCCGCCCACGTCCCACACGGGGAAGTCGCCCAGCTTCGCCAGCTCGGCCGCGGCGCGTTCGAACGGCTCCACGCTCAGCAGTTGCGAGCCGATGTGCGCGTGCAGCCCCCGCAGATCCAGACCCTCGACCTCGCGCACGCGCGCAATCGCCGCTGGCGCGTCGCCCATCGCGAACCCGAACTTCGAGTCCGCCTGCCCGGTGGAGATCTTCTCGTGCGTCTCCCCCCGCACATCGGGCGTGACGCGCACGAGCACGGTCTGCGCGCCACGGTCCTCGCGCGCACCCTCGGCCACGAGCCGCGCGAGCCGAGCGATCTCATCGAAGTTGTCGATCACTATCGCCCCCACGCGGTGCTCCAGCGCCATCCGCAGCTCCGCCTCCGACTTCGCGTTGCCATGCAGCACGATCCGCTCCGGGCTGAAGCCCGCGCCGAGCGCCAGGTGCAGCTCCCCCGCCGAAGCCACGTCGCACCACAGTCCCTCTGTGGCGAACAGTTCCAACACCGCCGTGCAGGGGAACGCCTTCGAGGCGAACACCACGTGGAAGTCGCCGTGGCCCGACTCCTGGCCTGCGCGCAGAAACGCTCGCGCGCGGGTTCGCACGTCATCCTCCGCGACGACATAAGCCGGGGTGCCGAACTCTCTGGCCAACTCAACCGTGTCGCAGCCGCCGATCTCCAGACGGCCGCGCTCGTTCAGCCGGCTGCCGATGGGAAAAGCGCGCGAGAGCTCTGTGCCGGTGGACATCGCCGGTGATTATCGCGTGCCGTTCAGGCGCTCGTCGGGCGCAGCGCAGCGACGCCGCCCCCGGCGGGCCATCAGCGCCAGCCACGACAGGCCGATCGCCAGCAGGCCCAGGCTCTCCAGCTGCGGCGTCGTCAGCCCCGCGACCACAGCGTCGTTGC
>DASUPL010000167.1:0-5992 GCA_036281155.1 Solirubrobacteraceae bacterium | reverse complement strand
TCCAGACGCGTGTGGGTGACCATCTCGATGATCGTCGCCACGCCGCGGCCCTCCTCCCCCAGCCGGCGCGCGGGGGCGCCGCGGAACTCGACCTCGGAGGACGGCAGCGAGCGCGTGCCGAGCTTGTCCTTCAGCCGCTGGAACTCCATTCCGGGGCCGCGCTCGACGAGGAAGCACGACAGCCCGGCGGGCGCCTGGGCGAGCACGAGGAACACGTCGCACGGGGGGTAGGAGCAGAACCACTTGTGGCCGTGCAGCTCGTACTCGCCGTCGCCCACGGGCTCGGCGCGGGTGATGTTCGCGCGCACGTCCGAGCCGCCCTGGCGCTCGGTCATCGCCATGCCCGCGAGCCCGCCGCGCTCGTAGTCGGGGAGCGTGAGACGCGGTTCCCACTCGGCGGCGAGCTCCGGCGCGGCCTCGCGCAGCGCGGGCACGACCGCGTAGGTCATCGACACGGGGCACATCACACCGCCGTTGGCGTTGGACCACATCATGAACATCGCGCCGCGCACCACGTGCGCGCCCGGCTGCGGGTCGCGCCACGGCAGCGCGTGGATCTCATGCTCGATAGCGCGCGCGAGCAGCCAGTGCCAGGACGGGTCGAGCTCGACCTCGTCGACGCGGTTGCCGAAGCGGTCGTACGGGATCAGCCGCGGCTCGTTGCGCTCGGCGCGGCGCGAGTGCTCACGCACCTCGGCGCTGCCCGCGAGGCTGCTGACGGCTCCGATGCGCTCGTTGCCCCACGCACCGGCGCCACGCGCGACGGCCTCGCGCAGGGCCGCATCCGCGCCGAAGGGGTCGAACGGCTCGAGCGGGACGGACTGGTTTCGGACCTCGCGAACCGGCGAGGCAAAGGTTGTGATCGTCATCGGTGTCCCTCCAGGAGCGTCACGAAAGCGGGTATGTGAATCGAGATTCGCAGCGTAGCGAATCGGGATTCACAGCGCAAGAGGCAAGGGCGATCGGAGCCGTCAGCCGGCCCTCCGGCCGGGTGGCGACTGCCTCACTGGTCGTCGCGCAGCAGCCGCGGCGCTGCGAGTCCGGCCGCGCCGAGCAGCAGCAGCGCGAGCGGCCAGCCGACGAGCGCGCCGGACGCTGACTCGCCGGACTCGAACTGTGTGATCTGCACGCCTGCGCTGACGACGAAGGCGAGCAGCCCGAACGCGCCGACATAGCCGAGGCCACGCGCTCGCGAACGCGCGGCGAGCCACACGAGCAGCGTGGAGACGACGAGCAGGTATAGATCCCAGCCGAAGCTCTGCGGGCTGCCGACCCTGTCGTGAAGGCCGTGGAGATGCGGACCGCCGCTCGATTCGATCAGCTCGGCGCCGCCGTTGAGCGCTCCGGCGATCACGCCCTGTACCCCCGCGAGCACCGCGGCAAAGCCGCCGACAATGGCGAGCTCACGCGAACCGGTCGCGGCGGCGCGAGCGAGCCGGGCGGCGACGGCGAGGAGCAGAGCCGCGGCGAGCACCAGCAGCCAGCGGGTGGCGTTGGAGGATGCGTGGGGGAGGATGAGTTCCCACACGAGCTGCCACACGAGCAGCGCCGCGGCGCCGGCGAGCAGGGCCGCATAGGCGACGCGCAGGCGCGCGGTGGTGTGGGCGGCGATCAGGCCGCCGAGCGTGAGCACGGCGACCGCGTAGAGCTTGTGGTGAGTGTCGGCGCCGGCGAGCTTCAGGAACGCGAACATTGCGCCCGTGCCGAGCAGGATCGCGGCGATCGACGGCAGCGCGATCGCTGGGCGCGCGCGATTGTCGTCGTCATCGCTGTGGGAGTCGCCCGCCTCGAGCAGGGCCAGGCCATAGAGAGCGACGGCAGGAACGATCAGGAGAAGGAAGAGCGACAGATCGCTCAGGTCGTCATTCGTGGCCTTGCGCAGGATCGACACCAGCGCGCCGATCGCGAGCAGAATCGCGCTGACGCTGCGTAGAAGGTCAGCGAGATCGCGCCTGGAGATCTGCACGGAGTGCAGGATGGATCATCAATCGGACGGCTGGCGCGTGCGGGGTCCGCGTCAGACCGTCTCGTCGATCTTGCTGCTGCTCTCCTGGTCGGCTTCGCCGTCTTCGCGCGTGCGGTTCTCCGGCTCGCTGCGACCGCGATCGTGAAGGATCGCGTGTGCGGATTGCTGGTCGCCATGAGATGCGTGTTCGATGAGCAGCGCCTCCGATTGCTCGAATCCCTCTGCCACCCCGCCGCCGCCCTCGATCACGGCCCGTTCGCGTGGGTCGAGATCCTCATCGCCGGCGATGCCGCCGATTCGAGCCGCTTCGCTCGCGGCTGCGTCGATCTCCTCCTGTTCCTCAGCGCCGTTCGGGCTTGAGGACTTCGCTTCTTCGCTCATCTGGACGCTCCTTGTCGGTCACCACGTTGATACCCGCGGCGAGCGCTGCGAAACGGGGCGTCTTGAGAGATTGAGAACCGACTCGGTCGGGTGTTGCGCTGCCCATGCTCAGCGCAACACCCAACCGTGACTACCAGCTGGAGTTTTCTCCCCCGTTGCAGCCCTTTTTGTTGATCGGGCTGACGCACGTGCGCGTGATCGCGCCCGCGGTGCTCCTGCTGATGGTCAATTCATCCCCGTTGGTCGCCGTGGCGGTGACCGTGTATTCGGTCGCTGTGCCAGTGGCGCTGCTCAGGTACGCGTCGGTCGTGCTTGAAGCGATCCGAAGCGTCGGTTCCACTTTGTTCAGTTCCGAAGGTTTCACCTTCGTGTAGCTGCCACCGTTGTCCGTTGCGATGGTCTCGGCTGCCGTCCGTGCCATGGCCGCGACTTCCTTGGCCTGAGCGCCGACGGCCTTGTTCTTCTGGTTCAGGAACGACGGGATCGCGATCGTGGCGAGAACGCCGATGATCAGTATCACCACGAGCAACTCGATCAGCGAGTAGCCGCTCTCGTCCCGCGAGTGCCCAACGCGCTGCAAACGATCTGAAAACAAGATAGCCCTCCGTGGCGTGTTACTGGCGGCCGAGCTATCTCATGGAGATCCCTGACTTTGCGCCCCCATCTCGCGACGGGTTTGCCCTTTGCAGTTTCAGTTTTGGTTGGTGAGAGCACTGTGAAGCAGACTTGCCCGCGTGTGTGAAAACTGGACGAATGTTCGAGTCAGGACCGGGTCAGCCTGGCCACGACATAGTCGCTGGTGAGGCGAAACCCCTCCGGATCCTCGTTCGCGGCCGCGTAGATCTCCAGGGCGCGGGTGCGCAGCGCGTCCATGTCTCCGCGTGGCTGCAGCAGCGCGTGAGCGGCGAGCCACATGGGATGGTCGCGCAGCTCGGACTGGAAGAACTCCTGAGCGGAGGTCGAGGTGAACGCGAGCTGGCGCGGCGTCAGCTCGACGTCGAAGCCGAGCGGACCGAAGAGGTCATTCAGCGCGTCCCGCTCGTGCCAGGCGAACGGCGGCGGCCCCGGCGGCGTGCTCGTCGCGGCGGCGAGCGCTTCGCGGCGCATCCGTATGACCTCGAACAACACGCCACCCGGTATCCAGGCGCACAGCACTATGCGTCCCGCGGCGCTCGCCACGCGCGCCATCTCCGCGGCGGCGGCGAGCGCGTCGGGGGCGAAGATCGCGCCGAACACGGACACGACCACATCCGCGCTCGCGTCCGGCAGCGGGATCGAAGCTGCCTCGCCGGGCAGGAACGTCAGGTCGAGCTCGCGCGCGGACGCCTCGGCGGCGGCGATCTCGAGCAGGCGTGGCGCAGGGTCGACCCCGGTGACCCGAGCACCGCGCGCGGCGGCCAGCAGCGCCGCGTTGCCGGTCCCGCAGCCGACATCCACCAAGTGCTCGCCCGCGCGCGGGTCGGCCACGTCGATTGCCGCCTGCGCCCCGGCAGCAGCTCGACTGCGATCTGCTTGTAGTTGCCGACGCCCCAGTCCATGTCAGCCGGAGATGATCCCCTACTCCCGCTCGGCGCGCCAGCGGGGATGACGACTCAGTGGCGCTCGGCCACGACCACGGAGCTCCGCGCACACGCGCGAATCACTTCGGCCACGGCGGCCGGGTCGTCCCAGAACGGCACGTGCCCGGCGCCGAGCGTGACGTGCGTGGCCCACGGCAGCAGCTTGCGCGCGCGTGGCGCCTGCAGGCGGTATGGCAGCAGCCGGTCCTTCGCGCCCCAGGCGACCGTCACGGGCGTGCCACGCAGGTCCTGCGGCGCGTCGAAGCGGTAGTGGCGAAACGCGTCGAGCACGCCGGCGAACGCGGGAGCGGCCCAGGCGTCGGTGAGCGTCGCGACGGCCTCCTCAGCGGGCAGGCGCGAGGGGTAGCCGAAGTTCTGCGAGAACAGCGCCACGCGCCCGGCGTGCGTGCGTGCGAGCGCGGTGACGAGTGGCCGCGCGGCGCGTGGGATCGCGGCGATCACGCCGAGCGAGAGCTGGCAGAAGCGGCGCTCGGGCGCGGTCCAGAAGCCGGCGGGGGAGAACGCGCTGGCGGAGCTGACGGCTCGCCTGCGCGCGAGCTCGAGCGCGATCGCGCCGCCCATGGAGTTGCCCGCCACGTGCGGTCGCTCGAGGCCGAGCTCGGCGAAGAACCACTCGAACGCGTCGACGTACGCGGGAATCGTGGGCTCGATGCCGGCGGTCAGCGGCGCGGAGCGCCCGAAGCCTGGCGAGTCGCAGGCGATCACGTCGAAATCCCGCGCCAGCAGTGGGATCACGGGCTTCCACGCCTGCCAGTGGTGGCCGACGCCGTGCAGCAGCACGAGCGACGGGCCCTCGCCTTCGCGGTGGTGGTTGATCGAGGCGCTCACGTTCGATCCCTGATCAGGTCGGCGGCTTTCTCGGCGATCATGATCGTGGGGGCGTTGGTGTTGCCGCCGACGATGCTCGGCATGACCGACGCGTCGACCACTCGCAGGGCCTCGATGCCGTGCACCCGCAGCCGCGAGTCGACGACGGCGTGCTCGTGCGTGTCGCTCATGCGCGCGGTGCCCGCGGGGTGGTAGACCAGAATCAGGCGTCTGCGCAGGTCCGCCTCCAGCTCCTCGCGGTCCACAGTGTGCGCGCCCGGCTTGATCTCCTTGACGATCATGTCCTTCAGCGGCCCCTGCGCGGCGATCTCGCGCGCGAGCTTCATCCCGGCGAGCAGCGACTCGACGTCGTCTGGCTCGGACAGCGTGTTGGTGAGAATGCGCGGCTTCTCGGTCGGGTCCGCGGAGCGCAGCCACACCTGCCCGCGTGCCTTGGGCGAGATGAGCGTGGGCGCGATCACCATGCAGTGCCCGTCGTATTCCTCCGCGCCGTGGTCTTCGAAGTACGCGGCGCCCATGTGGAACTGGATGTCCGCGGCGGGCAGGCCGCCGCGCGTGCGCGTGAACGCGACGACCTCCGCGACGGTGGAGCTGAGCTTGCCGGTTTTGCGCAGCAGCCACTCCGCCAGCGGCTTGGGCTTGTCGGCGCCGTAGAGGGTGTCGCTGCCGGAGATCTCCCACAGCATCGCCACGCCCGGGTGGTCCTGCAGGTTGCGCCCCACGCCGGGCAGCTCGTGACGACCCTGCACGCCCGCCGCGCGCAGCTCCTCGCCCGCGCCGATTCCCGACAGCAGCAGCAGCTGCGGCGAGCCGATCGCGCCGGCGCACAGCAGCACCTCGCGCGCCGCGCGCGCGACCTCCTCGCCGCGCCGGCCCTTGCGCACGCGCACGCCGACGGCGCGCTCGCCGTCGAGCTCCACGCCGAGCACGCTCACGCCGGTGCGGACGTCGAGGTTGGGACGCGTGCGAGCGGGGCGCAGGTACGCGTCGGCGGCGCTGAAGCGCCTGCCGTCCTTCTGGGTGACCTGGAACATCGAGGCGCCGTCCTGCTCGGGGCCGTTGTAGTCGTCGATCCGGGGGATCCCGGCGGCGGCGCTGGCCTCGATCATCCGCCTGTCGAGGGGCCGCGGCGAACGCTGCTCGGAGATCGTCAGCTCGCCGCCCGCGCCGTGGAACTCGGAGGCGCCGCGGACGTTGTCCTCGGAGCGCAGGAAGTAGGGCAGCACGTCCTCCCAGC
>DASUPL010000166.1:0-5800 GCA_036281155.1 Solirubrobacteraceae bacterium | reverse complement strand
AAGCGCAGCCACAGCGTCGGCGGCAGGTGCGCCTTCTGCGTCGCGACGTACCAGAGCGCGAAGGAGATCGCGATCGTCACGCCGAGCTTTGTCCGCGCGCGCAGCCCCAGCGAGCGGCGCCTGACGAGCTTCGTGTAGTCGTCGGCGAAGCCGAGCAGCGCGCACGCGATCGCCGCGCCGAACACCCCCACCGAGCGCCAGTCGTAGTTCGTCAGGATCAGGAACGGGACCGACACCGCCAGGAACACGATGATCCCGCCCATCGTCGGCGTGCCCGCCTTCTGATGGTGGCCGGCCGGGCCGTCCTCGCGTATCTGCTGCCCGAACTCGCGCTTGCGCAGAAACTCGATGAACTTCGGGCTGAGGAAGATGCAGATCAGCAGCGCCGCGGTGCCCCCGAACAGAATCCGCCCCATTCAGCGCCGCCCACGCAGCGCGTCCGCGACGCGCTCCAGCCCCACGCCGCGCGATGCCTTCACGAGCACCGTGTCGCCCGCGCGCAGCAGATCCGCCGTCAGCTTCGCGGCCGCGTTCGCATCGGGCGCCGCGTGGGACTCGCCCGCGAACGCACCCGCCGTCTCGGCCGCGAGCGGCCCCACGGCGATCAGCAGCTCGACCCCGCGCGCGCTCGCGTGCTCACCGAGCTCGCGGTGCAGCCGCGGCGCGTCCGGGCCCAGCTCGAGCATGTCGCCGAGCACCGCCACGCGACGCCCAGGGGCGGTTTCGGCGAGATCGTCGATCGCGGCGCGCATGGACATGGGGTTGGCGTTGTAGCAGTCGTCGATCAGCACCGTCCCGCCCGCGAGCTCCGAGCGCTGCCCGCGCATCGCCGAGAAGCTCACATCCAGCTCCCCCCCCGCCGCGACGCCGAGCGCCCGCGCGGCCGCCACCGCGGCGAGCAGGTTGAGCAGGTTGTGGGCCTGGCGAAACGACGGGCGCAGCGTGACCCGCTCCTCGCCCGCGGCGATCACAACCGTCCCGTCGGAGCCCTGTTCGAGCAGCGAGACCTCGCCGCCCTCGCCGAACGTGACCGTGTGCACGTCTCCGCGTGCGTGCGGATCGAGCAGCGGCTCATCCGCCGGCACGACCACGCTCGCGCCGGGCGCGATGCCCGCGATCAGCTCCGCCTTCGCGGCCGCGATCGCCTCCAGCGAGCCGAGCAGCTCCAGGTGCGCCGGGCCGACGTTGACGATCACGCCCACGTCCGGGCGCGCGATCTCCGTCAGCTGCGCGATCTGCCCTCGTCCGCGCATCGCCATCTCCAGCACGAGCGCCTCCGTGTCCGCGGGCGCGGCCAGCAGCGCCAGCGGCAGGCCGATCTCCGTGTTCAGGTTCGCCGGCGTCGCCACCGTGCGCATGTGCGCGCCGAGCAGCGCCGCGAGGATGTCCTTCGTCGAGGTCTTCCCCGTCGAGCCCGTGATCGCCACGACCTTCGCGCCGCGCTCGCCAAGCTCCGCCCGCCACGCGCGCGCCAGGCCGTGGAGACCGGCCAACGGGTCATCGTGCGTGAGCACCGTGGCGCCCGCCCGCGCGCCGAGCGCCGCCTGGGCGTGCTCCGGCGCCACCAGCACTCCCCAAGCACCCCCTCGCAGCGCCTGCGCCGCGTGGCTGCCGCCGTCCGTGCGCTCGCCCGGCAGCCCCACGAACAGCTCGCCCGCGGCGACGTCGCGGGAGTCGATGCCCACGCTGAGCGGCCCCGGAAACTCGGCGGCGCGGCCCGGCTGGGCGAGCGGGCCGGCCTCGGCGGCACCCGATGGCGCACTCGCCGCTGCGGCCCCATCGCCGCGCGAGGGCGAGCTCGCGACGATCGCTCCAGCGGCACGGGCGACGCACTCCACATCCCAGTCCCTCACGATGCTCTCACCAGACGAGATCGCAGCGCCTCGCGCGCGACCGCCACGTCGTCGAACGGCAGCTTGCGCCCGCCCGCGAGCTCCTGTCCCTGCTCGTGGCCCTTGCCGGCGATCACCAACACGTCGCCTGTGCGACCGCTGGCGACCGCCCGCTCGATCGCCGCGCGACGATCGAGCACCGTGATCAGCTCACCCTCGGCGCCGGCCACGATCTCCGCGACGATCCGCTCCGGGTCCTCCGAGCGGTGGTTGTCCGAGGTCACGATCACCACGTCCGCCAGCCGCGCCGCGATCTCGCCCATCAGCGGCCGCTTGCCGCGGTCGCGATCGCCGCCCGCGCCGAACACGCAGATCACCCTCCCACCCGCGCGCTCGTCGGTCAGTTCGCGCGCCGCGCACAGCACGTTCTCGAGCGAGTCGGGCGTGTGGGCGTAGTCGACGAGCACCGCGAAGTCCTGGCCCTCGTCCACCGGCTCGAAGCGCCCCGGCACGCGCACGCCGCGCTCGAGCGCCGCCACGAGCACGTCCATCTCCCCTCCGAGCGCGTGCGCGGTGGCGAGCGCGGCGAGCGCGTTCGCGACGTTGAACCTGCCCGGCAGTGGCAGCGCGACGTCGCGCTCACCCGCCGGCGTGCGCAGCACGAAGCGGCAGCCGTCGAACGCGCACACGATGTCCGTGGCGCTGTAGTCCGCGGGCGCGTCGAGCGCGAACGTCAGCGCGCCGCCGACTTCCTCGGCGAGGCGCTGCCCGTAGGGGTCGCCGATGTTGATGACGCTCACGCTGGGCGGCGCTCCCTCCGCGGGCAGGAACAGCAGCCGCTTGGCGAGGTAGTACTCCTCCATCGTCTCGTGGAAGTCGAGGTGGTCCTGCGTGAGGTTCGTGAACACCGCCGCCGCGAACTGGGTCGCGTCGGCGCGCCCCAGCCGCAGCGCGTGCGAGGAGACCTCGATCGCGCACGCGCGGTCGCCGCCGTCGAGCATCGCGCGCAGGTCGCGCTGCAGGTCGATCGCCTCCGGAGTGGTGCGCCGCACCTCCCGATCGCGCCCGCCGACGATCGACTTGACGGTCCCCAGCAGCCCGCACTGCTCGCCGCCCGCTTCCAACAGCGCGCGCACGAGGTACGCGGTCGTCGTCTTGCCGTTCGTGCCCGTCACGCCCACCACGCGCAGCTCGCGCGCGGGGTCGCCGTAGAAGCGCGCCGCCAGCGGGGCCATAGCGGCGCGCGCCGACTCGACCACGACCTCCGGCACGCCGAGGCCCAGAGGACGCTCCACGACCAGCGCCGCCGCTCCGCTCTGAATCGCCCGCGCGGCGAAATCGTGGCCGTCGCTGCTGAACCCGGTGACGCAGAAGAACAGGTCGCCCGCCGCCACCGCGCGGCTGTCGTACGCCAGCCCGGCGATCTCCACCGACGCGCTCGCCGGGTGCAGCGCGGCGCCTGGGGCCGGCGTGAGCCCGTGGGTGAGAACGTCGAGCCTCATCGGTCGATCCCGCGCGCCGGCATGCGCCTGAGTCTAGTTTCCGCCCCAGCCGGAGCGCTGCGTCTGAGGCTAATCGGGGGGTATGCCGAGATAGGGCAGCGCGAAGCTCATGATCTGGCCGAACGCCGGCGCCGCGACCGTGCCTCCGAAGATCGATCCCGTCTGTGGCTCGTCCACGACCACCGCCGCGAGCAGCCTCGGCTTCGACGCCGGAGCGAAGCCGATGAACGACGCCACGTACGCGCTTTTCGAGTATTCGCCCGTCGCCTGGTCGATCTTGCTCGCCGTCCCCGTCTTGCCCGCGAGCTTGTAGCCGGGGACTTCCACCTCGCTCGCCGTGCCCCCCGGCGCGAGCACGCCTTCGAGCATCCGCCGCACCGCCGCCGCGGTGGCCCTCGAGATGATGCGGCGCCCCGCCGGCAGCGCCTGTGAATGCCCGCCCACGGCGGCGATGATGTGCGGCCGGCGCATGACCCCGCCGTTCGCTATCGCCGAGTACGCGCTCGCCATCTGCATCGGCGTCACCAGCTCGCCCTGGCCGATCGGCAGGTTCCCCATCGAAGAGCCCGAGTAGTGCGCCAGCGCCAGCGTCACCCCGCGTTCCTCGCCCGGCAGCTCGACTCCCGTGGGCGTGCCGAAGCCGAAGCGGTGCACCCAGCCGTCGAAGGCCTTCGCGCCCTCGAGTTTGCCGATCTTGATCGCGCCCACGTTGCTCGACTGCGCCAGGATCTGCGCCGTCGTGAGGGTCTCTTCGGCGTGTTCGGTGTCGTCGTGGATCGTGCGGTCGGCGACCTGGATCTGGTTGGGGATGTTGAAAGGCGTATCGGGGCTGATCAGCCCGCCCTGCAGCGCGCCCGACACCGTGAAGGCCTTGAACGTCGACCCCGGTTCGTAGTTGAAGCCGACCGCACGGTTCTGCAGGGCCTCCGGCGAGGACGCGCCGGGGTCGTTCGCGTTCACCTGCGGCCAGTTCGCCAGCGCCAGGATCGCGCCCGTGCGCGGGTCCATCACGATCGCGGTCGCGTCTTTCGGGTTGAACACCTTCGCGACCGCGCCGAGCACGTCTTCGGTGCGCTGCTGGATGTTCGCGTCCAGCGTCAGCGTGAGCGACTCTCCCGCCTCGACCGGATTGGTTTCCTTGATCGACACCGGCTGCCCGCGCGCGTCGCTGACGACGCGCCGGCGCCCGGAGCGCCCGCGCAGCAGCCCGTCGCGGGAGTACTCGATGCCCGCGAGCCCCTTGCCTTCAGTGCCGACCACGCCGAGCACCTGCGCCGCGAGCGTGCCCCGCGGGTACACGCGGCGCATCACCGGCGTGCCCGCCACGCCGGTGATCTTCAACGCCATGATCTTCCGCGCCTTGCGTTCGGGGAGTCCTCTCGCCAGATACACGAAGCCGGTGTCCTGTGAGAGTTTGCGCAGGACCTCCTCCTGCGTCAGCCCGAGCAGCGGCGCGAGCTGCTGAGCCGCCACGAGCGGGTTCGTGAGCAGGTAGGGGTCCGCCGAGACGTCACGCGCCGGCTCGGAGATCGCGAGGTCGAGCCCCGAGCGGTCGGTGATCGCGCCGCGCTGCGCCGTCACCATCTCGTCCGTCAGCTGCTGGTTGCTCGCGGCCTTGCGCAGCGTCTCGCCGCGCAGCACGCCCAGGTACGCCGTCCGCGCGCCCGCGAGCACCAGCAGGATGAAGAACAGCCCAAAGATCGCGCCGATGCGGTTCTGGACGGCGGCCACCGCTCAACCCGCCGGGCCGGCCTGCGTGCCCCCGGCGGGCGTCGTTTCGGGAGCTTCCCGGCTGCTCGGTTCTTCCACGGCAGCCGCGGGCGCTTCGCTCGTCTGCTGCGAGCCGGCGGTGCTAGCCGTCTGTTCGGTCGATGTCGATGTCGAGGACGATGTGGATGTGGATGTGGATGCGGATGTGACGGAGGGCGGTTCGACGCCCGCTTCGGTCGAGATCGCTTCGGTCGGGGCCGCTTCGTGGACGGGCGTGCTCAGCGCGCTCGCCGCGCGCGCCGCGTCCAGGCGCGGGCGCGGCGTGAGCGAGCGCAGCGATCCGACCGGCACGAGCTCCATGCCCAGGCGCGCCGCGCTCGCCTCCACGCGATCGCCGGCCGCGAGTTCGGAGTTTTCGATGCTCAGCGCCGCGTTCTCGTTCTGCAGCGACGCCTGCTGCTCCAGCGTGCGTCCGATGCCGGCGTTCAGCTTCAGCAGGCTGAGCTGTAGCGTCACGATGCCGATCAGCGCGAACGCGACCACCACGATCAACGTCCGCCCGCCGATCAGGCGGTCGAGCAGTGGGTGGCGGTCGATGCTCCGCAGCGTCGCGAGCGCGGCGAGCGCGAGCCCGCCTTCGACCTCCGCGGAGCGACGCCGCGGCGCGGTACGCGACGGCTTGCGCGCCGGGCCTGACACCCGCCGCGGACGGGGAGCCGTCGTCAGTGGGCGCGCCGGCGCCGCGCTGCGCGCGCG
>DASUPL010000165.1:0-7374 GCA_036281155.1 Solirubrobacteraceae bacterium | reverse complement strand
GACATGGGCGCGGGTGGGCGGAGTGCTGCTGATCGCGGCGGGCCTGCTCGGCATGTTGCTGTTGCTGGGTTTCATCGCGGCCCGATTGCTCACGGCCGCGATCTTCAGCCTCTTCTACCTGTTGCTCGCTCCAGCGATGGTGCTCGCTCCGGCGTTCGGCGAGGGCGGCCGCGCGCTGTTTCGCAAGTGGGCCGCGCAGCTGCTGGGCGCGATCGTCTCGAAGCTGCTGTTCTCCTTCCTGCTGGGGGTCGTGCTGGCGGTGCTCGCGATCCTCTCGGATCTCAGCGCGATCGGCTGGTGGACGCAGTGGCTGCTCATGTCCGCGTTCTGTTGGGGCGCGTACACCCGCCGCCACCAGGCGCTCGGGGTCGTGGGGGGAGCGATCGGAAGCGAGCGGACCCCACACCACTCGGTCGTCAGGCGGATGAGCAACGCGCTCGAGACGCGCAAAGCGATCGCGGCGGTTCGCTGGGCGAAAGAGAAATACGCACGCCCGGCTCCGAGTGTCGAGGCGCGTCGCAGTCCGGAGCCCAAGAGACGACAGCCTCACGACGAGCAGGACGGACTCACGGTGCCCGATGCTCCCACTCAGGCGTCCCAGCCGCTCCGCGTGTGGAGTGACGAACACCCGCTCGACGAGCAGCGAGCCGTCGAGGAATCGCTCGTCATGCGCGATATGCGCGAGGTCGCCGCGGGACGCAGACGCCACCTCGGCCTCGATCGAGATTGACCGCCGGTACGGCTGCCCCAGGCCGCATACGCGGCCACACCGCCGGCGGGTCGATCGCGGCTGGAGCGGCGGCGCTCATGGCGATGGCGTTGGTGCTCGTCGCGGTGATCGCGACGCTCGGCGGCGCATCGTTGGGCGTCGCTGGGACGAGCGCGGCCGGGGCGACGGGCGAGGGTGTCTCGGTGCTGGCCCAGCGCGAAATTCCATCCACATATCTGCGCCTGTATCAGCAGGCGGCGCGGCGCTATGGCCTGGATTGGGCGATCCTCGCGGGGATCGGCAAGGTCGAGTGCGATCACGGACGCGCTCCCGACCCGGCATGCAACGCTGAGGGCGCCGTGAATACCGCCGGCGCGGGCGGGCCGATGCAGTTCATTGCCTCCACGTGGGCGGCATACGGAGTCGACGCGGATGGCGATGGGCGCAAGGATCGCTGGAACCCCGCCGACGCGATCTACGCGGCCGGCAGCTATCTGCGCGCCTCGGGAGCGCCGAGCGACTATCGCCACGCGATCCTCGCGTACAACCATGCCGGGTGGTACGCGGACGAGGTCGAGAGCTGGGCGGCGAGGTACCGCGGGGCCACGAGCACACAGGGTGCTCTGGCGGGCGCCGAATCCGGCGCGGGCGCGGACGTCTCGCTCGCACGGAAGACCCTCACTCCCGTTCGCTTCATCGCCGGCGGACGCGCGCGGCTCGCGCCCGCGGACGGGCACGTCGCACTGATCCCCGCGGGCGTGCCCGCGGCGGTGCAGGGAATGCTCGTGGCGGGAAACGAGCTGCAGGATCTGCCCTATGGCCCGGGCGGGCACCCCGACCCTCGCGGCGCGCTCGAAGAGGACTGCTCGAGCACCATCAACTACGTCCTCTACCGCGCGGGGATACGTGCGGTCGGAGAAATCCTCGCGCAGAACCCGCTCGCGCAGGACTACATGAGTTGGGGCGCGCCCGGCCCCGGGCGCTGGGTGACGATCTACGCCGCCGACGCTCCGACGCCGCACGCGTTCCTCGTCATCGCGGGCCTTCGCCTCGATACGAGCCACAACGGCACCGACACCGGCCCCAACCGCGGCGAGGATGGTCCACGCTGGCGGATGCTCGACCGCATCCCCACATGGGCGCACTGGTCGGTCCGTCATCCGCCGGCGTTGTAAGGTGCCCGCCATGACCACGCGCAAGGTCGACTACCTGCTCATCGGCGGCGGCCTCGCCTCGGCCAACTGCGCGCGCTGGCTGCGCGAGGAGGGCGCCGAGGGCGAGATCCTGCTCGTTGGCCGTGAGCTCGACCCGCCGTACAACCGCCCGGAGTGCTCCAAGGGCTACCTTCGTGGCGAGGAGAGCCGCGAGGAGCCGCTGTTCCGTCCCAACGACTGGTGGACCGAGCAGAACATCGAGCTGCTCACGCGCACGAGCGTCACCGGGCTTGACCTGGAGGCGCGCACGGCGAAGCTCTCCACCAAGGAAGAGGTCGCGTTCGAGAAGGCGCTGATCGCGACGGGCGCGAACGTGCGGCGGCTGAACGTCGACGGCTGCGAGCTCGAGCAGATCCACTACCTGCGCACACTCGGAAACGCCGACGCGATCCGCGAGGGACTCGAGGATGCCGAGGACGTCGTGCTGATCGGCGGCTCCTATATCGGCTGCGAGGTGGCCGCGTCGCTGAGCATGATGGGCAAGCGCTGCACGATCGTGATGCAGGAGCAGGCGACGCTCGAACGCGGCTTCGGCGCCACCGCGGGGCGCTTCTTCCAGGAGCTGCTCGAAGTCCACGGCGTGACTGTGCACGGCGGCGATGAGCTCGAGCGCTTCGAGGGCGACGGGCGCGTCAAGAAGGTCGTGACGCGCGGCGGCCTCGAGCTGGCCGCGGACGCGGTCGTGATCGGCGCGGGCGTCACGCCCGACGTGCAACTCGCGCAGCGCGCCGGGCTGCGGATCGGTACCCGCGGCGGGGTGCTGTGCTCCTCGCGCCTGGAGAGCTCCACGCCCGGCGTGTTCGCCGCGGGGGACATCTGCGAGTACGAGTCGCTCCTGCACGGGGGCGGCGCGATGCGCATCGAGCACTGGGACGTGGCCTTCAACCACGGCAAGACCGCCGCGCTGAACATGCTCGGCGGGGACGTCGCGCACGAGACCGTGCCGTACTTCTACTCCGTGCTCGGCGACTGGGGCGAGCTCGAGTACGTCGGTCCCGCGTACGAGTGGGACGAGGAGATCGTGCGCGGCTCGCTCGAGGACGGCTCGTTCACCAACTGGTACCTCAAGGACGGCGCCGTCAAGGCCGCGCTCACGTTCGGGCGCTCCGACGACCTCGACCACGCGCGACGCCTGCTCGCGGACGGGACCGCGCTCAGCAGCGTCCACCGCTCCGCGCTCGGCGACACCGACAGCCAGCTGGACGCCGTCGGTCGCTGACGAGCGCTACGATTCGCGGACACATACATACGGTCGGTGGCGAAGGGAAGCCGGTGAGAATCCGGCGCGGACCCGCCACTGTGACCGGGGATGCCCGCCGTGGCACGCCGTTGACGGCGTGCGGCCACTGACTCGCCTTCGGCGAGATGGGAAGGCTCGGAGGGGTAGGCCCGGCAGCCAGGAGACCTGCCTCCGACCGCAAGCCCACAAGCCCTCGTGGAAAGGGGTGGCTCCATGCTCGTAACTCGTCGCATGTTCCTGATGCTCGGTGCTCTACTTCCGAGCCTGCTCGCACTCGCAGCGATCGCTGCTTCCTCCGCACTCGCCGGACCGACCGTGACCGTTCGCATCGAGGGCGAATCCTCGACGCTGCTGCCGAAGACCTCCGTCACGCTGAACTCGCCCGAGCCCGTCAGCGGCTGCGCCGCGAACAGCGTCGCGACCGCGATCAACCTCGCCGTCGGCGGGAACTGGGATCACGGCGAGGCCAGCGGCGGCGCCGGCAACTTCACACAGACGATTCTCGGCGAGACCCACGCGTTCGCCAACGAATCGGACACCTGGGCCGAGTGGGTCAACTACAAATGGGGCGGCGGCATCTGCTCGGACCTCCTGAGCGAAGGCGACGAAGTCGTCATGGTCGCCGACCACGAGCCAGAACCGTTCTACTCGCCCACCGTGCTCCCGCTCGTCGTCAGCGAAGCGCCCACGAGCGTGCAGGCGGGAACGCCGTTCACGGTCAAGGTCAGCGCCATCCACACACCAGCGGGAGCGTTCGCCGAAAAAGGCGACGGCGAAGCGCAACCCGCCGCGGGCGTCACGGTATCCGGCGGCGGCGCGAGCACCACCAGCGCCGCAGGTGGACTCGCGACGCTCACGCTGAGCACCACGGGCAACGTCACGTTGCGCGCTGCCAAGACGGGCGACGCCCCATCGGCGAGCTTCGTCGTGTGCGTGCACAACGGCAACGACGGCAACTGCGGCACGACATCCCCCAGCGGCACGACCACGTCCACAACCGGCGGCGGCGCTCCGTCGCCCGCGCCATACAAAGGACCGTACGCGCTCGTGGCCGACGTGACGGGACCAATTGACGACCATGTCTACCCCCGTCGCTCCGCGCCGAGGGTCCTCGCGGGAACGATCGCCGCGCACAGCGCCGTCACCTCGGTGAGCGCAGAGCTGCGCCGCCGCTACCGCGGTCGCTGCTCCGTCTATGACGGCGTCAGGACGCGCTTCCGTCCCGCGCGCTGCGGCAGCGGCAGCTTCTTCAAGCTCTCCGACGGAGGCGTCTTCTCATATCTGTTGCCGTCGGCGCTCGCGCCCGGGCGTTACGTGCTCGACATCAAGGCGAGCGACGCGGTGGGCAACACCACGACGCTCGCTCGCGGCACCTCGCGGCTCGTGTTCTATGTCCGGTAGGAGGCTGTGCGTGTCCCTGTCGGCGGCGCTCGTCCTCGTGGCGGCGCCGACGACGGCGTCGGCGGAGCGACGCGGAATATCACCCGCCGGCGCCGCAGCGTCGGGGCCGAGCGTGCGGAGCATGATCGTCGGCGTCGGCGGCCGGATCCTCTCGCGGGCGCGCACTGTCACCGCCTCCGCGAGTTCCGTGCGTATCGGTCGCAGGAGCTGTGCCGTGGCTGCCGGGACGCCGCTCGCGGTGCTGCTCGCCGTCCGCCGCGCTGGCGGTCCCGGCTTCGCGCTGCGCGACTACGGCCATTGTGGACGCTCGCCCGCGGACTCGGGCCAGCTGTTCGTGTACTCGCTCGGCGGGGAGACCAACCGCGGCCAGAACGGCTGGGAGTACGAGGTCGACGGGGTCATCGGCAGCACCGGCGCGGGTGACCCCAGCGGCCCGCGGGGCAACGGCCGGCGCCTGCGCGCGCGCGACCTCGTGGTGTGGTTCTGGTGCGAAGCCTACCGAGGCGGATGCAAGCGAAAGCCGTGATCGGCCGAGCCGCATCCCCGCTCGCTCTACTCGCCGCCGTCGCGCTCGCGGGCTGCGGCCTCGGCGCGGGTCGCGCGCCGAGCGCCGTCGAGCTGTCGGTCACGCGCGACTTCGGCGCGAGCCCGCTGCCTCGCTCGGGCGCGCTGAAGATCAGCGGGCAGGAGACCGCGATGAGCCTGTTGCGACGCAACCACGGCGTTCAAACTCGCTACGGCGGCGCTTTCGTGCAGAGCGTCGATGGGCTCGCGGGCGGCGAGGAAGCGGGCAAGCCGGTCGACTGGTTCTACTACGTCAACGGCGTCGAGGCGAGCAAGGGCGCGGCGTCCTCGAACGTCGACCCCGGCGATCACATCTGGTGGGACCGGCACGACTGGAGCCAGACGGGCTACATCCCCGCGGTCGTCGGATCGTTCCCCGAGCCGTTCCTGAACGGCATCGGCGGCAAGCGGCTGCCGGTGCGGATCGAATGCGCGGTTGTCCGGGGCTACGCCTGCCGAACGGTCGCCGAGCGCCTGCACGCGCTCGACATTCCCGCCGCGCGCGCCGGCGTGGGCATCGGCGGGGCGACCGCCACGCTGCGCCTGCTCGTGGGGCGGTGGGAGCAGGTCGTGGGCGATCTCGACGCGCGCAGGATCGCCGACGGTCCGCGTATGAGCGGCGTGTACGCGCGCTTCTCCGCCGATGGGCACACGCTCACACTGCTCGACCAGGACGGTCACGCCGTGCGCGCGCTGTCGGCCGGCGCCGGGTTGGTGGCCGCCACCCGCCGCGCGGAGAACGCCCCCGTGTGGGTCATCACGGGCACCGACGATGCGGGCATGAACCTGGCCGCGCGCGCGTTCGATCAGAGCACGCTGCGCGACCACTTCGCGGTCGCGCTCGCGGCCGGCGAAACGGTCGCGCTCCCAGCGCGGGTGACGAAGCCGTGAGCGCGCTGGCCGGCGTCAACCGGATCGCCTACCGCAGGCGCGCTAGCCCGCTACACGCTGCGCGCGCCCCGATCGCCGCCGCCTACGGAGCCGCGCTGGGCGCGTCCGCGCTGATGCTCGAGAACCCGGTGCTGCTGGGAGCTCTGCTGATCGCGGTGCTCGCCGCCGCGGCCGCCGCCGGGGTCGCGCGTCAGCTGCTCGGCGTGGTTCGCGCGACGACGCTGCCGGTGGTGGTGCTGATCGTGCTCGTGAACGTGCTCGTGAGTCGCGGCGGTCTGACGGTGTTCGCGCGGCTGGGCGATTGGGGTGTGCTCGGGCAGGTCAACCTGACCGTCGAGGCGGTCGTGTACGGGCTCGTCGTCGCGTTGCGACTACTCGTGGTGGCGCTCGCGTGCCTGCTCGCGGTGTGCGCCGTCAACCCCGACGAGCTGCTGCTCGCCTTCCGGCGCATCTCGCCCCGCTCGGCGCTCACGGCCACGCTCGCCACGCGGCTGATCCCCGTCATCGGAGAGGACGCGCGGCGTCTGGCCGAGGCGCAGCGGTGCCGGCCCGACGGCGGCGCGCGCGGAGCCCGCGGCAGGCTCGCGGTCGTGCGCGCGACCGTCGGAGGCGCGCTGGACCGCTCGCTGGACGTGGCCGCGGTGCTCGAGATGCGCGGCTACGGCGCTCGCGGACGGGTGCCACGGGCCAGACGCCCGCTCTCGCGCCACGACCTCGCGTTCGCCGCCGCCGCGGCCGCGGTCCTCGGCGTGTCCGCGTTCGCCGCGCTCAGCGGGCGCGCGCCGTTTGAGGTGTATCCGCTCGTGAGCCTCCCGCTCTCAGCCGACGTGTTCGCGCTCGCCGCGCTCATATTCGCGATCGCGCTTGCTCCATTCGCCAACAGGCGCGGGATCGAGCCGTGAGCGTTCTCAGCTTCGAGCACGTCGGCTACCGCTACCCCACGGCCGAGGTGGACGCGCTGCGCGACGTCAGCCTGTCGGTCGCGCCGGGCGAGTTCTGCGTCGTCGCGGGCCTTTCGGGGTCGGGTAAGTCGACGCTGCTGCGCGCCGCCGCGGGCCTCGTGCCGCACTTCCACGGCGGCAGCTTCCGCGGCAACGTCACCGTCGGCGGCCTCGACACGCGCGAGCACACGCCCGCCGCGATCGGCGCGGTCGCGGGGACGCTGCTGCAGGACCCCGAGACGCAGATCGTGATGAACACGGTGCGCGCGGAGCTCGCGCTCGTGCTCGAGAACCTCGGGGGCGGCGCGGGGGGCGTGGCGCGCGGGGTGGAGGAGACCTCGCTCGCCCTGGGCATCGGGCACCTGCTCGATCGCGCCACCGGCGAGCTGTCGGGCGGGGAGCTGCAGCGCGTGG
>DASUPL010000164.1:0-2732 GCA_036281155.1 Solirubrobacteraceae bacterium | reverse complement strand
GTCGAAGACGTCGGTGTCAGAGATGTTCATCCAGCGCACCCGCACCGCGCTGGGCGAGCTGATGAGCCGGCGGCTGGACGACGTCAGGTTGGCGGTGATGATGCTCGACGGCCTGGAGATCGCCGACCGTGTCCACGTCGTCGCGCTTGGCATCAGCACCGAAGGGGTCAAGATCCCGCTCGGGCTTTGGGAAGGCTCGACGGAGAACGCGACGCTCGCCCGGACGCTGCTCGCCGATCTCGTCGACCGCGGCCTTGATCCCGATCAGGCGATCCTGTTCGTGATCGACGGCGGCAAGGCGCCTCGAACGTAGTCGCGAACTTTGAGTTCGAGCGTCTGATCGCCAGGCCGGCGAGAAGGAGTCGGCCGTGATGTGTAGTACTCAACAGGCGGATGGCGCTCCGTCGGGCGTACGCGGACGAGTACGCGGTGCGGGTCAACCGCGCGGCGGTTCTGTTGCGCGACCTTTCGCGGGCGGACGCGGTGCGGGCGCTGCAGGCCGAGTTCGGCTTGTCAGAGCGGCAGGCGCGCCGGTATGTCAACGCGGGGCTGCGGCAGCCCGAGGGTGTGGCGGTGCCGGAGCGCACGGCGGTGTTCACGGTCCGGTTGGCGCCGTCGCTGATCGGCGGGTTGCGCGCGCATGCCGGGTCGACTGGCCAGACGTTGAGTGCCGCGACGGCGGAGGCGGTGCGCTCGTATCTCGCCGCTGGTGGCGAGCGGGGCGGTGGCCAGGCGGGTTGAGATCGAGTTCGTCGGCGACCGGCTCGCTGACGCGCGGCTGGCGCAGGCGTACTCGGCGTTGGCACCTGAGCGGCGGCGTGTGACAGGCAACGAAGGGAGCGATGATGAGCGGCACGGTCTCGCAGACGGACGCGCAGGTGAGGGTCGCGGCGATCTACGCGCGGGTGTCCTCGGAGCGCCAGCGTCAGGAACAGACGATCGCAAGTCAGACCGCCGCGCTGCGTGAGCTCGCCGAGCAGCGGGGGCTACTCGTCCCGGAGGACCTGGTGTTCGAAGATGATGGTTTCTCTGGCGCGAGCTTGCAGCGCCCGGCGCTGGAGCGGCTTCGCGACCGCGCCTTCGAGGGGTGCTTCGAGGTGCTCCTCTGCCATGCGCCGGACCGGCTCGCGCGGCGCTACGCCTATCAGGTGCTGCTGCTCGAGGAGCTCGCTCGCGGCGGGATCGAGGTCGTGTTCGCGAAGGAGCCCGAGCGCTCTGGCTCGCCGGAGGATGAGCTGTTGCGCCAGTTCCAGGGGATGATCGCCGAGTACGAGCGGGCGCAGATCGCGGAGCGTTGTCGCCGCGGGAAGCTCCATCGCGCGCGGGCTGGAGCGGTGTCGGTGCTGTCTCACGCCCCTTACGGCTACCGGTATGTCAAGAAGTCCGAGCACGCCGACGCGTTCTACGAGATCGACGAGCTCGAAGCGCCGATCGTGCGGGAGATCTTCGGGCGCTACGTCGAGCAGGGAGAGTCGATCGTCCAGATCGCCCGCTGGCTGAGTGAGCAGGGTGTGCCGACCAGGACCGGCAAGACGCGCTGGAGCCAGTCGACGGTGTGGGCGATTCTGCGCAACCCCGCTTACACCGGAGAGGCGGCGTTCGGCCGCCGGCGCGTTACTGGCGCTCCCGCGAAGCCGACTCGCCTGTCACGCCAGCGCGGCAGGCATTCCGGTCGCTCCGCCTACGAACACGTCGGGCCTGAGCACTGGCAGCGGATCCCGGTGCCGGCACTGATCGCCGAGGAGCAGCGCGCGCTCGCTCAAGAGCTGCTTGCTCGCAACAGTCGACTGTCGCCGCGCAACACCCGGCAGGTGTCGCTCGTGCAGGGGATCCTCGTCTGCCGCGAATGCGGCCATGCCTACTACCGCAGCTCCACCCGCAGCCGAGCTGACATCGTTCACCACTACTACCGCTGCTCTGGATCGGACAGCTTCCGCCGCCCGGAGGGCCGCGTGTGCGGCAGCCGTCCAGTGCGCGTGGAGGAGATCGACGAGCTGGTCTGGGCCCAGGTACTCGCGCTGCTCGAGAATCCCGAGCTGATCAAGGCCGAGATCGAGCGGCGGCTCGAGACGCTCCGCGCCGAGCACCCAGCCAGCCACCGCCGCGAGCGGCTGCAACGCGACCTCACGCGCGCGCAGAGCGCGCTACGGCGACTGATCGACGGCTACCAGGAACAGCTGATCACGCTCGAGGAACTTCGCGCCCGCACCCCGGAGCTGCGCAAGCGCGAGACGACCCTCCGCGCCGAGCTGGACGCACTCGACACCGAGCTGCACAACGCCGAGACCTACCTCAAACTCACCGAAACACTCGAAGGGTTCCGCGCCCGCCTCACGACCAACGCCGAGAAGCTCCCGATCGAGCAGCGCCAAGAGATCGTGCGACTCGTCGTGCACGAGGTCCTCCTCGGCGACGACGACGTCACCGTCCGCCACTCAATACCGATCCCCACCGGCGGCCAACCAGGCGGTTCGCTACTGCGTTCACAGAGTCAAGGCGCTCAGGAAGGGGATCAAGGACGTCTTCGGCGAGCACGCGCTCGTGCATCGCTGTCACCGCCACAAGGAGCGCAATGTCACCGATCTGCTGCCCGAGCGCGACCGCGACCATGTCCGCGCGCGGATCCGCGCGGCGTGGTCGCTAAGCGATGCCGAGCTCGCCCAGCAGCGACTTGAGCTGCTCGCCACGGAGCTCGACCGCACGTGGCCGGACGCCGCCGGATCGCTCCGCGA
>DASUPL010000163.1:0-3344 GCA_036281155.1 Solirubrobacteraceae bacterium | reverse complement strand
CTTCAGGAGGCTGGTCCCGAGGAACCCCGCCGGCGAGGCGACCTCGGGACGAGATCAGAGCGCCGGATACGCTCGTAGACGCCACCTCATGCACGATCGCGGACGCGGGTTCGATTCCCGCCGTCTCCACTAACTTCACAGCCTGCGTAGAAGCGCGATTCATCTCGCTTGCAGGGATAACCGGCACCGTGCGGTGCGAAGGGCCGTGCACGAAATAGTCGCGATTTGCGGGCGCGGCATCCACCTTGCGTAGCAGATAGGGAGCAGGCTGCTCCCTGCGCGACTGATTCACGCGAGTGGCGCGGTGGGGCTGAGTACTGCGAGGTTCGCACGCAGCGCAACGAGGCTGGGATGATCGTCGACGACGCGACCTTCTAGGAGATGCAGCGCCCGCTCGTAGCACTGCCGGGCTGCGACTTCGTCGCCTCGGCGTCGGCAGATCACTCCGAGCGTCCCTAGCGTCGGAACGAGCTCTGGATGATTTGGGCCAAGCGAACGCTTCTTGATTGCGAGCGCGCGGCGGAGTCGCGACTCGGCCCGCTCGAGACGTCCGAGTCGGGCATCGATCGCGCCCAGGTTGCCGAGCGTCACGCCGACCTCGTGATGGTCGACTCCGAGTGTTGCCTCGAATATCGCGAGGGCCCCTTCCAGCAGTATTATGGCCTCCTCGTGACGGCCCGTGGCGTCGAGAATTGCGGCGAGGGCCGCTCGGTCGGCGGCAGTCTGGGGGTGATCGGCGCCCAGCGCGGCGGCACGGATACGCACCGCTTCGCGCGCTGCCGCCTCCCCGTCAGCCGGCCGCTCGGCCGCATGCGCGAGGCCACCGAGGTTGTGAAGCACGGTTGCCACCTCGGTGTGATCGGCCCCGAGCGTCGCGACAAAG
This sequence comes from Solirubrobacteraceae bacterium, assembly GCA_036281155.1. Taxonomy (GTDB): domain Bacteria; phylum Actinomycetota; class Thermoleophilia; order Solirubrobacterales; family Solirubrobacteraceae; genus Palsa-744. The sequence continues at coordinate 2,461 of DASUPL010000163.1, read as the reverse complement.
ATCTCGCGCGATCGCTCATACACAGCGGCCGCCTCGTCGAACCGGCCCGTGTACTTCAGCAACACCCCAAGGTTGTTACACACTCGCGCGGTTGAGAGGTCCGATGGCGCGAGGTGGCGCTCGGCGAGGGCCAGCCCCTCGCGGTAGGCGCGTTCCGCCGCCGGCAGATCGCCGGCCCGGCGAAGTTGGCCGCCGAGCCGATCGAGTCTGTCGACTTCCTCCGCGTTTCTCACACCCGGTCGCGCTTCAGGCGTCGAGCAGCAGCGTCTCGTTGTGGTTGGTGCCCGAGAGGGCCAGCGCCTCCGCCGACGAGATGAACGGGGCGCTCACCACGATGAGCGTCAGGATGAATTTGTGGGACTTGCGCATTGCTGCCTCCTCGGATCGGTTGCTGGCTTGGCGCCGCACAGGCTGAACAAGCGCGGTAGATGCGCGGTATATGCCGTCAAGCGCGCTTTGACCGTCATCCGAGACGTGGGTTCTCAACCGAAGCGGTCGACGCAGCTGCTGCAGCATCTTCGATGCGCTCGGCTGCGGGTGGCCGCCTTGTCCCCGCGCCCTCGCCTCCAAGCGCGAGCTGCGCTGGCGGCCCTCAGCCGGGTTGGCAGACGGTTCGGTAGGGCTGGCCGGGCAGCGCGTCGGCCCACTCCTGTCGTGTGAGCTCGCGCCCCGCGACACGGCAGGCGTGCCGCTCCCAGGCATTTGGAGCGATGTCCCAACGGACGGCTCGCCGGTTGGAGGAGGCTGCGAACAGGCGCGAGCCGTCGGGCGACATGTCGGCGGCTAGGTAGCTGTCGGGCTCGACTGGTGGCGACGGTCCGATCGGGTTCTGCGTCTCCACGTCCCAGAGCGCGAGGGCTCCGTCCTGTCCTGCGCTGGCCAGCATGGCGCCGTCGGGGGTGAACTTCATCCAGAGGAAGCGTCGTTCGTTGTGGCCCTCGAGCGGCCGTCCGACCGGTTTCCAGGTCTTGGTTGACCAGAGCTGGCCGGTGCCGTCGTGGTGGCCGGTTGCGATGAGCGCGCCATCCGGCGAGGACGCGACCGATCGCCCGTAATCGGGGGTGGGGAGCGTCGCGACGAGCCGGCCGACGCTGCGTGCGTCGCGTACTTCGGTTGGGCGCGAGATCGCCGCGGCGGCGAGGAGGCTGCCGTCGGGACTGAAGGGCGAGTGAGGCCGATTTAGTCGCGAAGCGCACCCTGGTCGGCGTGCGCCGGCGCACGTTCCACACCCGCACGCTGGCGCCCGTGGTGCTCGACGCGACCACTTCGATGCCCAGCTCGGCGACGGCCAGACGCCGGTCTTCGTGTGAGAAGGCGAGCGTTTGTACGGTGGTCCGTAGCCCGCTGAGCATGCCCGCGGGCCCCAGCGTGCGCGCATCCCAGAGCGTCACCTGTCCGTGTTGGCCTGCGACCGCGAGCAGGCGTCCGTCGTGGCTGTAGGCGATCGCGCCGACGAAGCCGCGCAGCGCCCGCAGGCTACGGCGCCGGCGCAGTGTCTGGGCGTCGAGGAAGTCGACGGTCCCGTCGCTGTGTCCGAATGCCAGCGTGCGGCCGTCCGGGCTGAGCGTGAGCCCGCGCGGAAGTGTGTCGCCGTCGTCGGGGAGGAACGGCCGCGCCACGGCGAACGGCCGCACGAGGCTCCGGTCGCCGGTGAGATCCCACGCGAAAGCACGCTCGTCGTGGCCGAAGCTGTACAAGGTCCGCCCGTCAGGTCCAGTCGAGCGCGGAAGCCAGCCGCGCGCCCCGGTAGAGCTCCGCCGGATCGCGCGCCGCGGAATCCCAGTCGCGGGCCGCGTGCATCAGGTGCAGGTGCAGCCGCGGTCCGTCGGCGTCTTCCTCGAGCCACGCCCGCAGTCGTGGTCGCTCGCGCAGCAGCGCCTCGTGCGCGACCTCGACCTCGCCCTCGCTGATCGTGACCAGCCGCGCCGCGGCGAGGACGTCGAGGACCTGCGCGACCGCGTCGCCCTCGAACTCGCTCAGCCGGGTGCGGCGCTGCACGACGGCAGCGTCGCCGCAGGCCGCAGGGAGGCTGCGCGCGGGATGTGCTCCGCCGTCGCCACCACCAGCGCCGCCCGTCCCTCCAGGCCGGCGAGGGTCGCGCCCACCAGATGCAGCTCGCCCGCCGCAAGTCGCGAGCCGGTCGCGCGCTTCCGCGGCAGATGCGCGATCCCAGTTGGCTACCATTTTGGTATGAGCAAGCAGATCGCGGTCCGGCTGTCCGATGAGCTTGTGGATTTCGTCGACGCGATTGTCGGCAGCGGTCGCGAGCGCAGCCGTGCGGCGGTCGTGTCGCGTGCGCTCGAGCGCGAGCGCCGCCGCGTGACCGCCGAGCGCGATGCGGCGATCTTGGCGGGAGCCGGCCCGGACCCCGAGCTCGCTGGTTTGGCTGAACACACGGTCGGCGTCAATCGCGACCTCTGATGCGGCCGATCCACACCGCGCAACTCGACAAGGCAAGACC
>DASUPL010000162.1:0-4208 GCA_036281155.1 Solirubrobacteraceae bacterium | reverse complement strand
AAGGTGATCCTGTTCATGAAGGGCACGCCCGAGGCGCCCGCATGCGGCTTCTCCGCGCGTACGGTCGCGATGCTGCAGGATCTCGACGCGCCGTTCGCGGCCGTTGACATCCTGCCCGACCCGCGCATCCGTCAGGAGCTCTCCGCGATCTCCGAGTGGCCCACGATCCCCCAGCTGTTCGTCGACGGGGAGCTCCTCGGCGGCTGCGACATCGTGACGGAGATGTACGAGTCGGGAGAGCTCGCGCAGACGTTGCTGTAGCGTCCCGCGCCGCATGGCTCCCGTCGCGATCGCAACCGACAGCACCAGCTACCTTCCCAGCGCGCTCGCGCGGCAGGAGGACGTCCATCAGGTCAGCCTGTACGTCGGCTGGCGCGGCGAGCCCGAGCGCGAGCTGGGAATGGATGGCTTCGAGGCGTTCTACGAGCGCCTCGCCCGCGACGCGGAACTGCCGAGCACCTCACAGCCGTCGATCGGCGACTTCCTCGCCGTGTGGGAGCCGCTGCTCGACGCCGGCCGCGACATCGTGTCGATCCACCTCGCGGGTGGCATATCCGGCACGTGCGAGGCCGCCCGCCAGGCGCACGGGCTGCTGGCGGAGCGCGGGCTGGGCGAGCGCGTGGAGGTGATCGACGGCGAAACCGCTTGCGGCGGGATGGGATTGCTCGTGCTCGCCGCGTGCGCCGCCGCGCGCGCCGGTGGCGACATCCGGGCCGTGGCCGAGCGCGTGCGCGAGACGCGCGGCTCGCTGAAGATCTGGTTCTGTCTCGACACGCTCGAGTACCTCAAGCGCGGCGGACGGGTCGGCAAAGCGCAGGCGTGGATCGGCGGGACGTTGAAGATCAAGCCGATCCTCTCGATGGAGTATGAGATCGTGCCCGTCGAGCGGGTTCGCACCGCGGGGCGGGCGTTCGAGCGCATGGTCGCCTATGCCCAGGAGCTGCACGACGACGGCGCCGACGGTTGGGTGGTGCAGCACATCCAGGCGCCCGAGCAGTCCCAGCGTCTGATCGAGCGCTGCAGGGAGATCTTCGACTCAGAGCCGGTGTTCACATCCGAAGTAGGGCCCGTGATCGGCACCTACACCGGCCCGGGGCTGATCGGCGTGGGCGCGGTCCCCCGCTCGCTGCTGGCCTGAGCGCCGCATGGCGGCGCGGAGCGGCGTCCTCGGTCGCTCGCGTGCGTAGCACGCCACGCTCCCTGCGTTCTTGCTCCGCTTGCCCTGCGGCGCTCAGCCGCGGCGGCGGCGCAGGATGCGCCGGGTGAGCACCAGACCGACAACCGCCCCAGCGACCATCAATTCGCTGCGGTGGCGCTCGACGTGGCCGCGCCAGTCGGTGATGCGCACGACCTCGCCGCGCAGCTTCTGCACCGACACCGCCAGCTCCATGCGATTGGCCTCGATCGAGTCGCGGATCTCCTCTGCCGAGCGCTGAGGCATCAGCTCGCACCTCCGGTCGAATTGGGCGCCGCGAACGGGGCGTCCCCGTCCTCGCCGCCCGTCGACGAGGACGAGCTGACCGTCTCGCGGATCTTGCGCGCCTCCTCGATCGCCATGCTCGGCACGGGCGGCGCGCTCCGTTTGACGGCTCTGGCGGCGATCAGCCCAGCGAGCACTCCGAGCACCACGAGGATCGCCGCCATCGCGAAGAAGCCCCAGAAGTACGTGAAGTCGCTGCCCGGGAGGTAGTAGTAGAGCAGCCAAGCGAAGCCGACCAGCACGAAGATGAGCGCCATCAGGAAGAACACTCCCGCGGCGACGCCCACGACCGCGCCCTTGATCAACTTGGTCGCCTTCTCGCTCACCTCGGCCTTCGCCAGCTCGATCTCCTCGCGCACGAGCAGCGTGGCGCGCTCTGAGACCTCCGCGATTGCGGTGGCGATGTTCTGCGGCTGAGCCCTGCCCTCTTCGCCCAAGGGCGGCGGCTGAGACTCGCTCACTCCGGTGGCTCCTCGTCGAAGAGACGTCGCCAGATCACTCCGGCGACGCGGTTGGCCGCGATGCTCGCGAGCGCGCTCACGCCCGCCAACACGCCCGACCACATCAATCTCTTGACCATCTCGTTCTCCATGCGCACAAGTCTATTGACCATTGTGGTCGCCACTGCCGCTCGCGGCCTCCAGGCCGCCGCACACGGTTTCCACCACGAGCCACTTCGCGCGCTCGAAGTGCTCGTCGCCGTGCGGTAGCAGGTCGAAGATCCAGCCCGTGAGCAGCTGCTCGATCGCGCCGTAGAACGCCATCGCGGCAAAGCGCGCTTCGATCTCCGGCTTGAACGTGCCGTCCGCCTGCGCCTTGGCGACGATCTCGCCGATCAGCTCATACGCCTCGCGGATGTGCGCGATGTGGGTCTGTCCGAAGGAGTTGGCCGCGCGCGTGACCTCGACGATGATGACCTTCATCAGGTCCGGGTCGTGTCGGTAGCTGTCGACGATGAACGACGCGATCGACAGCAGCTTCTCGCGCACGGGGATCGGTTCGGCGTCGACCTCGCGGATGAGCGTGAGCATCACGTTCCAGCGCTCCAGGAACAGCGTGTCGAGCACCTCGTCCTTGGACCCGAAGTAGTGGTAGACGAGGCCGTAGGCCACGCCTGCCTCGTCGGCGATGTCCGACACGCGGCATGCGTGAAAGCCCTGACGAGCGAACACGCGCACGGCGGCGTCGAGGATCAGCCGGCGCTTGTCGGCCGCCCTGGACCCCGCGACCGGTGGCTGTCCCGCGCTCATGATTCCCGCTCCTGTGGCCAGAGGTACGCGCTTGGGCGGCGGTTGGCAAGCGATGGCAGCCGACCGCGGATCTCGCTCTGCTGGTCGAGATCCAGCTCCGCGACGATGTGGCACTCGCGGTCGGGGGCCTGCGCGAGCACGACTCCCCACGGGTCCACGATCATCGAGCGTCCGCCCGAGTGCTGGCCCGCGGGGTGCGCTCCCACCTGATTGGCCGCGATCACGAACGCCTGGTTCTCGATCGCGCGGGCGCGCACGAGCACCTCCCAGTGGTCGCGCGTGGTCGCGAGCGTGAACGCGGCCGGCAGTGCGATCGCGCGAGCCCCTCGCACGGCCAGAATCCGAAACAGCTCGGGGAAGCGCAGGTCGTAGCAGACCGACAGGCCCAGCTCGATGCCGTCGACGGTCCGCGAGACGATGATCTCCTCGCCGGCCCGCTCGAGATCGGACTCGCGATACACGCGCCCGCCGACCTCGACGTCGAACATGTGCATCTTGCGGTACACCGCCTTGACCTCGCCCCGCGGGTCGATATGCACGGACGTGTTCGACAGCTTCTCCTGGCCGGGGACCTGCTCCAAGATCGATCCCGCGACGAGATCCACGCTCAGCTCGCGCGCGAGCGCGCGCGCCCATTTGACCGCCTCGCCGTCGAGCAGCTGGGCGGCAGCGCGCTGCTCGTCCTCCGAGCCCATCGCGGTCCACTTCTCGGGGAGTACGATCAGACGTGCGCCATCGGCCGCCGCGGCGCGCGTGAGACGCTCGGCGACGGCGGTGTTGGCGGCCGGATCGGCGGTGGAGTTGAGCTGGACTGCAGCGACCCTCAAAAGCGCACCCTCTCCCGCGGAGCCCCACAAGCGCGGATCCCCAGAATTTGAGCCACGGAATAGATTGACTGGTCAATCAATACCGGGAAGCATAACCGCCGCCGAGCAGGGCGCAAGCGCCGGTGCGCGGCAGCACCCCATCCCCACGCGGCTGTTCCGCGGCTCACGGCCGCTGAAGCGCTGGCGCTACGTGGGCGTGTTCAGCGACGAGATCATGGCGTGCGCCGCGCTCGTGCGGATCGGGCCAGCGAGGCAGTCGTTCTGGGCGCTGAACGTGCGCGCCGGGTTCGTGCAGCGGGAGCGCACACGCTTGCTGCCACGGCGGAGCGAGGTCGAGCTCATCCACGGTCGGGCCGCGGACGACTCGAGCGAGGCTCTGCCAGGACGGCTGCGGGTACGCGATCTCGGCGTGACACTCGACCTGCAGCTCGAGGAAGGAGCGCCGATCGAAGCGCTCTGCCCACATGGAGCGGCGGAGGTGTGGACACGCAAGCAGGCGGGCGTGCGAGCGCACGGCACGCTCGCGCTCGACGGCGGCGCGCCGCGCACGATCGAGGCGCTCGCGGTGATCGACGACACCGCCGGCCATCACGCGCGCGAGACCGAGTGGTGGTGGAGCGCGGGTGTGGGCGAGAGCCCCGACGGCGTGGC
>DASUPL010000161.1:0-5941 GCA_036281155.1 Solirubrobacteraceae bacterium | reverse complement strand
CGGCTTCGGTCCAGTTCCCTGCGGATACCGGCGCGACATCAGATGCAAGACGGGGTGCTGAGTCAGATCCACCACGAGCGAGCTCGTTGACGGCCTGACAAGAAGAGCATACGACAGATCCCGGCCGGTTGGAAGGGCGTTGCGGTGGGTGTGCCGCATGTCACACCGGGGGCGCTCAGCCGTCGTGTCCGTGGCACGGGCCGACGATTCCAAGGCGTAGAATCCACGAAAACGAGAGGGTGATCGAGATGGCAGCAGGCGATGGAGGTCCGTACGTTCAGGTCGCGGTGATCTGCGAAACGTGCATCAAAGGCGCGCAGACCGGGCAGCTCAGCCTGATCAACATCGTCGAGGGCTTCACGGTCGCGGGCGAGGACCCCGACCGGATGCCGCCGTTCTCGATCGGGCCGCCGCTGAAACTGGTGATCAATCTGTGGGCGGGCCGCACGAAAGGCCGCTACTCGCTCAAAGCCAGAGTCGAGGAGCCGAGCGGGCTGCAGGGCGACACGATCAACCTGGGCGCCCTCCAGTTCGCGGAAACCGGTGCGCGCGGCGTCGACACGATCGTGCCGCTGCCGCCGTATGAGATCACCGAAGAGGGCACCCACTGGTTCGACGTGCTGTTCTCGCCCGGCGCGGGCGAGGAGGATCGCCTGCTCACCCGCATCCCGTTCTCGGTGATGTACCAGCCGATGCCGAGCTTGCAGGGCTGAGAGCGAAAGCCGGAGACAGCGCTCACCAGGCGTCGACGTTCGGGCGCTTCTTGCCGTCCCGTCGCTGCCACCCGGCGGCGTTCTCGTCGAAAAGCGTCGCGATCCAGCGGCGCGAGTCGGCAGGATCTATGACGTCGTCGATCTCGCCGTAGGCGGCCATGTTCACGCCGCGGCCGCGATCGTAGGCCGCCGCGACGGTCGCCCGGAAGACGCGCTCGCGCTCCTCGGGGTCCTCGATCGCCTCCAGCTCACGGCGCATCCCAAGTCGCACCGCCCCCTCCAAGCCCATCCCACCGAACTCGGACGTCGGCCACGCGACGGTGAAGAGGGGAGACTTGAAGCCGCCCGTCGCCATCGCCTGCGCGCCGAGGCCGTAGCCCTTGCGCAGGACGATCGTGCCGGTTGGAACGGTCATGGAGGCGCCACCGAGGAACATGCGCGCGAAGTGGCGCACCGTGGCGGTGCGCTCCGCGGCCGGCCCCACCATGAACCCGGGCGTGTCGCACAGGAACAGCACGGGCAGCTCGAACGCGTCGCACAGCTGCATGAAGCGCGTCGCCTTGTCGGCCGCGTCGGCGTCGATCGCGCCGCCGAGGTGCATCGGGTCGTTCGCCACCACGCCCAGCGGGCGCCCGTCGACGCGCGCGAGCGCCGTCAGCATCCCCGCGCCGAACCCGTCGCGCAGCTCCAGCACCGAGCCTTCGTCGAACAGCGTCCGCACGACCGTGCGGACCTGATAGGCGCGCTTGCGCTGCTCGGGGATCAGCTCGCGCAGCTGGCGCTGGTCCGGCACGGGACCCGCCTGTGCCGGCGCGCCGCTGAAGTAGGACAGGTAGCGCTTCGCCGCCGCGACCGCGTCGCGTTCGTCGGCCACGCGCAGGTCGACGACGCCGTTTGCGTGCTGCACGTCGATCGGTCCCACCTCGGAGGGATGGTGCACGCCGAGCCCGCCGCCCTCGATCATCGCCGGGCCGCCCATGCCGATGCTCGAGTCCTCGGTCGCGATCACCACGTCGCAGCAGCCCAACAGCGCGGCGTTGCCCGCGAAGCAGTAGCCCGAAGCGATCCCCACGAGCGGCACGAGGCCGCTCAGCGACGCGAACAGCGCGAACGCGCGGCAGTCCAGGCCCGCGACGATCGGCATGTCGACGTCGCCCGGGCGCCCGCCGCCGCCCTCGGCGAACAGCACCACCGGCAGTTTGCGACGCTCGGCGAGCTCGAACAGGCGGTCCTTCTTGAGGTGGTTGCGCATCCCCTGCGTGCCCGCGAGCACGGTGTAGTCGTAGGACATCGCCACGCACGGCCTACCGTCGACGTCGCCGATCCCGCCCACGAGACCGTCCGCGGGCGTGCGCGCGATCAGCTCCTCGCGCGAGCGCCGCAGCTCCTGCGCGGCGAACAGCAGCGGCCCGTACTCCACGAACGTGCCCTCGTCCACGAGGTCCGCGAGGTTCTCGCGCGCCGTGCGCCGGCCCGCGTCGTGGCGGCGCGCGACGGCCTCCCCGCGCGCCGCGTCCAGGCCGACCTCGTGGCGCTCGCGCACCGCCGCCAGGTCTGCGCGCTCGCCGCCCGCGCCCGCGCTCGCGCCCGCCGGCTGCGCGACGGCTCCCGCTCGGCTGCCGCCGGGCTCCCCCTCCGGGGACTTCGCCGGGGACGACGCGAGCACGAGCAGCAGTTGGTCCTCCTCGACGCTGTCGCCGACCGCGACCGTCACCTCCACCACGATCCCGTCCACCTCCGCGAGCACCTCGTGCTCCATCTTCATCGCCTCCAGCACCACCACCGCGGTGCCGGCGCCCACGTGCCCGTCGGCGTCGTGGGGCAGCGCGACCACGACCCCCGCGAAGGGGGCGGTCACGGAGACCGTCGCGGGGGAGGCCATCGTCGGATCGTACGAACTACGATGCGTGCCGTGTCAGCCGAACCGAGCGAGCAGTCGGCCGCCGCGCGGCGCGAGGCCCTCAAGGAGGTCTTCGCGCAGGCGCGCGGCTGCACCCGCTGCGCCGAGCTCGCGGCGACCCGCAAGAACGTCGTCTTCGGCGCGGGCAACGCGAACGCCGATCTGATGTTCATCGGCGAGGCCCCCGGCGCGAGCGAGGACGAGCAGGGAATCCCGTTCGTCGGGCGCGCCGGCAAACTGCTCGAGAAGCTGCTCGAGGAGATCGATATCAAGCGCGCTGACGTGTTCATCGGCAATACGCTCATGTGCAGGCCTCCTGGCAACCGCGATCCCCTCCCGGTGGAGCTGGACAACTGCCACGAGTACCTCCTACGCAAGATCGAGCTGATCCAGCCGACGGTCATCTGCACGCTGGGCAACTTCTCCACGAAGCTGCTGCGCGGCGACCCCACGGGTATCACGCGCCTGCACGGCCAGCCGGAGGTGCTCGTGCTGGGGAAGCGCGCGGTGCGGCTGTATCCGATCTACCACCCCGCGGCGGCGCTGTACACGCCGAGCATGCTCGAGACGCTGCGCGAGGACTTCGCGCGGCTCCCCGACCTGCTCGCGTTGGGCGCTCCCGAGCAGCCGGAAGAGATCCCCGAGCTGCTCGACGAGACGCCGGCAGCGGCGCCCGAGCCGGCGGGCGCGGGCGAGGCGGAGTCCGAAGCCGACCAGCTGGGCCTCTTCTAGAACAATCGTCCAGTGACAATCTCCCTGCAAAGCAGGGGTTTCCGTCGGCGAGGCGAAAAATCTTGCTCAGGTCCTAAAGTCAGGCACGGACGCCGCCGATACAGACCCCGTCTCCATCCCTCCAGGAGTACCGACCGGCCCGCGCACCATTCTCCCGCGGGTCGGTCTCTTTAACGGCCGTCTAGAGTCTCGGCCGTGGCCGCGCGCAGCATCGAAACCACCGGTCCCGCGGAGACGGAAGCGATCGGCGCCGAGCTTGCGAACGAGCTGACGGACGGCGACATCGTCCTGATCCGGGGCGAGCTGGGGGCGGGGAAGACGACGTTCGTGCGCGGCGCCGCCCGCGCACTCGGGGTCAGCGGTTCCGTGACGAGCCCGACGTTCAGCATCGGCCACCGCTACCCCGGCCGCAACGTCACCGTGTCGCATCTCGACCTCTACCGCCTCGCGGGCCTGGAGCACGAGGACCCGGAACTGCTCGCCGACTACCTCGGTCCGGGGCGGATCGCGTTCGTCGAGTGGCCCGAGGACGGCGAGCGTGAACTTGTCGGAGCGCGCGTGCGCGTGAGCCTCAGCCACGGCGGCGGGGATCGCAGACGGGTAGAGGTGGAGTCGTGATCGGCGGCGCCAACCCGGTTGCCGGCGGCGGCCCGGTCGTTCTGGGTCTCGACACCGCCACCGCATCCAGCGCCGTGGCGCTGCGGCTCGCGGATGGCAGTACCACACAGGCACGAGATGACCCTCGACCTGGAGAGCACCCCGGCCACGCGACGAGGCTGCTGGAGATGGCCCACGAGCTGCTCGACGAGGCGGGCAGGAGCTGGAGCGTTATTGAGCGGATAGCCGTTGGAGTCGGTCCCGGGACGTTCACTGGCCTGCGGGTGGGTGTCGCCACCGCGCGCGGTCTGGCGCAATCGCTCTCGGCGGAGCTCGTCGGGGTCTCGAGCCTGCAGGCGCTTGCGTCCGCGGCGCTCGCCACCGAGCCATCGGTGGACTCAGTCCTCGCTGTGATCGACGCGCGCAGGGGGGAGGTGTTCGCGGCTACGTACGGGAGATCGGGCGAGACCGCACCCGCTCGCGCGCTTGCACCCGAGGGCCTCTCGACGATCATCGGGGAGGTTCGCAGCGGACGCTGGCTGGCCGTCGGCGACGGCGCGCTGCGCTACCCCGCGGCGATCGAGGCGCTCGGCGTGCCCGCGCCGCCCGCGGACTCCCCGCTGCACCTCGTCAGCGCCGCGGCGATCTGCGCGCTCGGCGTCCATGCGACCCCCGCGTCCGGGTTGGAGGAGATCGTTCCCGACTACCGGCGTCGCCCGGACGCGGAGCTAGCCTTGGCAGCAGCAGGGGCACGGAGGGCCCCACGATCATGAACGAGCGAATCGCCGCCCAGCACGAGGTCGATCAAACACCGTCGGTTGAGATCCGGAGGCTGAGCTATCCCGACCTGCCGCAGGTGATCGCGATCGAGCGGCGCGTCTTCCCGACGCCGTGGTCGCTGGCGATGTTCGTGCTCGAGCTCTCCAAGCGCTCGGGCGTGTGCCTCGCGGCGATCGGCGAGCAGGGGCTCGTCGGCTATCTGATCTGCTCGCGCTACGACACGGTGTGGCACGTGATGAACGTCGCCGTCGACGTCGAGCACCAGCACAGGGGCCTCGCGTCGGCGCTGCTCGCGGAGCTGTACGAGCGCGTCGAGGACGACCTCGCGCGCTTCACGCTCGAGGTCCGCCCGTCGAACGCCGTGGCGATCCACCTGTACGAGCGCGAGGGGTTTCGCGCGGCGGGGATGCGCAGGCGCTACTACCAGGACAACGGCGAGGACGCGCTCGTGATGTGGCGCACGCCCGCCACGCTCGCGGGGACCCTGGAGGACGTGCCCAACCCCGATGGGCGGGCGGGGATCTAGTCCGTTGATCCTCGCGCTCGAGAGCAGCTGCGACGACACGTGCGCCGCGGTGATCGACGCCGACGGGCTGATGCGCTCGAACGTGATCTCCTCCCAGCGCGCGCACGAGCGCTTCGGCGGCGTCGTGCCGGAGATCGCCTCGCGCCACCACTTGGAGATAGCGAACGCGGTCGTCGCGCGGGCGCTGAGCGAGGCGGACGCGACGCTGGATGACGTGGAGCTCGTCGCGGCGACGCAGGGCCCCGGCCTCGTGGGAGCGCTGCTCGTGGGGCTCTCGACCGCGAAGGCGCTCGCCGCCGCGCGCGAGCTGCCGTTCGCCGCCGTCGACCACCTGCAGGGGCACGTCGCGGCGAACTTCCTGCACGGCTACGACGAGGAGCGCCCAGGCGGCCAGACGGACGACGTCGCGGTCGCGGACGGCCCGTTCGAGCCGCCGTTTTTGTGCCTGATCGCGAGCGGCGGGCACACGCTGCTCGCGCACGTGACGGCGCACGACGGCTTCGAGGTGCTCGGGCGCACGCTCGACGACGCCGCCGGCGAGGCGTTCGACAAGGGCGCCCGCCTGCTCGGTCTCCCCTACCCGGGCGGCCCGGCGCTGTCGCAGCTCGCGCGCACGGGCGATCCGGCCGCGTTCGCGTTCCCGACCGCCGTGCGCGTGCCCGGCCTGGACTTCTCCTTCGCGGGGCTGAAGAC
>DASUPL010000160.1:0-3300 GCA_036281155.1 Solirubrobacteraceae bacterium | reverse complement strand
GGGCGTGCCCTTCATGAACAGGATCACCTTGTGCGAGGAGATCGCCTCGGCGATCGCGTCGCGGATCGGGTTCGACTCCGTGCTCGCCGCGACTGGTGCGGCGGGCGCGTCGCTCAACATCGGGATCGGATCGAACTGTGGGCTGCTGGACATGGAGTGCTCCTGGCTCAGGGGGTCTGGATCTTCGCGGGGACCTGCGTCTTCAGCGCGAGGGCGTGGATCGCGCCACCGATCTCCGTTCCGAAGACGTCGTACACGAGGCGGTGCTGCGCAATCCGGCTGAGGCCGTCGAAGGCCTCCGCGGTGACGGTCGCACGGAAGTGGTCGCCGCCGCCGGTGTAGTCCTCGACCTCGGCGCGCGCGCCCACGATGGCGGTCTCGATGCGCTCTTTTATGTCCTCGGCGGAGGGCATCTCATGCTTAGCGTAGAGGATCGCGAGCGCCTTCCAGGCCCACCCAGGCCACCGCTATACTTTGGAAAGTCTTGGAGCTGTCCATAGGAGCGAAGCGATGATCGAGATCACCGACAAGGGTGCGGAGAAGGTGCACGAGTTCCTCTCCTCCCAGCAGGCCGATGTCAGCGTGGCCGGCTTGCGCGTGGGCGTGCGCGGCGGCGGCTGCTCGGGCTTCCAGTACCAGCTGGCGTTCGACGAGCAGCGCGACAGCGACGTGGTGTTCGAGAGCCACGGGCTGAAGCTGCTCGTGGACGGCGAGAGCCTGCAGTTCGTCAGCGGCTCCACGATCGACTACGAGGAGAGCCTCCAGGGCGCCGGCTTCAAGGTCAACAACCCCAACGTCGTAGCCGCCTGCGGCTGCGGCTCGTCCTTCCGCGTGGCGGAGGAGGAGCAGGTCTCGGCGGTCTGAGGGCCGGAGGGCGGCGCAATGCTGCGTCCTCGCTCGCTCATGTGCGTAAAGCACACTTCGCTCGCTGCGTCCTTGCCTTGCTTGCCCTCCGACCCTCAGACGGGGAGGATCGCGAGCAACGAGAGCTGACCGTCTACCCCGGTTCGTTCTGCAGCGAGCGCCACAGATATCTGCACGCGAGCGTCCGGTGGGGGCGCCACGGCTCGGCGATCAGCTCCATCGCCGCGGGCGCGGGCAGCGCGTCGAGGCCGTAGGCTCGTTCGATCGCGCGGCGGATGCCGAGGTCGCCCACCGGCAAGACATCGGGACGCTCGAGCTGGAACATCAAGAACATGTGCGCCGTCCACACGCCGAGCCCCTTCACGGCGACCAGCTCGGCGATCGCCTGCTCGTCGCTGAGATCGTCCAAGCGGTCGAGCTCCAGCTCGCCCGAGAGGGCGTGTTCCGCGAGCGAGCGCAGGTAGCTGACCTTCGCGCGCGAGAACCCCGCCGCGGCGCGCAGCTCTTCGGGGTCGTCCGCCAGGATCTCCTCGGGTGTGGGGGCCCTGTCTTCGAAGCGCGCCGTGAGGCGGTTGTAGATCGTGCGGGCGGCCGCTACCGACAGCTGCTGACCAGCGATCGCACGCACGAGCGCACCGTAGTGGTCGCTTTTGTCCGGCCGCCCCTCGCCCGCGTCGCCGAGCGGGCCGACCGTGTCGATCAGCTTCGCCAGCACCGGGTCGGCGGCGCGCAGATGCGCGAGCGCCTTGCGCGCGGAGGGGCGCCGCGCGGTCTTCGCCGTGGTCCTGGCGGTGGCCGCGGGCTTCGCCACGCGCTCAGGCCGCCGGCAGCGGCGTCGCGAGCGCGACCGGCTCGCCGTCGAGCGCGTTCAGCGCGCGCTCCAGCGACATCGCCAGGCACGTGAAGCTGGGGGTGTCGCGGACGGTGAAGCGCGACGCCTCGGTCGTGCGCAGACGCTGCACGAGATCCAGGAACGTGCCCACGTCGTCGGTGTCGAACGCGACCACGAACTCCTGATCGTCGAGGCCGAACGAGTACGTCGTGTGGTTGTCCACGCCCGGGTATTCGCGGCCGACCTCGATGTGGCCCTGCATGATCCGCCAGCGCTCCTCCGCGGGCAGCGCGTACCACTCGCGCGACTTCACGAACGGGTACACGAACACGTACTTGCCGCGGAATCCGCGCGCCACGACGCGTTCGTCGTCGGAGTACTCCGAGCTCTTGCGCATCCCCAGGAACGAGTACGGGATGCGCGCCCACTTCATCAGCCCGCTCTGCGCCAGCACCACGTGGAACTCGTGGATGCGGTCGAGGTTCTCGGCCTCGGAGATCAGCAGCAGCTCAGCGTCCCCGCGCGTGCCCACGAGCGAGAAGCTCTGCAGCAGGTGGCCGTCCGCGAAGTCCTCGCACGCGGCGACGAACTCGCGCTTGTCCCGCGCGCGGTGCTCGTCATCCGTGCGGCGCCACTCGGGATCGAGTGCCAGGAACGTGTACTTCACGAAGTGGCGTGCGGCCATGCCCTGATTATCGCATCGCCGCGTGGGAGGAAACCGCCACGCGGGATAAAGTAGATAGCTGTGCGGATCGCGCTGCTGTCACCGTACTCGTGGACCTACCCCGGTGGGGTGACGCGTCACATCGACGCGCTCGCTCGCGAGCTGACGGCCGCTGGGCACGAGCCGCGCATCCTCGCGCCGTTCGACCCCGACGACGCGCTCTCGCGCAGGCTGCACCGCGGCGCCGCTCCCCAGCCGCGCACCGTCGGTGAGGAGCTCGTCTCGCTCGGGCGCACCGTCGGGCTGCCCGCCAACGGCGCGGTGTCGAACCTGGCGCTCACGCCGCGCGCGGTGTTCGCGCTGCGCGGTGAGCTGCGCGACGGCCGCTACGACGTGCTGCACATCCACGAGCCCGTCGTGCCGCTGCTCGGCTGGGACGCGCTCTGCAGCGCCGGCGAGCTGCCGCTCGTGGGCACGTTCCACACCTACTCGGAGAATCCGCTCACCAACGGCATCGCCGCCGTGCCGCTCGGCGGCAGGCGGCGGATGAACCGACTGCACGTACGCATCGCCGTGTCCGAGGCCGCCGCGTGGACCGCGCGGCGCTTCTACGGCGGGCGCTACCGCATCGTCCCCAACGGCGTGCACCTGCGGGACACGCACGCGGCTGAGTGCCCGAGCATCGGCGAGTCCGCCCACCACGCGACCCGAGCGGATCCATTCAAAATCGGTCATGAACACCCGCTGCGCATCGTGTTCATCGGCCAAGCGGTGGAGCGCAAGGGCCTGCCCGTCCTGCTGCGCGCGTTCGAGGCGCTGCGCGAGGAGATCCCCGCCACGCTCACGCTCGTCGGCGCGAGCCCCGAGGAGGTCGCGCACATGATGCTCGACGACCGCGGCGTGCGGGCGCTGGGCAAGGTCTCCGAGGAGCGCAAGCACT
>DASUPL010000159.1:0-27167 GCA_036281155.1 Solirubrobacteraceae bacterium | reverse complement strand
CTGCGCAAGGCGCACTGGGCGATCGACAAGGTCACGCGCGACATGGCGCCGGAGCGGTTCGCGTTCAACACGGCGATCGCGGCGGTGATGGAGCTGCTGAACGACTGCTCGCGGCTGCGCGAGTCGGTTCAGCCGGAGACGATGCGCTTCGCTCTCGGCACGGCCGCGTCGCTGCTGTTCCCGTTCGCGCCGCACGTGTGCGCGGACGTGTACGACCTGCTGACGGGCGAGCGCGTGTGGGAGCAGCCGTGGCCGCAGGCGGAGGAGGCGCTGCTGGAAAGCGAGGTTTACGAGCTCGTGTGCCAGGTCAACGGCAAGCTGCGCGACCGCGTGGAGGTGAACGCGGACGCGAGCCCGGAGACGCTGAAGGACCTGTGCCGATCGGCGCCGAACGTGCGCACGCACGTGGAAGGCAAGGAGATCGTGAAGGAGATAGTCGTGCCGGGCAAGCTCGTAAACATCGTCGTGCGCTAGGCGGCCGATAGGCGGCGCGAGGCTGCGTCCTCGGTCGGCATAGACTCGGGGCAATGGCAGACCTGAAGTCCGCGTACCTCATTCACGGCGACGACCACGGGGCGGTGGCGGAGCGGCGGGCGGGGCTGCGCACGCTGGCGGAAGGGCTTGACGGCGGGGGGAACACGAGCGTGGAGCTGCTCGAGGGCGACGCGGCGACGCCGGCTGGGGTGGCGGACGCGCTGGCGGCGATGACGCTGGCGATCGGGCGGCGCGTGATCATCGTGGAAGGCGTCGAGCGCTGGCGCCAGGCTGACGTCGAGAAGCACCTCACACCCGCGTTCGAGCAGATGCCGCCGGAGACGACGGTGGCGCTGT
Organism: Solirubrobacteraceae bacterium; assembly: GCA_036281155.1. Lineage (GTDB taxonomy): Bacteria > Actinomycetota > Thermoleophilia > Solirubrobacterales > Solirubrobacteraceae > Palsa-744. The sequence goes on along the minus strand of DASUPL010000159.1, from coordinate 26,336 downwards.
TCGCGCGCGAGGAGGCCCGCGCGAAGGCGCCCGCGGCGATCCACGACGCGATCAAGCGCGCCAAGGGCCAGGTGGTGGCGCAGATGACGGTGAAGCCGTGGGAGCTTGCGAAGTGGGCGCGCGAGCAGGGCGCGCGCATGGGCCTCGAGCTGGACGTGGCGGCGGCGAAGGCGCTGGTTGCGCAGGTGGGCGAGCGCCAACAGCGGCTGCTGCGCGAGCTGGAGAAGCTGGCGCTGGAGGGCGAGGGCGACCCGAGCGGGCAGATCTCGATACAGGACATCGAGGATCGCGCGGCGCACTCGGCGGAGTGGCGCGCTTACGGTCTGGCAGACGCCCTCGTTGGCGCTGACGGCCGCGAGGCGACGCTGTCCTACCTGCGCCTGCGCGAGCAGGGCGAGCGCCTCTCCGGGCTGATCTACCTGATGGCGAGTCGCCTGCGCGACGCGCTGGCGATCGCGCTGCGCCTGCAGGCGGGCGATTCGGTGGCGGAGGTCAAGCGCGGCCTGCGGATGCCAGCGCGCGCGGCGGAGCGGTTCGTGGCCGACGTTGCGCGCACGGAGCCCGACAAGCTGCGCGCGGCGCTGGCGACGATGGCGGACCTGGAACTGGACTCGCGCGGCGGCGCGCCGCTACTGGCGAGCCGAACCGCGTTTGCCGGCCTGAGCGAAGACACGCTCGCTCAGCGGGCGATAGAGAAGATCGCCGGCTGAGACATGGCAGGTGATCCCCGTTGATCTACGCGAGGCCTACTCGAACTCCTCGGGCCCTGGCGGGCGACGCCGTTGGCGCAGCCAGTGGTGTAGCAGTGGGTCGGTGATGCGGTAGGGGTCGGTGAGGGCCTCCCCGCGACGGACAAGCGTTTTTCGGGCGTCGCGGGCTGCGCCGCCCTCGGGCAGTCCGAAACGCGCCTGCGTGTAGTTCGAGTTGAGACCGTGCGGTGAGAGCGCCAGGGCGAACAGCACGCGCACCTGCAGCCCGGAGAGACCGTCAAGGAATCGCTCGAACCCGTCGGAGAGCGAGTCGATCACCTCGTCAAGCGCGTCCACCCACTCAGTGAGCGTGGCGGCACGTTGCGCCGGTGTGTGCTCCCAGAGATAGTGCGCCATGAGTATCGCGCGCTGTGGATGGCCCCGTACGAGCTCGAGTAGCGCATCGAGAGCCTCGCCGGGATTGCGACCTGTCTCTGCGAACCGGCGCTCGATGTGCGCGCCGAGCGCGTCGGCAGGCAGCTCACCCAGGCTGACGGGCGCAGCCTGTCCGAACAGAGGGCGCTCGCGCTCTCCGAACAGCTGATCCATCAGCCCAGGCTCAGAACCCGCGAACAGGTAACTCGCCGCATCGCCGTGATGTTGGACATGGCTTCTGATGAGGCCGTCGAGCCCGTCGAGGCGCAGAACCTCGTGGAACTCGTCGAACGCCACCAGGACGCGATGGCCGGTGCGCTCGAAAGCTTCACGGGGCAACTCGAGCAGCCGATGCAATGCGGGCAGTGGGTCAGTCTTGGGCTCAGCCTCGAGCTTGGCGGCGATACCGCCGGCGCCCAGGGAGACGCCGAGGTTCCAAGACCGCATCAGGGTCCGAACGGCACTCCTTATCGGCCCATCGGTTGCGCGCCGATAGGCGTCCTCGATCCGCACCGTTACGTCGCCGAGCGACAGAACACGACTGAAGTCGACAATGATCGCGGTCATGCCGAGCTGCCGCTCGGCTTCGACGCGCAGCCGACGAATCAAGGTGGTCTTTCCATAGCGCCGCGGAGCGCTCAGGCGCATGAAGTGTGCGCCCTCGGCGAGATCTAGCAGGCGCTGCAACTCCTCCTCGCGGTCGATCAGGTCATCGACGGGTCGCTGGAAGACGAATGGATTACCTGATGCCACGTTCGCAGCGTAGCAAACTATACGCTGGGGACGTATCATATGTCACGCTCATAGAGAATCTACGGCGGTTGTCCGCCGACGACAGCAAGTCCTTCTTACCGCGAGTAACGCAGCAAGCCGTGTGGGCGATAGCCCAACTGCACGGCTACAGGGGGACCGAAGCTAAGCGGACGTGGAGCCGGCGAGCGCACGGGCCGCGCGGGACTTCTTGCGCGCGCCGGTGTTCTTGTGCAGCGCGCCCCGCTTGACGGCCTTGTCGATCGTGCTCACGAGTTCGCGGTGCGTGGACGAGGCGGCATCCGTGTCGCCGCCCTCGACGAGCGACTCGAGGCGACGGAAGTACGTCTTGATCGTGGACGTGTAGAGGCGGTTCTCGAGACGCTCGCGCTCGGAGCGCAGGATCCGCTTCTTCTGTGAGTGGATATTGGCCATGGCTGAGAGGCCGTGCGGGCACACTAGGACGACCCCGCGCGGCGCGCCGTACTATAGCGGCCTTGACCGCCACAGCAGAAGCCCCCGGCGAGGAGCCGCCGCCCCCGGCGCCGCCGGGAGGCGGGCGGGTCGCGCGCAACACGGCGATCTTCTCGTTCTTCACCGGCATCTCGCGGATCGTCGGCCTGGGACGGGAAATCGTCTTCGCGAGCTACTTCGGCACGAGCCGGTTCGCGTCGGCGTACACGCTCGCGTCGCTCGTGCCGAATCTGGTGGCGAACCTGTTCGCCCAGTCGGCGCTGTCGGCGGCGTTCGTCCCGGTGTTCACCGACCTGCTGCAGAAGGGGCACCGCAGGGACGCGCTGCGGCTGGCCTCGACGCTGTTCTGGATCCTGCTGATCGGGCTGGGCGCGATCACGGCCTTCTTCATCCTCGCCGCGGGGCTGATCATGCCGCAGTTCATCGGCCCGCAGCTGGTCGGGCAGACCGGTCTCACGGTCGGTCTCTCACAGCTGCTCTTCCCAGTCGTCCTGCTGCTCGGGCTGAACGGGCTGCTCGTGGGGATCCTGCAGTCGTATGACCACTTCACCATCCCGGCGATCTCGCCGGCGGTGTGGAACGCGGTGATCATCGTGCTGCTGGTCGTGTTGGCGCCCCACTTCCACGGCCGCGATGAGATCTACGCGTTCGCGATCGGCGTGCTCGCGGCGACTGGCGTGCAGGCGATGCTGGCGTTCGGCGCGCTCGGCCGCATCGACTTCCGCTTGAGCTTCAGCATCGACTGGCACGACCCGCGCATCAAGCAGGTCTTCATGCTGATGCTCCCGGTGACGATCGGGCTGGGGATCGTGAACCTCGACCAGTTGATCAACTCGGCCTTCGGCAGCCTCGTGTCAGACGAAGCGCCGCGAGCGATCGACAACGCGTTTCGCGTGTACATGCTCCCGCAGGGGATGTTCAGCGTGGCGGTCGCGACCGTCCTGTTCCCGACGCTCAGCCGGATGGCGTCCAGTCGCGACGCGGGTGCGATGCGTCGGACGGTGGGCAACGGCATGCGTCAGATCAACCTGATGCTGATTCCCGCGGCGGCGTTCATGATCGTGCTCCCGACGCCGATCGTGCGGCTGCTGTTCGAACGCGGTGAGTTCGACCAAGCGTCGACGCATCTCGTCTCGATCGCGTTGTTCTGGTTCGCGTTCAGTCTCCCGTTCGGGGGTCTGAACCTGCTGCTGACGAGGACGTTCTTCGCGGTGCAGCAGCCCTGGATTCCGACGCGGCTGGCGGCGATGAACATCGTGGTGGACATCTTGGTGAGCATCGCGCTGTACAAGCCGCTGGGGATATCGGGGCTGATCATGGGCACGATCGCGGCCAACGCGGTCATGACGGCGCTTCAGCTGCACCGTCTGCGCATTGGTCTCGGCGGCCGTCTGGAAGGTGGGCAGACGGTCATGATCACCGCTCGGATCGTGGTGGCCTCGGCGCTGCTCGCGGTCGTGTCGTGGGTGGTGTGGAAGCTGTTCGAGAGCGTGCTCGGGGTCTCGCTCCCGGCGCAGATCCTCAGCATGGCGGCAGCGGCCGTGGCGGGGCTGTTCGTGTATGTCCGCGCGGTGCTGTTGATGCGCATCCCGGAGGCCCATCAGGTGAGCAGCCTGATCCGCGCACGACTGGGGCGCGCATAGCGGTCTGGCAGGCCAGCGACGAGCACGGTCCAGTGCGCCGACGCGCCGAGCAGAGGCCGGGTGGACCGAAGCCCACCCGGCATGCGCCCAACTAGATCGCCGCTTACTACTTACGTCCCAGGACTATGTGTTTCGCCTGGGCGGCTTAACACTCTCGACCACCTGGACAGGCCACCACGCTTGCGCCTGGTGCGTTGCCGCGGCTGGACCCCGAAGGGCCCGCGGGCGAGTTGGCGATCCGCCGGAGCATCCAAGGCTAGCGCGTCGGGCGGCCTGGGCGGGGCGGGGCTCTACTCTGTGGAGTCGCATGGACCAGTCCCACATCCGCAACTTCTCGATCATCGCGCACATCGACCACGGCAAGTCGACGCTGGCGGATCGCATCCTGGAGCTGACGCACACGGTGGCGGCAAGGGAGATGCGCGCGCAGCTGCTGGACTCGATGGACCTGGAGCGCGAGCGCGGCATCACGATCAAGGCGCAGGCGGTGCGGGTGTTCTTCACGGCGAGCGACGGCGAGACCTACCAGCTGCACCTGATCGACACGCCGGGGCACGTGGACTTCACGTACGAGGTGTCGCGCTCGCTGGAGGCGTGCGAGGGCGCGCTGCTGGTGGTGGACGCGTCGCAGGGCGTGGAGGCGCAGACGGTTGCGAACACGTACCTGGCGGTGGAGTCGGGCTTGGAGCTGATCCCGTGCTTGAACAAGCTAGATCTGCCGGGCGCGGAGCCGGAGCGCGTGGCGGGCGAAGTGAGCGAGCTGATCGGCGAGCCGCCTGAGGGGATCCTGCGCATCAGCGGCAAGACGGGCGACGGCGTGACGGAGGTGCTGGAGGAGCTGGTGAAGCGGGTGCCGGCGCCCGCGGGCGACCCGACGGGCCCGGCGCGGGCGCTGATCTTCGACTCGGAGTTCGACCAGTACCGCGGCGTGATCGCCTACATCCGCGTGGTGGACGGCGTGTTCCGCAAGGGCGAGCCGATTCGCGCGATGGCGGCGGGCACGGAGGCGGACATCGACGACATCGGCTTCTTCAGCCCGCAGATGATGCCGACGGACCAGCTGGCGGCGGGCGAGGTGGGCTACCTGATCACGGGGTTGAAGGACGTGACGCTGTTGCGTGTGGGCGACACGCTCACCACGCGGAGATTGGGATCCCGCCCACCCACCGGCACGGCGGACCGCCCGTTTGCGGGCGAGGCGAGCGAGGCGCTGCCGGGCTACCGCGAGGTCAAGCCGATGGTGTTCTGCGGCCTGTTCCCGATCGACTCGGACGCGTACGCGGACCTGCGCGACGCGCTGGAAAAGCTGACGCTGAACGACGCGGCGCTGTCGTGGGAGCCGGAGACCTCGGACGCGCTCGGGTTCGGCTTCCGCTGCGGCTTCCTCGGCCTGCTGCACATGGACATCGTGAAAGAGCGCCTGGAGCGCGAGTACGACCTGGAACTGATGGCGACGATGCCGTCGGTGGAGTTCGACGTGACGCTGACGAACGGCGGCGAGGTGATGGTCCACAACCCGTCCGACATGCCCGACCCGGGCACGATCGAGGAGATCCGCGAGCCGTTCATCAGCGCGTCGGTGATCGCGCCGAAACAGTTCGTGGGCGCGGTGATGGAGCTGTGCCAGGAGCGCCGCGGCGAGCACACGGGGATGCACTACCTCTCGCCGGAGCGGGTGCAGATGACGTACGAGCTGCCGCTGTCGGAAATCGTGCTGGACTTCTTCGACCAGCTGAAGTCGCGCACGCGCGGCTACGCGTCGCTGGACTACGAGCTGAACGGGATGAAGCCGTCGGACCTGGTGAAGCTGGACGTGCTGCTGGCGGGCGACACGGTGGACGCGCTGTCGATGGTGGTGCACCGCGAGAAGGCGTATGACGTGGGGCGCACGCTGACGGAAAAGCTGCGCAAACGGATCCCGCGCCAGCAGTACGACGTGCCGATCCAGGCGGCGATCGGCGCGCACGTGATCGCGCGCGAGACGGTGAAGGCGTTCCGCAAGGACGTGATCGCGGGCTGCTACGGCGGCGACATCACGCGCAAGAAAAAGCTGCTGGCGAAGCAGAAGGAGGGCAAGAAGCGGATGAAGCAGGTGGGTCGCGTGGAGGTGCCCCAGGAGGCTTTCCTGGCGGTGCTGGAACTGGGCGAGGACTGAGCCGATGTCCGCCGACCCCACACGGCTGCTGTTCGTGTGCCTGGGCAACATCTGCCGCTCGCCGACGGCGGAGGGCGTGATGCGCTCGCTGGTGGAGGAGGCGGGCTTAGGAGACCGCGTCGAGCTTGACTCGGCGGGCACGGGCGCGTGGCACGTGGGCAGCCCGCCGGATGCGCGCGCGAGCGCGGCGGCGGAGACCCGCGGGGTGCAGCTGGACGGTCGCGCGCGGCAGATCAGGCGTAAGGATTTTGAGGATTTTGATCTGCTGCTCGCGATGGACACCTCGAATCTGCGCGAGCTGCGGCAACTGGCGCCCGGCGCTGAGGAGCGCAGAAAGGTGAGGCTGCTGCGCGAGTTCGACCCGGCGAGCGCGAACACCGACGATCTGGACGTGCCGGATCCGTTCTACGGCGGCGATGGCGGCTTCGAGAAAGTGTTCGAGCAGGTGCGCGCGGCGTGCGAGGGACTGCTGAGGAAGATCGAGCTCGACATCGCGCGATGACGCTGCCGCGGGGCGCGCGCGTGGTGGCGCGCGTGGGCGGCGGGGACATCAACGAGGCGTTTCGCGTGGCGCTGGCGGACGGCGGCGAGGCGTTCGTGAAGACGCGCGCGGATGCGGCGGAGGGCGAGTACGCGGCGGAGGCGGCGGGCCTCGAGTGGCTGGCGCGGCCGGGGGCGCTGCGCACGCCGCGGGTGCTGGAGGTCGGGCGCGACCATCTGGCGTTGGAGTGGATCGAGCGGGGGCGCCTGGATGCGGCGGGCGTGGAGGAGCTGGGGAGGGGGCTGGCGCTGACGCACGCGGCGGGCGTGGAGGAGCTGGGCCGCGGGCTGGCGCTGACGCACGCGCCGGGCGCGCCGGGCTTCGGCGGCTTGGACGCGGACGCGCCGTCGCGCTTCGGCTCGCTGGGTTTGCCGAACGAGCGGACGGAGGACTGGCCGACGTTCTACGCGGAGCGCAGGCTGCGCCCGCTGGCGCGGATCGCGGCCGAGCGCGGCGCGCTGTCGGACGCGGGCGTCGACGCGGTGGAGCGCGTGTGCGAGCGGATGGGCGAGCTCGTGGGGCCGCCGGAGCCCGCGGCGCGCCTGCACGGCGATCTGTGGTCGGGGAACGTGATGGCGGGCGCGGACGGGAGACCGTGGCTGATCGACCCGTCGGCGTACGGTGGGCACCGCGAGGTGGACCTGGCGATGCTGAGGCTGTTCGGCGCGCCGTCGGAGCGGGTGTTCGACGCGTACGCGGAGCAGGCGCCGCTGGCGGATGGCTGGCGCGAGCGCGTGGAGCTGTACCAGCTGCTGCCGCTGCTGGTGCACGCGCTGCTGTTCGGTGGTTCCTACCGCGCGGCGGCTGAACGTGCCGCCATGCGCTATTCCGCCTGATCGTCCCACCGTCTCGCGTGCGTCGGATTGGAGGGTGTGCACAGCGACACCGCGGCGGCGCTTCACCGGACATATCTCCTCTCCCGTGTGGTCGTTGCGCGCCACTACCGCCACGAGCTGACGCTCGAGATGGTGGCGGGCGCGGTGTCGAGCTCTCCGCGCCAGATCCAGCGCGCTTACGCGCAGTGCGGCGATACGACGTTTCGGGAGGATCTGCTGGCGCGGCGGATGAGCGTGGCGGCGGAGCTGTTGCTGGAGCAGCGCGCGATTCCGGTGGCGACGGTGGCGCGGCTGGTGGGCTATTGCCACGGGCCGCACTTCGCGCGCGAGTTCAGGCGTCGCTACGGGCTGTCGCCGGCACGCTTTCGAGACGCGCGATCGGCCTTCACCCCGACGCGCCGGTGAGGCTCTTGGCGTAGGCGGCGCGCTCCGCGGTGATCTGGCAGACGCGGCCGGGCAGCGACGCCATGACGCTCCGCAGCGCGGGTTCCTGGGGTCCGGAGAGGCCTGGGCAGTAGATCGGGGCGGGCAGCGGCCCGGAGGCGCTCCCGGGGGCGTTGAGCGGGCGCAGTCGGCGCGCGGCGCGCAGCGCGTGGGCGAACGTGTCGGAGAACACGTCGATCGCGACGCGGCCGCTGTAGATCTCGATCGAGCGCCCGTCGTCGTAAGTGGTGGCGGGCACGCCGCGCAGGAGCATGTTGCGTTGCGGCCCGAGCGCGGCGTTCGAGTGCAGGCGGTAGAGCACCGTGGTGACCTGCAGCGGCAGCACGCACGTGCCGCTGCCGAACAGGCCCTTGTTCTGCACGCAGTCGCCGTAGTACACGCTGTCGCCGAGCGCCGTGAGATAGCCGTTCAGTCCATCGGCGGCCGCGAGGGGGTGTCCCTCGAAGCGCGGCCCGACCCAGTAGAGGGTGTAGTAGGGAAACGTCTGCGCTTCGGCCAGTTCGGCGGCGGAGATCGCCTTGGGATGGCCGGTGCCGCAGCCGCCGAGGACGAGCGCGGCGCACGCGACGGCCGCCGCGAGAGCGGCTCGGGCGGCGCTGCGGCGCGCGCTTCGAGTCGTCGCGGCGCTGGCGCGGGCGAGCGCGCTGGAGTGGGTTTGAGCGACCATGGCCGTGAGTATCTTGGCGTGCGGATGAAAAACACGGCTACCTCGGCGTCGGGGCGGGTGGGGATCGCGGCGTTCGCGGCGGCGCTGATCGCGGTGTGGCTGCTCGCGGACCCGCGCACGCCGGACCTCGCGGCGCAGGTGTATCGCGTGGACGTGTATCGCCAGCTGGGGTTCACGGTGTGGGACGAGCGCTGGTACGCCGGCCACCACGTGCCGGGCTACAGCCTGCTGTTCCCGCCGCTCGGCGCGCTGCTCGGGATCAAGCTCGTGGGGGGCCTGTCGGTGCTGGCGTCGAGCGTGCTGTTCGAGCGCCTCGCGCGCTCCTGCTGCGGCAACGGCGCTCGCTGGGGCGATGGCGCGGGCGCGCGCTGGGGTTGTCACGACGGCGCGCGCTGGGGCGCGGCGTGGTTCGCGGTCGCGGCGCTCGGCGACGTGTGGTCGGGGCGCGTCACGTTCGCGCTCGGCGTGGCGCTGGCGCTCGCCGCGGTGCTTGCGCTGCGGCGCGGGCATCCAGTGTGGGCGGGCGTGCTGGCGGCGCTGTGCGCGTGCGCGAGTCCTGTGGCTGGCGCGTTCCTTGGCCTGGTCGGCCTGACGGTGGCGCTGTCCGATCGCTCGCCACGCGCGCTGCTCGCGCTCGCGGCGCCCGCGGCGGTGGTGGTGCTGGCTCTGGTCGTGCTGTTCCCCGAAGGCGGCTACGAGCCCTTCCCGGCGCTGTCGTTCGCGGTGACGGCGCTCGTGACGGTGGCGTTCGTGTGCGCGCTGCCGCGCGAGGCGATGACCCTGAGGATCGGCGGGTTGCTCTACCTGGTGGCGTGCGTGGGGTGCGTGTTGGTGCATACGCCCGTCGGAAGCAACGTGGAGCGCTACGGCGTGCTGCTTGCGGGACCACTGTTGCTGTGTGCGCGCCTGAGAGGGCCTGCTGGTGGCGGCGATCGCAAGTCGACGTCGAGTGCGGCGGGTCTGACTTGGACTCCGACGGTGATGAGGGTGGCGGAGTCGAAGGCGGCAACGGCGACGAGCACGGTGACGCCAGCAGCGATGGCGACGACTGTGGCAGTGGCGACGGAGACAACAGCGACGACGCGAGCGGCGATCGCGGCGTCGGTGGCGACGGCCGCCGCGCTGTGCACGACGGCCGTGTGGCTCGTGTGGGGGCCGGTGCGCGAGACGCTCGCCGTGGCCGGCAGCGAAGCGACGAGCGCGTCCTACTACGTCCCCGTGAAGAGCTTTCTGGCGGGCGCGGCGGCGGCGCGGGGTCCCGTTCGGGTGGAGGTGCCGCTGACGCGCTCGCACTGGGAGGCGGCGCTGCTCGCGGACGACGTGTCGCTGGCGCGCGGCTGGGAGAAGCAGCTCGACACACGTTTCGACCGCGTGCTGCTCACGCCGGGGCTGACCGCGGCGAGCTATCACGGCTGGCTGCGCGAGCAGGCGGTCGCTTATGTGGCGCTGCCCGATGTGAGGCTCGACCCGTCGAGCTCTCAGGAGGGCCGCCTGATCCGCGCTGGACTGCCGTATCTGCGGGAGGCGTTCGCGAGCGCGCACTGGCGCGTCTACCGCGTGCTCGCGCCGACGCCGCTGCTGAGCGGAGCAGGAACGCTGCTGTCACTGGGCCACGACTCGTTCGTCGTGCGCTCCTCCTCGGCTGGCAGCCTGACGGCCCGCGTGCGCTACAGCCGCTACCTCACGCTCACGCACGGCAGCGGCTGCGTCGGCCGAGCGCCGGGCGGCTGGACGGACGTGCGCCTCGACGCGGCGGGCACAGCGACGGTCACGGCGCGCTTCTCACTCGCGCGAGCGCTCGGCACGGGCGACTCGTGTACGCGCAAAACACGATGACGCCCGTCAGCCCTTGTGATGCCGCCGCGCGATCCTCTTATGAGATTGACGGTGACGCGCGGCGCGTTTGTGTTTGCGCGCATGCTTCGCTCGCGAGGCGACCGCGTCGATCGGCGCGAGCGCGTACAGCGCGGTGGTGCCGGTGAGGTAGATGTTCGTGCCGTCGCTGATCACGGGGTCGAACGAGCCGGTGTTCTTCTCGAACAGCACACGGCCCGTGGAGATGCCCAGGCCGTACGTGTGGTGGCGGCCGAGCACCGCGAAGTACACGGTGCGCCCCACGATCGTCGGCGAGCCGGAGATGCGCCCGCGGGCGTTGAAGTGCCAGCTGATGCGGCCCGAGCGGGCGTCGATCGCGTAGAAGGTGCCGTTGTAGGAGCCGATGTACACCGTCGGGCCGAGGCTCGGCGCGTTCGTCACGGCGGGGGAGGAGTACACGTACGCGCCCGTCTGCACCGCCCAGTCGAGCCTGCCGCTGGAGGCGTCGTACGCGTACACGCGCCCGTCGGTGTTGCCGAGGAACACGCGCCCGTACAGCACCGCGGGGGTGGAGTAGAACGTGCCGCTGCCCAGCAGCGCGCCTTCGGAGCCGCTGCGCCACAGGCGCCGCCCGCTGCGCTCGGAGATCGCCTGCACGTGCCCGGAGTAGTCGCCGAAGTACAGCGCGCCGCCCGACAGCGTCGGGCTCGCCTTGACCGCGCCCGCCGCCCTGTACGTCCACACGAGCTTGCCCGTGCTCGCGTTCAGCGCATACACGCGCCCGCTCTGGGAGCCGAAGAACACGCGCCCCTTGTCGATCATCGGCGAGGACTCGCTCGGGCTCGGCAGCGAGCGCGTCCAGCGGATCGCGCCCGTGGCGGAGTTCAACGCCACGATCCGCCCGGGGCTGTGCGGATGTCCGCTCGAGAGGACCGTCGCGTAGACCGTGTTCGTCGTCACCGCCGGCGTCGACGCGGAAAGTTTGCCCAGCGGTTTCTTCCACAGCACACGGCCCGTGTGCTTGTCGATCGCGCTCAGCACCGCGTTGTCCGCGAGCTGGTAGATGCGCTCGCCGTGGATCACCGGCGGGAACTCCAGCAGCGAGTGCTCGTTGCGCACCCACAGGCCCTTGAACGGCGGGCGCACGCGCGTGGGGGCGGGGAAGAAGCGCGTGTGGTTCTTCGTGTAGCCGTAGATCGGCCACGCGAACCGGTCGGGGCCCTTCGTCGGCAGCTTCGTCGGCGTGGGCTGCGGGATGAAGCGCGCATGCGGGTGATAGATGTTGCCTTTGCGGTGGTGCTCGTACACGTAGCCCACCAGCGCCGCCGCGGCGATCAGCACCGTGAGCGCGATCAGCGCCGCGCGGATGCGCCTGAACCGCAGCGAGCGGCGGGGGGGACCGCGGCGGGGAGGACGGTCGGGGGCGGGGGGATCCCCGGACGGAGGTCCGCTGGAGGGACGGCCGCTCATGCGCGTGCGGCGACTCGGGTCAAGCGGCGAGCTTGCGCGAATCCGCGCGGGCCTTCGCCGCGGCTGCCTGCGCGCTCTCGGCCGTGCCGGCGGGCGCTGAGGAGCGACCGCCGCGGCGGCGCCTGCGACGACGTGCGCCGCCTGCGCTCGAACGCGCCGACGGGCGACGGACGGTCGCGGCGATCAGGTCGGCGGCGCCCAGCGCGAGCAGCCACACGCAAGCGACCGCCAGCGGCGGCAGCGTCAGCCCGGCGATGAGCGCGAGCACCTCGTGATTGCCGTTCAACGACCAATTCCAAAGCACGTAGTCGCCGATGGCGAGCCCGAGAACAGGGACCAATGGCCTGCGCGACACGGGTGAACCGTAGCTGCGAACGGGGACGGACAGCCGGCTGGGCGCTCCGCCGCGCGGACGGGCGCCTATGATCGCTCGCCATGAGCGTCGCAGCTGAGCGATCGGAGATCTTCGCCCCGGGGGTGCTCGACGGCCGGGTCGCGCTCGTCACCGGCGGCGGCACGGGCCTCGGCAGGGAGACCGCGCGTGAGCTCGCGCGCTGCGGCGCGCGCGTCACGATCTGCGGCCGCCGCGAGGACGTGCTCGAGCAGGCGGCGTCTGAGCTGCGGGCGGCGGGCGGCGACGTGCAGTGGATGGTCGGCGACGTGCGCGAGCGCGACGACGCACGGCGCATGATCGGCGGCGTGCTCGATGGCCGCGGCCGGCTGGATCTGCTCGTGAACAACGCCGGCGGACAGTTCTTCAGCCCCGCTGAGCTGATCGCCGCGAAGGGCTGGCGCGCGGTGTGGCGGCTGAACGTCGAAGGGATGCTCAACATGGCCGACGCGGCGTTCGAGCTCGCGTTCGAGGGGGCGGGCGGCGGCACGATCGTGAACGTGACGCTTTCGCCGCACAACGGCATGCCCGGCATGGCGCACTCGGGGTCCGCGCGCGCCACCGTTGAGGCGCTCACGCGCGAACTGGCGGCGCGGTGGGCGGCGGCTGGGGTGGCGGTGGCGGCGGTGGCGGCGGGGCACTTCGAAACGGACGTGCTCGCGAAGTACCCCGCGAGCGTGCGCGCGGGCATGTCCCGCACCGTACCGCTGCAGCGCCTCGGCTCCGTCGCCGAGCACGCGTGGCTCGTCGCGCTGCTCGCCTCGCCGCTCGGCCGCGCGTTCAACGGCTCCACCGTCACGCTCGACGGCGCGCGCGACAACTGGTGCGGCCCCTGGCCCCCCCAGGGCCTCGTCGACGAGTCGGGAGCGGTGCCCGTGGAGGAGCGTCGGTAACATGGCCAAGTCCGTACGTGCGGGCGAGGTGTTGTGGTTGCACAGGAGCCTTCCAAGCTTCTAGGGCGGGTTCGATTCCCGTCGCCCGCTTTGTTTTGCCACGGGGAGTGGCGCAGTCTGGTAGCGCACCCGGCTGGGGGCCGGGCGGTCGCAGGTTCAAATCCTGTCTCCCCGATAGAAGAAAAACCTGCTAATTAGCCAGTTTTAGGTCGAGGCGGCGGGCTAGTAAGCGGCGGTGAGGTACCAAATCGGTACTGTTTTGCTCGCACAGTGGGCTGTTGCTCTGGCTGTCCGTTACGAGCAGTGCTGGCTGAATATGTAGCCGCCGTGCAGCGCGGGGAACGCCGAACACACAGACCGCCCAGCCCACCCCGAGCGGTATGAGAAGCCCACCGCGCGCTTCAAACGAACCTGCGCGCTGCTGGACCTCATGGCTGGAGCGATCCCGCGCAACCTGCCGCGATCCAGGTTGATCTACGGAGCACCGCGCGGCGCTAGCAGACGCACTCGACATGACGGTGCGCCTAGCCGACATCGAAGTCGATGAGATCGAGGCCAGAGACGCAGCCCACGCCCGCGCCACCAGCCACTGGAGGGACGTGGTTTGGTGGACTGTCTCATCTCACCCCGTTTTTGTGGAGTCGTAGCTCTGGAAGCTCGTCGGAGTCCGCGTCGGTGTCCGGCTTGGGGTTTGGTACGGCGTCTCGGTCACGTTCTCGTTCGGCAACTACCTGCAGCCCGGGACGACCTACTACTACCGTGCGGTCGCCACGAACGCCGACGTAGCGTGGCCGGCGAATGGCGCTCATTCACGACTGCCTCCTTCCTTTCGCAGTTCACGCCCTCGAAAGCATTCCCGCTCCTGACGTTCCGTTCGAAGACGAAGCGCGCCCAAGCCGATCACGAACGCGCAGCAAGCTGGCCCACGCGCTGAAGCAGTGCCGCATGCCAAGAAGAAGTCCAAGCGCAAGAAGTGCGAACGTGCGGCCCGTCACCCAAGCACAAAAGTAGAAACAAATGGGCCGAGCTCGGGTGCAGCGGGAACGCCGCCCGTTGCAGCAGACTGAGGAGGGTCAGGTGGCGCTGTGGGCGATGGAGGATACCCCAGGCCGCCCAGACCTGGGGTTGACGCCCAGATCCTAGTCGTGTAGAAGTTATGGCGGTGTTTATAGTCAGGATAACGCACGTAACTGGATTCTTACCTGTAGTTGTGTAAATAGCATCAGTTGGTTGACTTGAACTATGCCCTTTGTGGACCGCAGGACACGTCCTGGAGAAAGCGAGAATATGATTGTGAGCTGCAACGGGTCTGTGCTCCGCGCCACCCATATCCAATGGGGGGTGGCTCTGTTGACGGCCCTCTCCGCGCTCGCCTGTTCGGCCAACGCCGTCGCCGCATGTCCGGCCGAAGCGCTGCGCGGCGACTCCTCAGCCCATTTGCCGGATTGCCGCGCGTATGAGCAGGTTTCGCCGGTGACGAAGGGCGGATACGACGCCGTCTCAAGGGTGCCCTTCATCCAGCATCCGGCACAGAGCGCCCCGAGCGGGGATGCCGTCTCATATATGGGAAACGGCCCATTCTCAGGTGCGCAGGCAAGCCTGCTCCCCGACGCACGGCGAAGCTCGCGCGGAGACAGGGGCTGGATCACGGAGGATGTGACTCCCCCGACACCTAACGGCACAACGTTTGGCGGGTCGCCAATCGGCTACGACTTCTCAGAAGACCTATCGCAGCTCGTTGTCAAGGTGCCGTGGCAGTCCTTGACCGACGACATGCCGCCGGGTACTGAAGATCTCTACAACATGTTTCTACGACACCCCGATGGGGCGTATACGCTGGTGAACTCCGCGGCGCCCGCCGTGATCCCTTCGAGGGAATGCGAAGGCTGCTACCAGGGCGAAGACCTTCTGGCCTTCGCTGGCGCGTCGAGCGATTTCAGCCACATCCTCTTCGAGTCCAACGGCGCGCTTGAAGGTACTGGCGCACCATTGGGGCCGGAAAGCCTCTATGAGAACGCCGACGGGGTCTTGCGCCTCGTGGGAGTTCTCCCGGATGGCACTGTCGCGGCCGAAGGCGCTTCGCCGGGAGCTGGGAGCGGCGCGTCCTTTGGGGTGTTCTATTCGAGCATCGCGAGCAACGCGTGGTCGCGAGTCGAACACGCCATCTCCGACGACGGCTCCAGGATCGTGTTTCAGGCCACCGCGAACGGAGGGCAGCCTGACCCTGCGCAAAGCGGTATGCGGGAGATCTACGACCGCATCGATGGGACCACCACTGTCGAGATCTCCGCCCCGGTGCCCGGCGCGTCTCCGAAAAACCCGGCGCCCGCGCCCGCGCGGTTTTGGGCGGCATCGACAGACGGCTCGCTTGTGTACTTCACCAGCGCGGCTGAGTTGACGACAGCTTCCAACACGGGCGAAGCGAACAACAGTTCTGACCTCTATCGCTACAACGTCGACACCGGTCAGACGAGCGATCTGACGGTCGACACCAACCCGCTCGACGTGGCAACCGGGGCCGGCGTGCAGGGCGTGCTGGGCACGTCACGCGATGGCGCGTACGTCTACTTTGTCGCCACAGGCGAACTCATCGAAGGCGAAGGAGCCGACGGGCAACCCAACCTGTATGTGTCGCATGAAGATTCCCAAAGCCATCTCAACACCTTGAGCTTCATCGCGACGCTCGCAGGGGGAGACAGCAGGGATTGGACCAGCAGGCAATCTGATCTGAAGTCTTATGTTGCTCCGGATGGGACGCACGTGGCGTTCATGTCCCTCAACAGCCTGACCGGCTTCGATAACACCGATCGGATTACCGGCCAGCCTGATAGCGAGGTATACGCGTACAGCGCCATGACGGGGAGTCTTGTGTGCGCGTCTTGCAGTCCGGCCGGCATACGGCCCGGCAGTGGCGCGTTCCTGGGCGCGAGTGCGGAACACCTCACGAACACACCCTTTCATCGAGCACGTGTGCTGAGCGATGATGGCAGTCGTCTGTTCTTCTCCTCCTCGGACAACCTTGCCACTGGCGCCAACGGACCACGTGTGAAGATCTACGAGTACCAGCCTGACGGCTCGGGTGAATGTGTCGTTAGTATCGGGTGCATCTCCTTGATCTCCAGCTCCACCAGTCCCGCTGACGACGTGTTCCTCGACGCCAGCGCCAGCGGCAGCGACGTGTTCTTCGCGACCCTCAGTCAGCTGACAGCCACTGACAGCGACAATCTGGTGGACGTCTATGACGCGCGAGTCGACGGTGGTATTTCTCTGCCCGTGACATCGGCGGCGTGTGTGAGCGACTGCCAGAGCGGAGCGCCGAGCGCTCCTGCTTTCACTGAACTCGTCAGCGGTGGGGGTAGCGGCATGTCGGGGAACATCACACCGGCGACGCCCCGACGGCTAACAGTCACGCGTGCGCAAAAGCTCGCCAGGGCGCTGAGGGCATGCACAAAGCGACCGAAGAAAGCACGAACTGTATGTCGGACGCTCGCTCGGAAGAGATATGGTCCGAAGTCGACCGCGAATCGCGCGTCGGCGCGCCATACACAGCACCTGCGAAAGAGGGAGCAGCGTAGATGAGGTCTGTGATGGCAAGACTCGCCGTGGGCCCTCTCCGCCGCACATGCGTATGTTGCGTGCCGGCGACCGTTGTGCTGCTCGTGGGATTGCTGGTGTCAACGGCGGCCGCCCAAGCTTCGATGCACAGGCCGCACTGGGGTGTCATGGCGACGTCGGCGCCCACGTATTTCAAGCCCGGCGACGAAGGTGACTACTATGAAGTGACGGCCGTTAACGACGGCGATGCCCCGACTGACGGCAGTACCTTCACCGTGACCGAGATACTGCCGGCCGGGGTAACCGCGACTGCGATCGTAGGCGAAGCGGTCACGGGTAGCCAAGAACTCTTGCCGGAAGGGATGAGCTGTCCAACTAAGGAACGCTGCGAAAGCGCGGTAGTCGTGCCTGTGGGTGAAATGGTGAAGTTGAGAATTTTCGTCTCGGTAGCGGCCGAAGCGTCCGGTGTGCTCCACGGGTCTGTGACGATCGCTGGAGGCGGGGCGGATGCAGCGACTGCGGTCGAGAGCACGCTCGTGAGTGATGAAGCGATACCCTTCGGGGTATCGTTGACGAGCGACATCGCCGCTGAAGATGCACACGTCTTGCAGGCAGGGTCGCACCCTGTCGGGTTCACAACGTTCATGGCGTTCAATGTGTCGGCGATCAACAAGACGGTGGAATGTGAACTGATTCAAAGCCTCACACCGGGTTGCCCGCTGCTGAATACCAACGTAAAGGATCTGGAAGTGGCCCTGCCACCGGGAATGGTCGGCGACCCAAATGCCGTACCTCGCTGCAGCCAGATCGCGTTTCAGAGCTACAACAACAATAACTGTCCCGGCGAGACACAGGTTGGCGTGATGCATCTGGGCTTCTATGGCTTGGGCACGGCGCATCAGTATGCGCCCGTATACAACATCGAACCACCTCCAGGAGAGGCGGCGGAGCTTGGTTTTACGGTCGGCGGCTTTTATCACATCCCGATATTCTTCCGCGTGGGCAGCGACGGTGACTATGCGCTAACCGCCCAGCTCTCCAGTATCAGCGAGGCCGACCCTGTCCGGTTCGCGGCGCTGACGGTGTGGGGCGTGCCGGCGTCCAGTGCCCACGACTCTCAACGCCTTGGGCCTGAACATTCGCCCTGCGCTTCAGGGTGCGCGAGCAATCTGGAACCGCGGCCGTTCTTGACACTGCCGACGAGCTGTCTCGGGAGCGAAGCGAGTGTGGTCGTATCGGGAGACTCCTGGCAGAGCCCTGGGGCGCTCGGACATCTGCCTCGGCTCGCAGAAGCGTCTATACCTGCCATGAGTGGCTGTGGAGCACTGCCTTTCTCTCCGAACGTCAGGGTTGCGCCAGATACACTCCAAGTAGGCGTTCCGGCGGGATACAGCGTGAAGCTGGGAGTACCGCAGGCGGAAGGCCTCGAAACCCTCGCCAGCGCAGATGTTCGCTCTGTAGAATTGACACTTCCGCCGGGCACGGCCCTATCGCCATCCGGGGCAAACGGGCTGTTGGCCTGCAGCGAAGCTGAGTTCGAACTCCGTAGTGGTGTTGCGGGTCATTGCCCGCGGCAATCGAAGATCGGGCAGGTCAGCATCACTACTCCGCTTCTCGCGCTCCCACTGCGGGGGAGCGTGTTCCTCGGGACGCCGGAATGCTCACCGTGCGGCCCGGCGGATGCTGAGGCGGGTCGCATGGCGCCGCTCCTGCTCGAAGCCGAAGGCTACGGGATCGTCATCAAGCTCGAGGGCCACACGAGTTTGAATCAGGCGACCGGGCGACTGACGACGGTGTTCAGAGAAACACCGCAGCTCCCATTCAGCCAGCTGGAACTTACGACGAAGGGCGGGCAGGACGCGCCGCTGGTCAACCCATCGACATGTGGCGACGTGGTCGCCCAGGCGCGCCTCACCTCTTGGAGCTCAGTGACACCGTCGAACATCACAGCCCCGCCGATGGCAATCGAAGGCTGCACTCCGCCAACGTTCGCACCGTCTCTCCGGGCTGGCGCGACCGATACCGCTCGCGCCGGATCCTTCACGGGTTTCGCAGTTTCGCTTACCCGACAAGACGCGGACCAGCCGTTCGGCCGCGTCAGCGTCACGACCCCTCCGGGCCTACTCGGCTTGGTCAAGAGCGTGGAACAGTGCCCTGAAGCAAACGCAAATGCTGGCACTTGCTCACCCGCTTCGCAGATCGGGACGGGCTCCGTCACGATTGGCGCGGGAGCCCAGCCTCTGACGGTAACCGGAACCAAGGTCTTCCTCACTGGCCCTTATAACGGCCGACCCTTCGGACTATCGATCGTGACTCCCGCGCAGGCCGGGCCATTCCTGCTGGCCGGTAATACCGGCCATGGCAGTGAGGTGGTGAGGGCGGGGATCTCAATCGACCCCAGCACGTCGGCTCTGACGGTCACAAGCGACGCGCTGCCGCAGGCCCTGAACGGGATCGGCCTCAATATCCGTCGCATTGATTTCGACATCGACCGACCCGGCTTCATCTTCAACCCGACCAACTGCGACTTCCAGACTATTGCCGCAACCCTCGTGAGCCCGACTGGGATGATCGCCAACGCTTCTCACCCCTTCCAGGCCAGCGACTGCGCGACCCTACCGTTCAAACCAAGGCTGACGGCCTCAACCCATGGAGTTACGAGCAAAGCAAAGGGCGCCAGTCTGACCGTGAAGGTCACCGCTCGCCGGGGCGAAGCCAACATCCACAAGGTCGTCCTGACGCTCCCGCTGCAGCTCCCAGCGCGCCTATCAACCCTGCAGAAAGCTTGCGCCGAGGCTCAGTTCAACGCCAACCCCGCGGGTTGCCCGGCTGGCGCGTTCATCGGCACCGCCAAGGCCGTGACGCCAGTCCTGAATGTCCCGCTAGAAGGCCCGGCGATCCTGGTGAGCCACGGAGGCGCCGCCTTCCCAGACGTCGAGTTCGTTCTGCAGGGCGAAGGCGTGACGGTGATCCTCGACGGCCAGACCGACATCAAAAAAGGAATCACCCACAGCCGCTTCGAAACGGTCCCCGACGCTCCCATCACCAGCTTCGAAACCAGGCTCCCCCAGGGCAGCAACTCAGTGTTGGCCGCGAGCGGGAAGTTCTGTGCGTCGACCAAGAAGGCTAGAGTCCGCAAGCGCGTAGCCAGGCGCGTGCATGGCCGCCTCAGGCATGTGACGAGGACGGTGACCGAAACCATCCCTCGGCCGTTGGCGATGCCGACCACGATCATCGGCCAGAACGGTGCGCAGATCACGCAGAGCACCAAGATCAATGTTACCGGTTGTCAGCAGGCGACGAAAGCGATGCGGGTCGAGAAGGGCGCATAAGGCTGGGAGGCAGCAGGCGCGGCCGGTTCTGCGCTCAAGTCGGGACACATGTTTGGCTCCTGGCCATATAGAGCTGGAACGAGTCTCAGAGTTCAGCGGAAGGTCAAGCGTAGACAGAGCAGCGATCGGCGCGGCGAGTACTAGGCTCGGCCTCGTTGCGCTGAGATCATGCGCTGCCGCGCGGCGTAGTGAGAGACACCACTGTGCGGTATGCCAAAATATTGAGAAACATAAGGAACTATTCGCTTGACGAGAACATTCGTGGCTGCCATGATGCAAGGACTGTTCGCAAATAATGAACAGTAGGCTAGCCGATCATTTATTGCTGGAGTGCGGCCATGTAATCATTGTTCAAAGCCACACCCAGTCATGTCAACAAGTCAATAAGGAGATATAGTGAGGCAAATTAAAATACTGGCGCTTACCATAGTCGCTGTGTGTGCACTCAGCGTGGCTGTGGTATCGATTGCGTCAGCACAGAAGTTCCATGCCGATAAAACAGGAGCACTCAAAGGCAAACAGCTAGGCAACCAGGTGTTCTTGACAGGCGCAGGTACCGTTACATGCACCACGGCGTCGACGTCCGGGACAGTAACATCGCTATTAGCGTTACATCAGTTAGTCGAAGTGAAATACAGTGGCTGCACAGCGTTTGGTTTCATAAAAACACACATTACTCCGGCGCTGTATTTATTCAACGCCGACAATGGCTTAGTCCAACTCGAGAACGGAGTCTTAATCAACCCATTAGGCGCAGGCTGTGAAGTGCATCTCGCCCCGCAGCATCTGTTAGGGGTAGCCTTCCAAAACACGAATAAAAAAATTGTCGAGATTTCCAAAGTCCACAGCATCAAGTCGCAAGGGACCGGTGGCGTGTGTGGTGGAGCAAACACCACTGGCACCTACACCGGCAACAACCAGATTGAACTAGAAGGTGGCACTATCGAATGGTTCTAATCTAGTCCGCATGGCATAGCCTAGGCCATGCCTATGCGGCATAGCAGGTGATGACGGGGATGGGCCTGATGAGGGTCCATCCCCATTTGTGAGCGATCCTGTGTTTGGCGGCGACTTTGGTCTGACCTTGGTTTGGTGGAGTTGTTGATCTGACCCGGTTTTCTTGGAGTCGATGATCTGGAATCAGGCGGCGATCTGTCGTTGTTGGTGGTGGTTCTCGTATTCGCTGGGTGTGAGCATGTTCAGGGCGCTGTGGCGTCTGCGTGTGTTGTGCCAGATCTCGATGTAGTCGTGGATCGCGGTGGCGAGTTCGACGCGTGTATTCCACCTTCGGCGGTTGAGCAGCTCGACCTGCATGCGAGCCCAGAACGCCTCGACCATGGCATTGTCGAACGGGTGACCTTCTGGCTGAAGACCCATGACGCGAACTGGACCCCCTGGTCGGAGTGAATGATTCCTCCCTCCCTCGGTGCTCTGCGGTTCAACGCCATGCCGAGCGCGTTGGCGACCAAGAGCCCGGTCTGTCGGCTGTCGATGGACCAGCCAACGACCATCCTGGAGAACCCGTCGATCACCGCGCAGCAATAGATCTTGCCCTCCCGGGTTGGGTGCTCGGTGATATCGGTCATCCACAGCCGGTCAGGACCATCGGCACTGAAGCGTCGACGCACCAGATCCAACGAGCTCGCCTTGCCGACCCTCGCGCCCCGGGGCAGCCGGCGCTTCGGTAGCCCATAGATTCCCAAGCGTCTCATCAGCAGATGCACCTGTTCCTTGCCGACGTGGATCCCGCGGCCGTATCTAAGCTCAGCGGTCACGCGCAGCGTTCCATAGGTGCCGCCCGAGTCCTTGTGGACCTGCGCGATCTCACCAGCAAGCCACGCATGCCTCAGCGTTCTCACCGATGGAGGACGCACCTTCCAGTCGTAGTAGCCAGAGACGAACACCCCGAGCATCAGACACGCCCGCTGCACGTCAAACCCCTGCCCGGTCAGGGAAGCGATCACGCAAGTGCCACTTGACTTTCATGCGTAGGAGCAACTTCTCTACCCTCGACTCGCATCCTCGCAGGTCGAGTATCCGATTCATAATGCTCGCAAGCGAATCGATATATCGCAGCTCTCGGGAAGGTTCTCATCAAGCAGTTCATCGCGAGTAGCGAACTCGGGCTCCTACGCAAACGCTTCGACGCGCTTCTCAGATACACGCGTTGAGTACTCCGTAAGGGGGCCGTTGAGTCGGCCAGTGCAACCTGAGACTTGGGCAAAATGACGATTTTCGTAAGTTTGCCCTAGCCAGAGTGCCTCCGTGCCAACCCTGCTGGCAAGTCCCAGTCCGACGACCACCACGAGCCTGAGCTAGTTGGGGGTCCTCGACGTTCGGAGTTGCCCGAGAACGCTGATTCGACCATGTCGGCCTGATGCTCCGAAGCTCTACGCGATGCGCCGGTGTCGTTGAACAACCATGCGATACTGCAAAAGCCTTCGTTGACAGGGTATAACGAAGTATCACATGCATGATAGGGCTTCAAAATACACCGAAATAGGGGTATAATGCAGCAATGGAAAGCTATCCAGCACTTGGGCGTCTGAACGAGATCGCGGAGGATCAGTGGGGGCTCGTAACCCGGCGGCAAGCCCTCAACGCTGGTGTTGGGCAGACCACGATCGACCGCCTCACGGCGGATGGGTCAGTCATGCGACGGGTTGCACATGGCGTGTACCGCATGGCTGGAGCACCCGAACCAGATCATCTCGAGCTTCGCGCTGCGTGGCTCCAGCTCGCGCCGGCGGTGACGGGATGGGAACGCGGCTCCTCTGACGGGGTCGTCTCGCACAGATCGGCGGCGGATATGTATGGGCTGGGGCATCTGCCGGAAGATCAACACGACTTCACGGTGGATCGTCGTCGCCAATCGCGGCGGAGCGACGTGCGGCTTCACCGGCGCCGTCTCGGGCCTGAGGAGTGGATCGTGCTGCGCGGGCTGCCCGTCACGAGGCCGGCCCGTATCGCTTCGGATCTCCTCTACGACCGCGAGGACCCAGCGGCTGTGGCCCATGTTGTCAGCGATGCGCTGCGGGGAGCGAACGAGCAGCCGGGTCTCGTCGTCGATGCCCTGGTACCTCACGCCGCGCGCTTCGGGCTCCGCAAAGGGGATGGGCTCGCACTGCTTCAGTGGATGCTGGACCTCGTGGGCGACCCAGCGACGAACCGCTGGATGTCTGAGGCGCGAGCTCATATCCGTCGAGAGACAGCCACGATCGCAGCGCCTGATGGCTTGATCGTGGAGAGCGCAGCGTGAGGGCTTACAAGACGGCTGCTGCGTTTCGCGAGGCCCTGAAAGCCCGATTGCGAGCGCTGGCGAAGGACGGACCGTGGGAGCCACAGCAGCTTCAGCGACAGCTGGCATACGACCGGTTGCTCGAGCGCCTTTACCTCGCGGATGACGGATGGATCGTGAAGGGTGCCGTCGCGCTTCTCGCACGAGATATTGGAGTAAGGGCATCGTTGGATGTGGACGTCTACCGGGCGACGACGACGGAGGTGGCCGAGTCCGATCTGCGCGCGGCAGCTAAGAGGGATGTCGGCGATTGGTTTCGCTTCGATGTTGGGACTAGGGGAGTGGTGGCGGATGGCGCTGCCGGCCTACGGCTGCCGGTGACTGCATACGTTGGAGATACCCAGTGGGCGCGGTTTCACGTCGATCTGGTTGGGTCGGATCTGCGAATGACCGGCGAGCCCGAGGATGTTCCGGCGCTCGCCCTCGTGGACATGGTTGACATCAAGCAAGGCGGCTACCACGCTTATCCCCTCGTCGATCACGTCGCCGACAAGGTGGCAGTGACGATCGAGAGGCACGGTGCTGGCGAGATGCCATCGACGAGGTTCCGCGACCTGGTGGACCTCGTTGCGATAGCGAGAGGAGCGAGCGTCGACGCCACAGCGCAGATAGCGGCGCTCACATCGGAGGCGCGCCGCCGCGGCCTCGTGTTGCCAGACCGATTCGATGTGCCCGATCGCCAAATGTGGGAAGAGGGGGTATCGGGCGGAAGCAGGGCGCTCCTTGTTAGTAGTGGCGAGGGAGCTCGATGGAGCACTGGCCGTGGTCCGACCGTTCCTCGACCCGCTGCTCGACGGGAGCGCCGCCGGAACGTGGGACCACGCTCAGGGCGCGTGGGTTGGCTGAGTAGCTAATCAGTCCTCGGCTTGAGCCCCCACGATTCCGCCCATGCCCGCCGAATCGCCAGCCCCCAAATCACCTTCAACCTGTGTCCCCGATGCTCTTTGTCTGCAAGGGGCTGGTCGGTGCGCTACGCCGCCGTAGGCGGTCCAAACCAGGTGGTGAGCGCGTCGGGTAGTCCGGTATCTGTGCCCTCTCGGACCCAGGCGACGTATCCGTCGGGGCGGATCAGCACGGCGGTGGGAGCGGTGACGGTGCCGAGTCCTGGGAGCTCCCATGGGCCGTCATATTGCGCATCGATCAGCTGAACTCGGTCAGCCCATGGAGCGATGTCGAAGCTGTCGGGCTTACCGAGGTTGAGCAGTACCGGCTTGGCGTCGTGCAGCAGGGTGAAGACTCGGAGCGGGCCGCTGGCGGTTACGAGGTCCAGATCGGGCATGCGGCGTCCGAGCAGGGGGTGGCCCTCGCCGAAGTCGTAGTGAATGTCCAGCCCGGAGATGATCCCCGCGAGGTGTTTGCGGGGCTCGTCCATGCTCGCCAGTTCCGACACGACATCGACCAGGGCCTTCATGCGCTCGTCCCGGCGTTGGAGCGCGGCCTGAGCCATCGTGTGCTGGAGCGCGCGGGCAGCGACCGGGTGGCGCTCGTCGTGATACGTATCCAGGAGGCTCTCCCGGGAGGTCCCGTTGACCACCTGAGCCAGCTTCCACCCCAGATTCACCGCATCCTGCACACCGAGGCTGAGGCCCTGTCCACCCGCCGGGTAATGCACGTGCGCCGAGTCGCCGGCGAGCAGGACTCGTCCCGCGTGGTAGGCGGCTGCCTGACGTGTCATGTCGGTGAACCGGGAGATCCATGTGGGACTGTGGATCCCGAAGTCGGTGCCGTACACCACGATCAGTGCTTCGCTCAGATCGCTCAGGGTGGGCTCGCTGCTGGGTCCGATCTGCTGCTCGGTCACCATGACCCGCACCGGCCCCCGATCCATGTAGACCACCTCGCCGTCGCGGATCTCGTACTCCAGCCTGCCGAGGCCATGAATGCCGATCGCGTCGTGACGGATGCCCAACTCCGGCTCCTCTGTCACCTCGACCTCGGCGATCAGGTTGCTCTTGGTCGCATCCCATCCGGGGAACTCGATGCCGGCTGCTTTACGGATGACGCTGCGTCCTCCGTCACACCCAACGAGATACTGCGCCCGCAGCGACTGGCCGTCGGACAGCTCGACGTCAACGCCGGTGTCGTCCTGCGCGAAGCCCGTCACCTCACATCGGTAATAGATCCGCACCGGCAGCTCGGCGAGCCAGGCGGCCATGATTCGCTCGATCTGGTTCTGCCAGATCCCGAGCGAATACGGGTGACGCGTCGGGAAGTCGCTCATGTCCAACACGGTCGTGGCCAACATCGCGGCCTGAGCCACCTGACCCTCCGCGAGGAACCGATCGGCGACCCCGCGCTGATCGAGCAACTCGATCGTGCGCGAGTGGAAACCGCCGGCCCGTGAGCCGACGAGCACGTGATCCGGACGCCGCTCGAGGACCGCGACGTCGACCTTCGCCAACGCCAACTCAGTCGCCAGCATCATCCCCGTCGGACCGCCTCCGGCGATCACCACCGCATGCTCGCTCATACGCATTTCATGACTCCCTTTTTCCGTAGGTTGGCCTGCGGCGGAGCAGTATGCAGCACACCCCGGGGCTTGAATCAAGCCCCCTATGGGGTATAAAGTAGGAAGTGGAGGAGTGAGTTGTGCCTCTTTCACTTATCCTCAAGTGCGGACAGCGGCGGTTTTAGGAGACGGTCCAGTGCTTCTGTGTGCGGTTCCAGCAACCGGTGGCGACGCCGGTGAGCACCGGATCGAGAAAGATCGCGGCGTCGGTGTAAGCAGTATCGAGGTCGATGGGGAGTCCGACTGCTTCGGCGGCGCGGGCGTAGGGCGTGTTCCATGCTGGCGGCGGTGCAGGGAGCGTGGAGGGGAGGGGCTGGCGCGCTCGGTTGCGGAATGTCGCGTCGAGGCTGTCGCGCAGACCCTTAGCGTGTGGGGTCGCGAGATCGGCAATCAGAAGGATGTCGATGAGATCCTTGGTGCGGGTGCTCTGCTGTCCTTG